>JBEEFQ010000246.1:0-16970 GCA_041166245.1 Actinomycetota bacterium | reverse complement strand
CAATTTCCTCGCGCGGCATCAAGCCTCCGCCGAGGCTCGATTTTTCGACACCGTACGCCCCCACTGCTGAATCCCCGCTGAGAGCCGGCGACGCGCCGGACGGCCCAGGAGGTCCTTGTCGATGATGCGTTGGATCGTGCGCTCGAGTCTCAGGTCCCGCGGCCTCGTGGTCGCCGCCGCCGTGGCCGTGCTCGTGCTCGGTGTCAGCCAGCTCCAGCGCATGCCGCGCGACGTGCTGCCCGAGTTCCGGCCCCCCACCGTCGAGGTCCAGACCGAAGCGCTCGGGCTCTCGGCCGACGAGGTCGAGGAGCTGATCACAACGCCGCTCGAGCAGGACCTGCTCAACGGCGTCGCCTTCCTCGACGTCATCCGTTCGCAGTCGCTCCCCGGCATGTCGCGGATCGAGATGATCTTCGAGCCCGGCACGCCGATCGAGCGGGCCCGCCTGGTCGTCAACGAACGGCTCACCCAGGCCGCGGCGCTTCCCAACGTGTCGAAGCCGCCGCAGATGCTGCAGCCCCTCTCCTCGACCAGCCGGGTGATGATGGTCGGCCTCTCCTCCAAGAGCCAGTCCCTCATCGACATGTCGTTGCTGGCCCGGTGGACCATCCGTCCTCGCCTCCTCGGTATTCCCGGCGTGTCCAACGTCGCCATCTGGGGCCAGCGCGAGCAACAGCTGCAGGTGCAGGTCGACCCCGCCCAGCTCCACGCCAAGGGCGTCACACTCGACCAGATCATCCACACCACGGGAAACGCCCTGTGGGTCTCGCCCCTCACGTTCCTCGAGGCGTCCACGCCGGGAACGGGCGGGTTCTTCGACACCCAGAGCCAGCGCCTCGGTGTTCAGCACGTCCAGCCCATCACCACGCCTGAGGATCTGGCCAAGGTCACCGTCGAGCCCGCGGCTGGCGCCACTCCCGCGGCGGCCGCGCCGGCCGCGCTTCGCCTCGGTGACGTGGCGACGGTGGTCGAGGACCACCAGCCCCTGATCGGTGACGCCGTTTTCACCGACGGTCCCGGTCTCATGATCGTGATCGAGAAGCTGCCCGAGGCCAACACCCTCGAGGTCACCAAGGCGCTGGAATCGGCGATGAGCAACCTGGCGCCTGGGCTCTCCGGCGTCGACGTGGACACATCGTTCTTCCAGCCCGCCCGCTACCTCGAGCAGTCGAACGACAACCTGCGCACCGGCCTGCTCATCGGCCTCGTGCTCCTGGCTCTCGCCCTGTTCGCCTTCCTGCTCGACCTGCGCATCGTGTTCGTCAGCCTCGTCGCTGTCCTGCTCTCGCTGGCGGCCGCCGTCGTCGTCCTCGAGGCCAGGGGCGTCACGCTCAATGCCATGGTGCTGGCCGGCCTCGCCCTCGCCCTCGTCCTCCTCATAGACGATGCGATCGTCAGCGCGGACAGCACACGGCGAGGACTGGGCGCCGACGCCGACGCCGACGCCGTCTCGTCCGGACGCATCGGCGCCAGGGTGCTCAGCACCCTCGGCCCCCTTGCTTACGGCACCGCCATCGCCCTGCTGCTGCTCGTCCCCATCACCGTGCTGCGGGGCGAGCTGGGCGCCTTTCTGCCGTCCCTCGCCTTCTCCTATGCCCTGGCCGTGCTCGCCTCGCTGGTCGTGGCCCTCACGGTCACGCCGGCGCTGACGACGCTGCTGCTGTCCAAGAGCCGTCCGAATGGTCGGACGTCGCCGGTGCTGCAATGGCTCCAGCCCCGCTATGACCGGTCCCACGGCCGAGTGCTGGGCGCCCCCCGCGCCGGCCTCGCAATCCTCGGCGCGCTGCTCGTGGTGGGCGTCGTGCTCGTCCCGTTCCTCGATCGTGACGACTCGATGGTCCCCGAGTTCAAGGACCGTGACGTGCTGATCTCGCTCACGGGCGCACCGGGTACCTCGCTGCCTGAGATGCGGCGCATCTCAGCCGAGGCGGGCGAGAAGCTGCGGGCTCTGTCCGGCATCGACAACGTCGGCGGCCACGTCGGCCGCGCCATCTCGGGCGACCAGCCCGTGAGCGTCAACTCGGCCGAGCTCTGGGTGAGCATCGAAACCGATGCCGACTACGAAGAGACGACCGACAGGATCCGAGGCGTCGTCGACAGCCAGAAGGGTGCGGAGGCGTCGATGCTCACCTACCCGCAGGAGCGCATCGACGACGTCCTGCGCACGGCCGACGGGGTCGACGGCAAGGACCTCACCGTTCGCGTGTTCGGCCACGACCTGGACACGCTCAAGGCCCAGGCCGAGCGGGTCAGCAAGGTCGTCGGCGGCGTCGACGGCGCCCGCGCCCCTGTCGTGGAGCTCCCGGTGGAGGAACCCACCCTCCAGGTCGAGGTCGATCTCGAGCGGGCCCAGTCCCTCGGCGTCAAGCCCGGCGACGTGCGCCGCGCCGCCGCAACCATGATCGCCGGCATCGAGGTCGGCAACCTCTTCGAGGACCAGAAGGTGTTCGAGGTCGTCGTGTGGGGCACGCCCGCCACCCGGGACAGCGTCGACAAGGTACGTCAGCTGCTGGTCGACCGACCTGACGGCGCGGGCCAGGTCCGCCTCGACCAGGTCGCCAATGTCGAGGTGATCCAGAGCCCCAACGTCATCCGTCACGAGGACGTCTCCCGCAGCATCGACGTCGGCGTCGACGTGGACGGACGGGACACCGACGCGGTCGCGAGCGACATCAAAGACCGCATCAGGGACGTCAACTTCCCGATCGAGTTCCACGCCGAGCTCCTCGGTGGCTACGCCGAGAACGCGGCAGGACGGCTGCGCTTCATGGGTCTCGCGCTGGCCGCGGCGGTGGGCGTCCTTCTGCTCTTGCAGGCCGCGGCCGGCAGCTGGCGCATGGCCACCGTGGCGTTCCTGGCCGTGCCCGCAGCACTGACCGGCGGAGTGCTCGCCGCGGTGATCGACGGCGATCCCACATCCATCGGGACAATCGCCGGCTTCCTCGCCATCGCCGGCCTGGCCGCGAGGAGCGCCGTGCTCTTCCTGCGCCGGTGTCACGACCTGGAGGACTACGAGGGGGCCGAGTTCGGCCGCGACCTCGTCGACGTCGCCGCTCGGGAGCGTTTGGCGCCGACGGTGGCAGGAGCGGTCGCGACGGCGCTCGTCTTCCTGCCGCTGCTGTTCTTCGGCGGTCGAGCCGGATTCGAGATCGTGCACCCGATGGCGGCCGTCGTCATCGGCGGGCTCGTCACCACGACCATCGTCAGCGTGTTCGTGCTGCCCGCCCTCTACCTGCGGTTCGGCCGCCGGTCGGAGAGCGGACGCGAGCGGTTCGACATGGCACTGGACCTCGGCGAGGTACCCCTCGAGACGTCGGCGCACGCATGATGCGCAGGCGGACACGTCTCCTCGTCTTCGCGATCGCCATCATGGCCATCGGCCTCACAGCGTGCTCGGACACCGAGCAGAGCGAAGCCACCAAGGAAGAGCCGGCCACCCTCGTCGAGATCAAGGGGAGCGAAGTCAAGCAGGTGGTACTGACCAAGCGGGCCGCCGAGCGCATCGGCCTCGAAATGGCCCGGGCGGGCGGTGCGGCTGGTGCGACGACGATTCCCTACAGCGCCGTCGTGTACGACCCCGAGGGGGGCACCTGGGCCTTCACCAGTCCGAAGCCGCTCACGTTCATGCGCTCCCCCATCACGGTGGCGTCCATCGCCGGCGACCAGGCCGTGCTCTCGGCCGGGCCCGCCCCGGGCACGCCGGTCGTGACCATTGGCACCGCCCTTCTCTACGGCACCGAGAACGAGATCGGACACTGAGGACAATCACATGATGAGTTGGATCGTTCGCTCGAGCCTCAAGTTCCGCTTCCTCGTGGTGGCGCTGGCGGCGGCGTGTCTTTTCGTCGGCGCCAGCCAGCTTCCCAAATCCAAGGTCGACGTCTTCCCCGAGTTCGCGCCGCCCAAGGTCGAGGTGCAGACCATCTCCCTCGGCCTCACTGCGGCCGAGGTGGAGGAGCTCGTCACCGTGCCCCTGGAGCAGGCGCTGGCGGGTATTCCGCACCTCGACACCATCCGCTCGAAGTCGGTGTCCCAGCTGTCGTCGATCGTGATGATCTTCGACGAGGGCACCGACCTCCTGCCCGCCCGACAGCTCGTGGCGGAGCGGATGGCCACCGTCACCCCGTCGCTCCCGACGTGGGCCAGCCCGCCGTTCCTCATCCAGCCCCTCTCGTCGACGAGCCGGGTCATGAAGATCGGCATCTCGTCCAAGAGCCTGTCGGTGATGGACATGTCGAACATCGCCTACTGGAAGATCCGGGCCCGCCTGCTCCGTGTGCCGGGCGTGGCCAACGTGCCCATCTGGGGCGAGCAGCTGAAGCAGCTCCAGGTCCAGGTCGACCCCAAGCGCCTGCAGGCGGCCGGCGTTTCGATGGACACGGTGATGAACGTGACTGCCGACGCCCTCGACGCCGGTCTTCTGCGCTACTCGAGCGGCGGCTTCATCGGCACCGGTGGGTTCGTCGAGGACGGTGGCGAGCGCCTCAACGTCCACCACAAGCTCGCCATCACCGGGCCCGAGGCCCTGGGCAAGGTCCCCATCGAGGGGAAAACTGCGCCCGACGGTTCGACGCTCGCCCTCGCCGACCTGGCCGACGTGAAGTACGACCACCAGCCCCTCATCGGCGACGCCGTCATCAACGGCGGACCCGGCCTCATGCTCATCGTCGAGAAGCTGCCGTGGGCCAACACCCTGGACGTGACCAAGGGCGTGGAGGCGGCCATCGCCGAGATGGAGCCGGGACTTCCGGGCATGGAGATCGACACCAGCATCTTCCGCCCCGCCACCTTCGTGGAGCTCTCGCTCGACAACCTCACCGAGGCGCTGCTCCTCGGCTCATTGCTCGTGGTCCTCGTTCTCGCCCTGTTCCTGTTCTCCTGGCGGAGCGCGCTGATCAGCCTGATCACCATCCCGCTGTCGCTCACAGCGTCAGCGCTCGTCCTCTACTGGCGGGGCACGACCATCAACACGATGGTGCTCGCCGGCTTCGTCATAGCCCTGGGCGCCGTCGTCGACGATGCCATCGTCGACACCGAGAACATCGTTCGCCGTCTGCGCCAGCACCGGGTCGAGGGCGGTGAGCGGTCGACCGCGCGCGTCATCTTCGACGCGTCACTCGAGGTTCGCGGCGCAGTGGTCTTCGCGTCCATGATCGAGGCACTGGCCCTCCTGCCCGTCTTCTTTCTCACCGGGCTCACCGGCGCGTTCTTCCGGCCGCTGGCGATCTCCTACGCCCTAGCGGTGCTCGTCTCGATGCTCGTCGCCCTCATCACCACGCCAGCCCTGAGCCTCATCCTTCTGGGCCGGGCCAAGCTGGAGCGACGGGAGTCGCCGCTCGTCGCTTGGCTCCAGCGCCACTACGAGCGCCTGCTCACCCGGGTCGTTCGCACGCCGATCACGGCCTACGCGGCCGTCGTCCTGCCCGTGGTGATGGGCGTCGGGGTGGCGCCCCGACTCGGGCAGGAGCTGCTCCCAGAGTTCAAGGAACGCGACTTCCTGATGCACTGGGTGACCAAGCCCGGGACCTCCCAGACGGAGGAGACGCGCATCTCGGTCGCGGCCGCCAAGGAGCTCCAGGCCATCCCCGGCGTGCGCAACTTCGGCGCCCACATCGGCCAGGCATTCCTCATGGACGAGGTGGTCGGCGCCAACTTCGGGGAGAACTGGATCAGCATCGACCCGAAGGCGGACTACGAGAAGACCCTCAGCGCTGTCCAAGAGGCGGTCGACGGCTACCCCGGTCTCCGCCGGGACGTGCAGACCTACCTCAAGGAGCGGATCCGCGAGGTCCTGTCGCCGGGCGCCAGCGACGCCATCGTCGTGCGTCTCTTCGGCGACGACCTGGAGAAGCTGCGCACCACCGCCGATCAGGTCAAGGACATGATGGCGGGGATCGACGGCGTCATCGAGGAGAACGTGGAGCTGCAGGCCGACGTGCCCCAGATCGACGTCCAGGTCGACCTCGACGCGGCCCAGGCCTACGGCCTCAAGCCCGGCGACGTGCGGCGTGCGGCCGCCACACTGGTCGCGAGCGAGGAAGTCGGCGACGTCTTCGCGGGCGGCAAGGCTTACGACGTGCACGTGTGGACCACACCGGAGACGCGCAACAGCCTGGACGCCATCAAGAGCCTGCCCATCGACACCCCCGACGGGCGGGTCGTGAGCCTCGACACAGTGGCCGATGTCGCGATCAAGCCGACGCCGAACCAGATCGATCGCCAGGACGTCTCGCGCGAGATCACCATCGGTGCCAACGTGCGGGGCCGTGCTCTCGGCTCGGTGGCCGAGGAGGTCGAGGACAAGCTGGAGGAGATGACGTTGCCCCTCGGCTTCCGTTCCGAGGTGTCAGGCGAGTACACGGAGCGGCAGGAGTCCGATCGTCGCCTCCTCTTCTACGGGATCATCGCCGCCATCGGCATCTTCTTCCTGCTGCTGACGTCGATGCGCAGTGCACGACTCGCGGCCCTGTCGTTCTTCACCCTGCCCATGGCCCTCGTCGGCGGGGTGCTCGCCGCGTTCATGTTCGGGAACGGCACCATCTCCCTCGGCTCGCTGGTGGGCTTCTTCACCATCCTCGGCATCGTGGCCCGCAACGGCATCATGCAGATCAGCCACTTCCAGCACCTCGAACAGGAGGAGGGCGTGCCGTTCGGCCCCGGCCTCATCCTGCAGGGGGCCCGAGAGCGTCTGGCGCCGATCCTCATGACGGCACTCACCACCGGACTCGCGTTGGTGCCGCTGCTGGTGACGGGCAACGTCCCGGGCCAGGAGATCGAGTACCCGATGAGCATCGTGATCCTGGGCGGGCTCATCTCGTCGACCCTGCTCAACCTCTTCGTCGTGCCGTCGCTGTACCTGCGGTTCGGGAAGCGGCGCGGGCGCGCTTCGGCACCCGTTCCCGCGTAGCCTCGCCGCCATGCGGGTCCTTGTCGTCGAGGACGAGCGACGGCTGGCTCAGAGCGTCCAGCGCGGGCTCGAACACGAGGGGTTCGCCGCCGACCTGGCATACGACGGTGACGAGGGCCTGTGGATGGCGAAGGAGCACCCCTACGACGCCATCGTCCTCGACATCATGCTGCCGAAACGCAACGGCTACCAGGTCTGCGCCGAGCTCCGGGCCTCGGGTGTGTGGACTCCGATCCTCATGCTGACGGCCAAGCAGGGGGACCTCGACCACGCCGAGGCCCTGGACACGGGCGCCGACGACTTCCTGGGCAAGCCCTTCTCCTTCGTGGTGCTGGTCGCTCATCTCCGCGCGCTGATGCGGCGCGGCGGCCAGGAGCGCCCACCGGTGCTGGCGGCGGGCGACCTGCGCCTCGATCCTGCGTCGCACCGTTGTTGGCGCGGCGACACCGAGATCGAGCTCACGCCCCGCCAGTTCTCGATGTTGGAGTACCTCATGCGACGGGCCGGCGACGTGGTGTCCAAGCAGGAGATCCTCGATCACGTCTGGGACTACGCGTTCGAGGGCGGGCCCAACATCGTGGAGGTTTACGCGGGCTACCTTCGCAAGAAGATCGACGCGCCGTTCGGGCGCAACGCGCTCCAGACGATGCGGCTCGTCGGCTACCGGCTCGATCCCGATGGCGGCTGAACGGACGAAGTCACCGTTCTCGACCATCCGGGCGAGGACCACCGCCGTGGCCACCCTGGTGGTCGCGTGCACGCTCCTCATCGGTGCGGTGTTGCTGGTGGTCATCATGCGCCGGACGCTTGTGCGCAACGTCGACGACGCCGCCCGCCGGAGGGCGCAGGATGTGGCGGCCCTGGTGAGTCAGGGGGCGCTGCCGGAGATCCTCGCCGCCACCACCGACGAGGCCGCCATCGTCCAGGTGGTGGACGCCAACAACAGGGTGTTGGCCTCCACCGCCAACCTGGACGGGCTACCGCCGATCCTGCGACTCGAGCCCGGGGCCCGCGGGCCCGGGGCGCGAACCGTGACCGGCATGCCCGTGCTCGACGAGCGAGACGACAAGTTCCGCGTCGTGACGCTGGTCGTCAACCAACCGTCGGGGCCGGTCACCGTGCATGCGGCCGAGAGCCTGGAGCGGGTGACGGAGAGCGTCGCGGTGGTGCGGGGCAGCCTGCTCGTCGGGCTGCCGCTCATGCTGGGGCTGGTCGGCATCACGAGCTGGTCCATGGTCGGACGAGCACTGCGACCCGTCGGCGCCATCCGCCGCGAGGTCGCCGACATCACCGCTCGTGACCTGAGTCGCCGGGTGCCCCAGCCAGGCACCGCCGACGAGATCGGACGCCTGGCCGAGACGATGAACGAGATGTTGGAACGCTTGGAGGCGTCCAACGCGCGCCAGCGCCGCTTTGTCGCCGACGCGTCGCACGAGCTGCAGAGCCCGCTGGCATCGAGCCTGGCCGAGCTGGAGGTGGCGTCGGCCACGCCACACAGCACCAACTGGGGCGAGATCGCGGCGGGGCTGATCGCCGACAACCAGCGCATGACCAAGCTCGTGCGCGATCTGCTCTTCCTCGCCACTGCCGACGATCCGGACCATCAGCCGGCGCCGCGCTCGCTCGTCGACCTCGACGACATCGTGCTCGCCGAGGTCTCGCGCTTCGAGGCGCACAGCACGGTCGCGGTCGACGCGACCGGCGTGCAGCCGGCCGAGGGCCGCGGCAACGCCGACCAGCTGGCCCGAGTCGTCAGCAACCTGCTCGAGAACGCCAAACGATACGCCCGGTCTCGTATCACCGTGGAGCTCGAGGCGAATGGCGACCGGGCGGTGCTCGCCATCAGCGACGACGGTCCCGGCGTGCCCGCGGACCAGCACGAGCGCGTCTTCGAGCGCTTCACCCGGCTCGACGACTCCCGCAGTCGCGACACGGGCGGCGCGGGCCTTGGCCTCGCCATCGCCAAGGAGATCGTGGAGCATCACGGCGGCTCCATCTCCCTCGCCGACAACGGCTCGGGCGCCCGCTTCGAGGTCAGCCTTCCCTTGGCGACGACCTGACTCGTTCTTTGGCGCGTAGCCCGCACACTGTGCGGGTGACGCGCCAAAGAACGGACGGGGTCCGGCTCAGGCGAGGCGGAGGTTGGGGTTGGCGCCGGCGTCGAGGCCGGTGGGGCCGTCCGACCGGAGCCGCCACCACGCGGCGGCGGCGACCATGGCTGCGTTGTCGGTGCACATGGCCCGGCTCGGGAGGAAGGCGCGCAGCCCGTCGGCGATGCATGCGTCGAGGATGCGCTCGCGGAGCGCGGAGTTGGCCGCAACTCCACCGGCGAGACACAGCCCCCTGGCGCCCGTCTCCTTGGCGGCGATGCGTGCCTTGGTGACGAGCACGTCGACGACCGCCTCCTGGAACGAGGCGGCCACGTCTGCGACAGCGACGTCGGGATGCTTGCGCGCGTGGGTGATCACGGATGTCTTGAGCCCGCTGAAGGAGAAGTCGTGGCCCTCACCGAGCAGCGACCGTGGGAAGGCCACCGCAGTCGGGTCGCCCTCCATGGCCAGGCTGTCGATGGCAGGGCCACCGGGATACCCGAGCCCGAGATAGCGGGCCACCTTGTCGAAGGCCTCGCCTGCGGCGTCGTCGATGGTCTGACCGAGGAGCCGGTAGCGGCCGTGGTCCTCCATGAGCACGAGCATGGTGTGGCCCCCGGACACGAGCAGCACGACCATGGGCAGCTCGAGGTCGGGCTCCTCGAGGAAGGCGCCGTAGAGGTGAGCCTCCAGGTGATTGACCCCGACGAAGGGCACGTCCCAGACCAGCGCCATGGCCTTGGCCGCGCTCACACCGACGAGCAGCGAGCCGACCAGCCCGGGCCCGACCGTCGCGGCGACGGCGTCGACGCCCGCGTCGAGGCCGGCTTCGAGCATGGTCTGGGCCACGACGTGGGGCAGCAGGTCGACGTGGGCACGACTGGCCAGCTCGGGCACCACGCCGCCGAATCGCGAATGGAGGTCGACCTGACTCGACACCACCGACGACAGCACATCGCCGCCGTTGGCCACGACGGCGGCAGCCGTCTCGTCGCAGGAGGTCTCGATCCCGAGGATGCGGAAGGGCGCTGCCTCGCTCACCGGCTGTCCTCGACCACAGTGGTGGTGCCGGGCACGTCGGCCTCGATGGCCGCCAGGCGGACGGCGTACTCCGGCGTGTCGACGTCGTCGGCCCACATCACGAGGGCGTCCTCGTTGGTTTCCACGTAGTAGTTCTTGCGGATACCCGCGGGGCGGAAGCCGAACCGGCGGTAGAGGGCCTGGGCCGGCTTGTTGCTCACGCGAACCTCGAGGGTGAGATGGCGGGCGCCCCGGATCACGGCCTCACGGCACAGCTGCAGGAGCAACCGCGTGCCGATCTTGTGTCTGTGCCACTCGGGATCGACGGCGATGGTGGTGACGTGGGCGTCGTCGCCGGCGAACATCATCCCTGCGTAGCCGGCCAGCACGCCGTCGACGCGGGCCACGAAGTACGCGCGGCTCGTGCGCAACGCCAGCTCGCTGACGAACAAGCTCAACGACCAGGGCCGGGGGTAGACCTGGGCCTCGATGCGCAACACCGAGCGCAGGTGGCGGCGGCGCATCGGGGTGAGGCTGACCTCGAGTGCGGCGTCGTCGACGGGCTCCGGTACGCGGGCAGCCATCAGGCCGACTCCCTCGCGTCCCAGTTGATCTCCGCGTCGGACCGTCGCAGGTAGAGCGGCACGAGCTCCCACGGCTGGACGAACTCCTCGCGGATCGCGCGGGGGTGCGCCAGCTCGACGAGGGCAGCCGGAGACGGGAACGCGCTGCCGGCGGTGCCGAGTTCGACGCCGCCCACCGCGCTGAACGTCGAGGCGTACCGCATGGCGCCGTCGCCGACGAGCAGATGGTCGTTCGTCCGGGCCATCAGCTCGGACGCGAGGTCGTCCGGCGTCATCACCGCGAACGGCGACTCGCGCTGCACGCCGCCCGGGACCTGGCGGTAGAAGGCGGTGAACACCTCGCCCCGGCGGGCGTCGATGACCGGCACGATCAGGCGGTTCGAGTAGCGGACAGGAAACGCGAGCAGGTCCAGACTCGACAAGCCGATCATCGGCACCCGCAGGGCCTGCGCGATCGCCTTCGCGGTGGCGATGCCTACCCGCAGCCCGGTGAACAGCCCGGGACCGATGTCGACTGCTACCGCGCTGATCTCCTTCATCTCCACGCGCGCTTGCTTGCACACGAACTCGATGGCAGGCGTGATCGTCTCGGCGTGGCGCCGGCCCCGGTTGGCGTTGAAGCTGGCCAGCACGCCCTCGGCCCCGCCGATGGCGCACCCCACCTGCGTCGTCGCTGTCTCCACTCCGAGGATGATCAAGCTGTCACACTCGCTCGCTTGCAAGCTGCGCTCGCTGGAATGCGAAGGGGGCCCCACACGGGACGCCGCGCGCCGACTCCGACGCTGCCACCCCATCGCGGGCTGAGGCCGGAACGCCGTTGACCGGTCACGCGACCACCCACCGGTCGACGGCGGTTCGAAGCGCGGCCTTGCGCGCCGCCCACCGCGGGCCGGCGATGCGCAGGTGGACGTCCCGCTCGTCCTCGCCCTCGCGGTATTCGAGGCGCAGCTCGAGGAAGTCGGGCGGGAGGGCTGGAGCGACGACGTCGCCCCACTCGATGATGGCGACGGCACCGTCGTCGAGCAGCTCGGGCAGACCGAGGTCGATGACTTCCTGCAGGTGTTCGAGCCGGTAGGCATCGACGTGCACGATGGGCAGCCGACCGTCGTAGGGCCGCATCAGCACGAACGTCGGGCTCGTCACCTGCTCGGTGACACCCAGGCCCCGAGCGAACCCTTGGGTGAGGGTGGTCTTGCCCGCGCCGAGGTCGCCGGCCAGCAGCACGACATCGCCCCGCGTCACAACTCCGGCGACGGCGGCACCGAGCTCTCGGGTGTCATCGGCCGACTTGGTGAGGGCGTCGATCATGCGACGGGTGCCCCAGCCAGGATCTGCTTGGCCCGAACGAGGTCGGCTCGCATCTTGGCCAGCACGTCACCGCCACCGCCTTGCAGGGCCGCCGAGGGGTGAAACGTCGGCACGAGGGCGGCGTCGCTGTAGGAGTAGGTGCGGCCCCGCACCTTGGTGATGCCATCGGTGGTGTCGAGCAGGAGCTTGGTGGCGAAGTTGCCGAGGGTGATGATCACCCGCGGCTTGATCAGCTCGATCTGCTGCTCCAGGTAGGGACGGCACGACGCGATCTCCTCGGGCTTGGGATCGCGGTTCCCGGGAGGCCGGCATTTCAAGACGTTGCCGATATAGAACTGATCTCGGGTCAGGCCCATCTCCTCCAGCACCAGCTTGTCGAGCAGCTTCCCCGACCGGCCCACGAACGGCTCTCCTTGCAGGTCCTCGTCCTTGCCCGGCGCCTCACCCACGAACATGAGCTCCGCCTCAGGGTCCCCCACCCCGAAGACGACCTTGGTACGCCCCTCGGCCAGCGGGCAGAGGATGCAGCCAAGAGCAACGGCCTCGAGCTCGGCCAGCGTCGGCACCGACCGATGGTACCGCCGGGACGACCCGCTCAGACCGGGGTCTGCTGGTGGACCGCCAGCTACCAGGACCGCACCCTGGTTCACCCGAGCACAGACAGAACGGCCTGCTCGACGGCGCGGGCGGCCAGGATCCTGACCTGGTCGACCGCCGCCGCCACCGGCCCCACGGCCACGGCCACGAGCGCGTCGCCGTCGACCGTCGCGTGGGCGGGCTCGAGCGACCGGGCCAGCCCGTCGTGACCCGCTTGGGCGACGAGCAGGCAGCCGACCTTGTCGAGCGACGCGTTGGTGGCGACCACGCCAATGGTGGTGTTGGTGAACGCGCCGGTCGAGTCCACATCAGCGGGGATGGCCGCCCCGAGCCGATCACCGAACGCGTTGACGGCGACCAGGGCGCCGACGACCAGCTCGCCGTCCCACAGGGACGCGGTGCCGATGCCACCGGGCCGGGCGTGCTGTCGACCGTGCCACTTGGCGACGGTGGCCCCCGTGCCCGCACCGACCGCGCCGGTTGCGAACGGTCCCGCGGCCGCCGCGACGCAGGCCGCGTAGCCGGCGTCCGGTCCGGGCCGGGCCGACGGGTCGCCGACCATGAGGTCGTAGAGCACGGCCCCGACGACGATCGGCACTGGTCCGGCCGAGGTCGGGAACCCGAGGCCCCGCTCCTCGCACCAGCGAACCACCCCCTCGCACGCGGCCAGGCCGAAGGCGGAGCCGCCTGACAGCACGACGGCATCGACGCGGGCCACCGTGCGCTCGGGCGCCAGCAGGTCGAACTCGCGAGTGCCGGGTGCGCCACCCCGAACCTCGCCCGAAGCGACCGCTCCGTCGGGGAGCAGCACCACGGTGCAGCCCGTGCGTCCCACCTCGTCGGTCCAATGGCCGACCCGGACGCCGGCCACGTCGGTGATCACAGGTTGCGGTGAACGCGTGGGACGCGGGAACCGATCCCGCAGAGCACCTCGTAGCTGATGGTGTCGAGCCGGGCCGCCCACTCAGCTGCGGTGACCTCCTCCTCGCCCTGGCGTCCGATGAGGACGACCTCGTCGCCCGGCGCCACCGTTGCACCAGGGCCGCAGTCGACGGTGATCTGGTCCATCGTCACCGTGCCCGCGATCGGACACCGCCTGCCCCCGACGAGCACCTCGCCCCCGACGGCCGACAGTCGGCGGGTCACGCCGTCGGCGTAGCCGATGGGGACGGTCGCCAGCACGGTGTCCCGGTCGGCGCGCCACCGCAGCCCGTACGACACCCGCTCGCCCGCGGCCAGCGGCTTCACGAAGCTCACCCCCGCCTTGAGCGACAGCGCGGGCCGCAGCCCGATGGCCGCACCCACCGCCGGGCTCGGCGCCTCGCCGTACAACGCGATGCCGCAGCGCACCAGGTCGTAGCGCGCCGCAGGATGGGCGATGGCCCCTGCCGAGTTGGCCGCGTGCACCAGCTCGGGGTCCAGACCCGCGCCCGCCAAGCGACGGCGCGCGTCCTCGAAGCGCTCCAGCTGCTCGGTGGTGTACGGGTCGTCGGGCTCGTCGGCGACGGCCAGGTGCGTCCAGAAACCCTGGAGCTCGAGCGAAGGTGCGTCGGCGACGGCACGGGCCACGGCGACGGCGTCGTCGGGAGTCGCGCCGACCCGGTGCATCCCGGTGTCGACCTTGACGTGCACCGGCAGCGTGGCCCCCGCCGCACCCGCGGCTGCCTCTACTCCCTTGGCCGTGTAGAGCGTCGGCACCAGGCGGTGGGCCACCACCTCGCCGAGGGCGTCGACGGGCGGCTCGGACAGCAGGAGCACCGGCGCGTCGATGCCGGCGGCACGCAGGGCGACGCCTTCCTCTACCAGGGCGACCGCCAACCAGGTCGCACCCCCGTCGAGGGCGGCGCGCGCGACGGGGACGGCGCCGTGGCCGTACCCATCCGCCTTCACGACCGCGCAGAGGGCGGCGGGCGCGGTCAACTCGCGCAGGACGCCGGCGTTGTGGCGGATGGCATCGAGGTCGACCTCCGCCCACGCCGGCCGCCAGCCGTCAGTCATCGGAGAGCCACCGGGGGATGAGCGTCGCCAGGTCACCCGCGACCAGGCCGGCCGGGGCCGCGCTCGCCGCCGCGCCATGGGCGTGGGCGGCGGCCGCGGCGGCGAGGACGGGCTCGGCGCCGCGAGCCAAGAAGGCGGCGATGGTGCCGGCCAACACGTCACCCGTCCCTGCGGTGGCCAGCGCCGGTCCTCCCGCGGTGGTGAGCATGGCCCGCCCGTCGGGGTCGGCCACGATGGTCGTGGGTCCCTTGAGCAGCACGACGGCCCCGGTCGCACGGGCCAGCGCCCGCACGTCGTCGATGCGATGCGGGCCCGGCTTGGCACCAGTCAGCCGCTCGAACTCGGCGTCGTGCGGCGTGAGCACGGTGGGACCAGGCCGCTCGGCGAGGACGACCGCCGCGTCGCGACCGAGAAGCGTGAGGGCGTCGGCATCCGCGACCACCGCCTGCTGGGACGCGGCGAGGAAGGTCCGGAGGTCGCGGCCCGTTGCCTCGTCGGTGCCGAGGCCAGGACCGACCACGACGGCCTGGCATTTCTGCGCGTCGGCGGCCGCTTGCGCGGCCCAGCCCTCGGCAGGGAGCAGGCGGCTGTAGATCTCCGACGGCGGAATCTCCCACCCCGTCGCGCCGGGGATGGCGAGGCGCACGTTGCCCGCCCCGACGTGCAGCGCCGAGGTCGCGGCCAGCCACGGCGCACCGACGAGACCCGGACTGCCACCGAGCACGAGGACACCGGACTTCCATTTGTGGTCGACTCGGCGACGGGGCGGGAACGCCGAGCGTGCGTCGCGGTCCTCCAGCAGCCACGCCCGTGCGCTGCTCGTGTCGAGACCGATGTCGACGACCTCGACCCGCCCCGCGTGCTGCGGCCCATCGCCCAGGAGGAGCCCGGGCTTCAGGGCCGCGAACGTCACCGTCACGGTCGCGAACACCGCGCCGTCGGCCGCCTCACCCGTGTCACCGTTCACGCCTGACGGGATGTCGACGGCAAGGACGTCGGCCCCGCCCGGCTCGGGCGCGGCGTAGGCCCCGTGGAACCCGGTGCCGTAAGCGGCGTCGACGACCAGATCCGCCTCGGGCAGGGTCGCTGGCACGCTGGCGGCGTCGATGACCCGCGCCCGCACCCCTCGTCGCACCAGCGATTCTGCCGCGACCCGCCCATCCGCGCCGTTGTTGCCCTTGCCCGCCACCACCACGGCACGCCGTCCGTACGCGCCGCCGAGCACCCGGAGCGCGGAACGGGCCACCGCCGATCCTGCCCGCCCGATGAGCACCTCCACGGACTCCGGCGCGTCGGCATCGACGGCCGCCATCTCCTCGACCGTGAGCACCGGGATCATGTGACGATCACGATCGCGTGGGCGGAAGACTGCGTATGGGTGATCGACACCCGCCATGCCGTCACGCCCTGGGCGGCTGCGAGCACCGCCGCCCGGCCCGTCACGCGCAGCGACGGCGCGCCGCTGTCGGAGCGCACGACCTCGACCTCGTGCCAGCCGAAGGCGCCGATGCCGACACCCAACGCCTTCATGGCCGCCTCCTTGGCCGCGAAGCGCGCTGCCAAGCGTTGGGCCGGGTCGCGCGCCAGCGACCCGTAGGCCCGCTCGGCGGCGGTGAACACGCGGTCGGCCACGCCGGGCGTGCGGGCCAGGACCCGGCGGAACCGGTCGACCTCGACCGCGTCCAGCCCGAGGCCGATCATTAGTGGTGCGTCCTGCATGTGGCGGCGCGGTTGTGGCGAGTCAGCGGGGTCACCTGGCAAGGCCGCAGGACGAAGGACGTGCCGGTCCACTTTCGAGGACGAGAACGCAGCCAGGGACGCTGCTGGCCGTCAGAACCGCCCGACCAGATGCAGGACGTTCCACTAAGTTCGCCAGTGCTCCGCCAGGACGTGGACGGGCTGGTCGAGAAGGTCGATGACCGGCACGTCTCCGAGCACCTCGTCGCGGAACCCGGACTCGGTCTCCGTGACGGCGTCGTGCAGGGCGCCGTACCGGCCCCGGTATCCCTCCAGCAAGCGGCGGGCGTCAGCAGGTGGGAGCCGGTCGGCGAACCGCACGTGGAGCAGGGTGAGGCCCGTCGTCTGCTTGTCCTTGGTCTCGGGAACGAGCACGAGGGTGCGGCCGTCACGCCGGCCGCGGGCGGCGGTGACCTCCTGCTCGAAGGCGACGCGGTGCTTGATGCCCTTGAGGGCCGGGTCCTGCGCCGTGCGCGACGGCAGGCCGGCCATGTCGCCCCCGCCGTCGACCACGTGGATGGTCGCAGTGTGCTCCGGCACCGAGCCCTCGATGCGGTAGCGCGTGTAGCCGGTGATCTCCTCGACGGCATGGTCGAGGCTGGCGAGAGCGCGCAGGGCGCGGTAGCTCAGTCGGTCGCGCGGCGCGCCGGCGGCCAGAGCCGACACCGTCAGCGGGACCCGGATGAGCTCGTCCTCCGACCGCGAGATGCCGACGGTGACGGTCTTGGC
>JBEEFQ010000245.1:0-39249 GCA_041166245.1 Actinomycetota bacterium | reverse complement strand
AGGCGGTGCTGGTGGGCGCGGCGATGAGGCTCACGTCGGGTCCTTTCGGGTGGATGTGCGCGGGTGGGGATTGGTTGTGATCCAGGCGACGAGGACGCTGGTGGGGTGGTCGGCGAGGTGATCGCGGGCCAACGCGTCGACACGATCGGTGTCGCCGTCGAAATGGGCGGCGGCGATGGCGACGACCTGGCGGTCGCGCGTGGTCCGTGCGACCGTGGCGGCTCGGGCCAGCAGATCGGCAGGATCGGGGGCGAAGAGCGCGGCGGCCACCAGGGTGGTCACGTCGTCGCTGGTGCTGGCCCGCTCGACGTTCTCGGCGTTGGCGGCGGCGCCGCCCACCGCCAGCTGGTGGTTGACGTTCTCGGGGTCGGCGGGCATGGCTGCATCGTGGGCGGCGTCCCTGATGCGGCGCTGACGCGTGCGTGACTCGGTCACGACCGAGCCCAGGACGGCAACAGGTTCGTGATAAGACGGCGCAGCTCGACGCGAACGAGGCGGTCGCCCGTCCCGACAGCCATGACGCGGACGACGTGGACAATCACCGCGTCAGTGCTGAACTCGGTCAGGTGACGGCGAGCGAGCGCGACTGCTTCCGGGCCGTCACGGGTGAACGCGGCCACGAGCGTGGTGACGTGCTGGCGCTCACGCGCCGTGGCGCCCGGAACGGCGAGCACAGCGCGAGCCAGGTGCTGCCCGGCCGCGTCCCCGTCGTGGGCGATCGCCGCGACGACGGCGGCGCCGGCATGGGCGAGCGCAAATCGTGCATCGGCCCTCACGGCGTCCGCGACGGAACTGTGGGCGGCTGTGTCACCACTGAGGAGCTCGAGGACACCCTGGCGGTAGTGGCCTGCCGCCTCGGCGTTTGTCGAGAGCGGGAGGCCGTACCCGTCGGTGATGGAGGTGAAGGCGGCGGAGACGGCCATCGGTCAGGCCGCCTTGGGGTAGCCCCGGCTCACGGACGACGACCGCGCCTGGAGGTGCCCTGCATCGGTGTGGGCCAGGAGGTCCGTGATCGTCGTGAAGTCCGCTCGGCACCAGGCGCAGGTTGCATGTGTCTTGCTGGGGAGCGGGAGCGAAGCAGTCGTTGTCATGAGGCGACCCTGCGCCCGTCCGCTGACGCGGCCGTGACACGTCGCTGACGACAAGGCGCCCCACACGCGTCTCGAGGAAATGGGGTACCGAGTCGGTACGCCATTTCCTCGAGAGTGCGGCGAACGTGACGGTCAGGTCGTCGGTCACGACCTCAGCAGTGGCATGAGGCCCGCCCGACCGCACGGCCCCGAATCCCTAGTCCGATCCCTACTACTGGGGGGAACTGGCCTGCCCAGGCAGGACGCGCCGGCGCGAACCTGGACACTTGCGTGACCCGGCGATGAGATGATCGGCGAGTGACAAGGCCGCTCCAGGAGCTGATCGACCAAGGTCGCGCCGCGCTGCGCGCCGGCGATGCTGCCGGCGCGCGTCGCGTCCTCGAGGGCGCCTTCGTCGAGTCGGCATCCGGCGACGTGATCGAGTGCTTGGCTCGGGTCGCCTACCTCGAGCTCGATTTCGCCGAGGCGATCAACGGCTGGGAGCGCGCCTACGCCGCACATCGCGAGGGGGGCGACCTTGCCGGCGCGATTCGCGTCGCTCGGACGCTTGGATACATGTACGGGTCGATCGTCGGCGACTGGGCGGTCACGAGCGGCTGGCTGGCTCGGGCCCGGACGCTGCTGGCAGGCGATGCCGAGTGCCCCGAAGCTGGCTGGGTGTCCCTCAACGTCGGCATGTTCGAGGGCGACCGTGTGCAGAAGGAGATGCTCTTTCGAGAGGCGCTCGAGTTGGCCCGCCGATTCGGCGACAGCGACCTCGAGTTCGTGACGCTCGCCTATCTCGGCGCCAGCCTCGTCCACGCCGACCGGACCGAGGAGGGCATGGTGCTCCTCGACGAGGCGCTCGCCGCGGTCGCGGGCAGCGATGTCGACGACTTCACCGTGTTGCAGGAGATCTTCTGTCAGCTCTTCGCCGCTTGCGAGCACGCCCACGACGTTTCGCGCGCCGATCAGTGGATTCGGATCGGCGAGGCGATCGCGACACGGCGAAACCTCCCGGCTGTGTCCGCCTTCTGCCGCACTCACTACGGCGGCGTCCTCACCGCGGCCGGGCGGTGGCCCGAGGCCGATGCGGCCTTGACTGAAGCTGTTCGCCTCTGGGGCCTTGGTCACCGCATGCTGCGCGGCGGCGCTCTCGCCCGACTCGCCGATCTGCGCGTGCGGCAAGGACGCTTTGAGGAAGCCGAGCAATTGCTCGGCGGTCTCGAGAGTGACCTGGATGCAGCCCGCCCGCTTGCGGCCATTCACCTGGCGAGAGGGGACACGTCGCTCGCCAAGGACACTCTCGAACGGGCGCTGGAACAGATCGACCCGTCGAATTCAGGGGTGGCACCGTTGCTGGTGCTGCTCGTTGATGTACACCTCGCGTCGAACGCGCTCGAAGAGGCAGAAGCCACTGTGGAGCAACTCGAGACGTGCGCGGCCCGTCACCGAAGTGACTACCTGATGGCTTCCGCCGCACTCGCCCGGGGGCGCATCTGTCTCGCCGCGGGCACCGGAGACCCGCGCGCGTGTCTCCGCGACGCCCTCGCCGGCTTCGGCCGGGCGCAGATGCCGGTGGAGGTGGCTCATTCGCGACTCGAGCTCGCCAACGCGCTCGTCGGCGACCACCCCGAAGTGGCGATGGCCGAAGCCCGGGCCGCCCTCGAGGCGTTCGACCGGCTACACGCGGCTCGCCATGCGGACGCTGCGGCGGCAGTGTTGCGGTCGCTCGGCGTTCGGTCCCCAGCGCGCGGGAAGGGTGCCGGCGTGCTGAGCAGGCGCGAGGCGGAGGTGCTCGAGCTCCTCGGCCACGGCCTGTCCAACCCCGATATCTCGGACCGCCTCTTCATCAGCCGCAAGACCGTCGAGCACCACGTCGGCAACGTCCTCACCAAACTCGGTCTGCGCAACCGCGGCGAGGCCGCCGCCTACGCCGCCCGCGCAAAAGCAGGCAAGGAATAGGGGACTTCGCCGATGCGCCAGGCGTCCCGTTGGCGCAATGTGCCTCCATCGAGCGGACTCTGGAGGACGAGACAATGCCTACCGAATACGACGCCATTGTCGTCGGCGCACGCTGCGCAGGCTCACCGACTGCGATGCTGCTCGCCCGCAAGGGCCACCGCGTGCTGGTCGTCGATCGGGCATCGTTCCCGAGCGACACACTGTCGACGCACATGATCCACGCCCCTGGGATCGCGGCGCTGCGCCGCTGGGGCCTGCTCGACCAGGTGATCGCCTCGGGTTGCCCGCCGGTCGAGACCTACTCCTTCGACTTCGGGCCGTTCACGATCACCGGCACGCCCCGAGGTGCCGAGGGCATCTCCACCGCATACGCGCCTCGGCGAACCGTGCTGGACAAGATCCTCGTCGACGCTGCACGTGAGGCCGGGGTCGAAGTTCGGGAGCGCTTCACCGTCGAGGAGGTCGTTGTCGATGACGGCGCGGTCGTCGGCGTCCGCGGCCACGGCGAAGATGGGAAGAGCGTCCTCGAGCAAGCCCGCGTCGTGATCGGCGCCGACGGCCGCAACTCCCATGTCGGTAAGGCCGTCCAGCTCGAGCAGTACAACGACAAACCGATGCTCCAATGGAGCTACTACACGTACTGGAGCGGGCTGCCGGTCGACGGCTTCGAGATCTTCATCCGGCCCGATCGCGGCTGGGCCGCGGTACAGACCAACGATGGGCTGACGATGCTCGTCGTGGGCTGGCCGTACGCGGAGGCAACCGCCTACAAGGCCGACGTGGAGGCCAACTACCTCAAAACCCTCGAGCTCGCTCCCGAGTTCGCGGCCCGCGTCCGCGCTGCAACGCGGAAGGACCGGTTCTACGGCGGGTCGGTTCCGAACTTCTTCCGCAAGCCGTTCGGCCCCGGCTGGGCGCTCGTCGGCGACGCCGGCTACAACAAGGATCCAATCACGGCCCAGGGCATCAGCGACGCGTTCCACGACGCCGAGCTGTGCTCGACCGCCTTGGACGAAGCGTTCAACGGCGGGCGCTCGTTCGACCAGGCCATGGCGACCTACCACCAGACGCGCGACGCCCGCGTGCTGCCGATGTACGAGTTCACCACCCAGCTGGCAACCCTCGAGGCGCCGCCGCAGGAGATGCAGCAGCTGCTGGGAGCCGTGCACGGCAACCGCGACGCCATGGACGCCTTCGTGAGCGTCACCGCCGGGACGGTGTCGCCGGTCGAGTTCTTCGATCCCGATCACATCGGGCGAATCATGAGCGCCACCGCCGTGGAAGTGACTGGAGCGAGAGGCGGCGTCGCGAGTTGACGAGCAGCGCGAGGACGAGGAGGGCCCCTGCGAAGGGGAGTGGGGTGGGCCCACCCGTTGCCGCGAGCTGGCCCGCCGCCCGCGCTTGTGCGCGCGGCACGGGCGCCGGATTGGCTGCAGCAGGAGCAGGGGCGCTGATGCCCATGACCAGGATGCCGTCGCCGTCCCCCTCCTCGCCCTCCACCTTGAGCCCGAAGGCGATCTGCGAGCCGTCGGGCGCGACGACGGGGTTGTTGGCGCCGAAGCCCTTGTAGTGGTCGAAGGTGGTGAGCCGCTCGAAGGACCCGGAGCCGTCGAGCGGAAGACGCCAGATGTCGAGCATGCCGGGGAACAGGGTGACGGCGAGGTCCCGCTCGACGAGCACGTAGCGACCGGCCGGGTCGATGCCCTCGGCTTCCTCGTAGTACGGGGACGTCGGCGCGTAGTCGGTGACGGCGCCGGTGTCGAGGTTGATGCCCATGGCCTGGCCGCCCAGGTGGAAGTAGGCGCTGAAGATCAACTCGTCGTCGGGGTCGGCGTCACCGTCGTCGAGCGACCTGAAGTCCTGCGCCTCGACCGCGGGCGTGTCGGGCGAGACGTCGCGCTTGTCGAGGGCGAGCTTGCGGTCAGCGATCGTCGGCGTGCCGTCGGCGCCGTAGACGATCCGCCCAGTGAAGACGTGCGACTCGCCGGCGAGCGCTTCGATGAACACGAACGGCACCTTGGTGAAGTCGATGGTCGACTGGTTCCACGCGATCCGGGTGGAGCCGGCGTGCTTGGACACGGCGATGCCCTCCCAGCAGCTCTCGCCGAGGGACACGGGGGCGTGGGTGCCGAGTGGCCGTTGGAACAGCCACAGCCGGCCGCGGAAGCGGTCGCCCTCGCGGTCGTCGGCGCTGCGCTCGGGAGGTGCGCACAGCACGACGTCGCCGTTGGTGAGGTGGTGGGCTCGCAGCACCCCGGCTGGCAGGAAATTCTCGGTCAGGTTGCGGGTTGCGCCCGTCGTCAAGTCGTGCTCCCACACGTCGCCGATCGGGGCGTCGAGGAACACGAGGCGCTGGCTGTCGGGCGACCAATCGGCTCGCATGGGGGTCCCGCCGTCGGGCAGGTGGATGTCGAGCAGCCGGATGTTCTCCGGGAGGTCGTCGACCGGCGAGCCGTCCTTGGTGCCCTTGCCGGGATCGACGCTCACCACCGGCGTCTCCTGGGCACCGGTCGGGCGAGGCAGGCCGAGGCCCAGCACGGCGCACCCGATCAGACCAACTGCCCGAGCTCTCTGCGCTGTCCGCATCCCGGCACGGTAGAAGGTGCGAGGAAGGCCTTGACCTTCAACCAAGGTCGAAGGTTTACAGTCACCTCCGTGAGCACCTACACGATCGGCCAGATCGCCGAAGAGAGCGGGTTCACGACCTCGGCCCTCCGCTATTACGAGCGTGTCGGTCTGCTCATCCCAGCCGGCCGCAGCGGCGCCGGTTACCGGCTCTACGACGACGGCACGCTGTCCCGACTCGCCTTCGTCGCGCGGGCCAAACAACTCGGATGCTCGCTCGAGGAGATCTCCACCCTCGTCAGCATCTGGAACGGCGATCGCTGCGGTCCCGTGCAGCGACGGTTCCACCAGTTGGTCAGCAACAAGATTGCCGAGACCGAACGCCAGATCGCGGAGTTGATGGCCTTCGGTGAACAGCTCCGGCACGCGGCGTCACAGCTGGCCGGACCCGCGACCGACGGCCCGTGCAGCGAGAGCTGCGCATGCGTCACCGACGGCGGCGCGGTCGCGGTCCAGCTCACGACCCATCCCGTGTAACGCAGTCCCGCATCAAGGATCAGTCCATCGCCGCCCATGGCGGCAAGAGAGGAGCACGACCATGCCCAAGGCGTCCAAGTTCAGCGCGTCCGAATCCATGGAGATCGATGGTTACGAGGGCCACTTCGAGAACTTCGAGGGCGGCTACACCGTCGGCTTCGAGACCTACACCGCCGACGCCGACCTCACGCCCCTGTTCGCCGGCCTTCCTGATGATCGCTGCCAGTGCAGCCACTGGGGCTATGTGATGAAGGGCAAGGTCACCTTCAAGACCGCGAACGGCGATGAGACCTTCGAAGCCGGCGACGCCTACTACGTCGGACCCGGGCACACGCCGGTGCTCTACGCAGGCACCGAGGTCGTCGAGTTCAGTCCCACCAACGAGCTGCAGGCGACCCTCGCGGTCGTCGAGAAGAACATGGCGGCCGCCGGGTAGCGATTGCTCATGGCGGGGCCGTGGCGCGCGGCTTCAGGTGAGGTGGCGGGCGAGGAACGACTCGGATGCGTCGATCTCTTCGAGCGGGACGGCCGAGTGCAGGCCGGGGTGGGCGTGCAGGCGCTTGTCCTTCGACCCGAGTGCACGGAAAAGATCGAAGGCCGCTTCCGTGCGGACCAGCTCGTCGTCGGTCTGCACGAGGAAGAGCACCGGGCAGCGCACGGCGGGCGCGGTGGCGGTCCACGGCAGCGAGGGCTCGAAGGTGCCCATCAGCCCGAGCACGGCGACGCGCACGTCCGGCGTGGCTGCGACGAAGGGGACGCCGAGCATGGTGCCCATGGACAGGCCCCAGTAACCCAACGGCCCGTCGCCAACTTCGTCGAGCTCGCGCAGGGCGGCGAGGGTGGCCGTCCAGTCGGCCGTCATCGACTCGGCGTCGCCCGCGATGGAGGTCAGGAAGTCGCGGGGAATGCCTGCACCGGATGCAGCCGGCGTCGTCCATGTGGCGCTCTCACGGTCGCCGTGGCCGGGGCCGTCGATGGCGCTGGCGGCCCATCCCTGGTGACGCACGAGTCGCCGAGCGAGAGACAGCACGTAGTCCATGCGCTTGTTGCCGCTCCCGCCGTGACCGATGAGGACGAGGGGGCGGGAACCTGTCGCGCCCTCTGGCGTCCACAGCAGTCCCGGCACCAGCCGGTCCTCGCACTTGACGTCGAAGCGGCGCTCGACGACGCCCTTGCTCACGGCTGGCTGCCCGATGAAGTCCATGACCAGAGGCTATTGCCGGGCCTTCTCGCTAGCGATGGTCCGCGGCGAAGCCGGACCACGTCGAGACCAACTGCTTCCAGACCGATCGCGGGTAGTCGTGGCCCATGCCCTCGATCTCGACGTAGCGGGCGTTCGGGATCACCTCGGCCGTGTGGTGGCCTCCGCTGGGGTGGATCAGCGTGTCTCGGCTGCCGTGCATGACCAGGCTGGGCACCGTCACCGACCGCAGCGCCTCGTCACGTGACCCGTCGCGCATGACCGCCGCCATCTGGCGACCGATGCCGGCCGGGCAGAAGCACCGGTCGTAGGCGGCCGCGGCCCGGGCCCGGGTCTCGTCGTCGTCGATCCAGCCCGGCATCGACCCATAGACGGCGATGGCGGCCACGTGATTGTCGATGTACTCGTCGCGCGAGCGAGCCGGAGGAGCGGTGAGGATGGCGAGCGCCTCGGGTGCGCTGTCACCGAATCCCGGTTCCCCGGTGCGTGACATCACCGACGTCATCGTGAGCAGCCGGTCGGAGTGGTCGATGGCCAGACGCTGCACGATCATGCCGCCCATCGAGAGCCCCATCACATGCGCTCGGTCGATCTTCTCGGCGTCCAGGACGGCCAACACGTCCTTGACCATGTCGTCCACCGAGTACTCGATGCCGTCGAGCTTGGAGGACAGACCGACGTCCCGGTTGTCGAAGCGGATGACGCGATAGCCCTCGGCGACGAACAGCTCGCACCATTCCTCGTCGTAGTTGATGCACTGCGAGCCGAGCCCGTTCACCAGGACGAGCGCGGGATCGGCGGCGTCGCCGAACGTCTCGTAGTAGATCTCCACGTCACCGTTGCGAGCGATGATCATTTGTCCTCCGCTTTCTGACGGGCCCGGGCCCGTCGCTTGCCCTCGTGCATCGCCTGCACCCGGGCGACGGGTATGGCGCGGCCTTCGTCGATGAGCTCGGCGCTGAGGCGCTGCGGGCTCGGCATGGCCGCGGCCCACGGGTCGCCCCCGTCGAGGAGTCCTGGCGCGGTGCGGACCGTGAAGTCCGCGGGCACCACGTCGTCCAGGTCGTCGAAGGACACGGGGAACGACACCGGGGCACCGGGACGGACGCGCGGGCTGTAGGCGGCGACCACGGTTGCTCCGCCGACCCGTGTGGAGTCGACGAACACCTTGCCCCCGCGCTCGTCCTTCACGAACTCGATGGTCGCCACGTCGGGGTCGATGCGAGCGGCTCTGCTCGCGATGGCGCGGGTCGCGGCCGCCGACTCCTCGAACGACGTATCGGCGTCAACGGGGACGAAGACGTGGATGCCCTTGGCCCCGCTCGTCTTCACCGCCCCTTCCAGGCCCACGTCGGCGAGGGCCTGACGCACGAGCCGGGCGGCGCGCACCGCCAGCGAGAAATCGGCGCCCTCGGGTGGGTCGAGGTCGAGCACGAGGTGGGTCGGGTGGTCCGGCCGTGTCACCTGCACCAGTGCGGGGTGGTATTCGACGGCGCGCTGGTTCGCGAACCACAGCAGCGTGCGTCGGTCGTTGCACAGCGCGTACGACACGTCGCGCTTGGAGGTCTCGGCCCACATCGTCACCGTGGCCACCCAGTCCGGGGTGTACTTCGGGACGTTCTTCTGCATGAACGCCTCTTGACCCCGGTGCACCCGGATCACCGACAGCGGACGGTCGTGCAGGCCGGGGAGCATCTGATCGCTGATCCCGTCCAGGTACTCGACCAGATCTCGCTTCGTCACCCCTGCGTCCTGGAAGAGGGGCTGGTCCAAGTTCGTGAGGGAGACCCCCTCGCGCTCCTCGGCACCGCTCGCCGCACCCATCCGTGATGACGCTACGCGTCTCGAGGAACAAGACCCCGAATTCCGGAGTCTTGTTCCTCGAGAGTTGCGTTTGGGGACTGATCAGGCGGCGACGGGTTGCGCCTCCTGCTCGGGCAGCTCGATGACCTCGGCGCCGTCACTGCCTTCGAAGTCGACGTTGGGGAGGATGCGGTCCATCCAGCGGGGCAGCCACCAGTTGGCGTTGCCGAGAAGGCTCATCGTCGCCGGCACGAGCACCATGCGCACCAGGGTGGCGTCGATGAAGATGGCGGCGGCGAGGCCCAGGCCGAACATCTTGCCGACGGGATCGACACCGAAGACGAAGGCACCGAACACGCTGATCATGATGAGGGCGGCACTCGTGATCACTCGGGCCGTGCTGCTCAGGCCCTCGACGACGCTGGTGTGGCTGTCGCCGGTGCGCACGAACGCTTCACGGACCCGGCTGAGGAGGAACACCTCGTAGTCCATGGAGAGCCCGAACAGGATGGCGAACATGATGAGCGGGACGAAGGGGTTGATGGGCAGCGTCTGCTCCAGCCCGATCAGGTCCTTGCCCCAGCCCCACTGGAACACCGCCACGAGCACGCCGTAGGCCGCACCGATGGACAGCAGGTTCATGACGGCGGCCTTGACGGGCACCACGATGGAGCGGAACACGACGGTCAGGAGCAGCAGGGACAGCAGCACGACGGCACCGATGAAGTAGGGCAGGCGCTCCGTGAGCTTGTTGGACAGGTCGTTCGCGAGGGCGGTGGGGCTGCCGACCTGGACGGTGGCCGTGGTGCCCTCGATGGCCGCGGGGATGACGCTGTCCCGGAGCTCGTCGACCAGCTGGGACGTCTCCTCGGACTGCGGGGAGGTGCGGGGCGTGGCCACGATGACGGCGGTGTCGCCCGCATCGTTGCGGACGGCGGGACGGACCTCGGCGATGCCCGGCGTGGCGGCCAACGCCTGCTCGAGCTTGGGCAGCGCCGCATCGGCTGCACGAGCCGACGTGTTGACGACGACGTGCAGCGGGCCGTTGAAGCCGGCACCGAAGCCTTCGCTCATGTGGTCATAGGCCCGGCGCTGGGTGGTCTGCGTATTGGCCGTGCCGTCGTCGCCCACACCGATGCGCAGTCCGACCACCGGTGCGGCCAATCCCACGAGGGCCACCAGGCCGATCGCCGCGTAGCGCACGGGGTGGTGTCCGACGTGGTTGGCCCAGCGCCCGGAGGCGGTCTGGTGGTGGTCGTTCCGCTCCTTGCGATGGGGGATGCTCAGGCGGTCGATGCCGTGGCCGGCCCAGCCCAGGAAGGCGGGGAGCAGGGTGAGGGCAGCGACCACCGAGACGGCGACGACGAGGGCGCAGGCGTAACCCATGGCGGTGATGGCCGGGATCCCCGCGACCTGCAACCCGCCGATGGCGATGACGACGGTGGCGCCGGCGAAGAGCACAGCGGCACCGGCCGTGGCGTTGGCCCGTCCTGCCGACTCGGCCGGGTCCATCCCCGCCGCCATGTTGGCGCGGTGGCGGGTGACGATGAACAGGGCGTAGTCGATGCCCACGCCGAGGCCGATCATGGCGGCGAGGATCGGCGCGTAGGTCGGGGTCTCGACGAACCTGGCCATGATGCTGATGCCGGTGATGCCGACGGCGAGGGCGATGACTGCTGTCGCGACCGGGATGCCCATGGCGATGACGGAGCCGAAGGCGATGAGCAGCACCACGATCGCCGCGATGAGGCCGAACACCTCCTGGCCCCTGGGCTCGGGCTCGCCGGCGATGGCGATGACGCCGTCGAGCTCGGCCTGGAGCCCGGCGTCCTTGGCCTGCGCGATGGCGGCCTTGGCGTCGGTGTAGTGGACCTTCTCGAGGGTCGGCACGTCGTAGGTGATGGCGACGAACCCGGTGTGGCGGTCGGGGCTGAGCTGCGGCTGGGCGACCGCGGTCACGTCGGCGCCGGTGGCCGCCTTGGCCACGACGGCGGCGAGAGCCGCGGCCGGTCCTGCGTCGCTCAGCGTTTCTTCATCGCTGTGGAAGACGAGGCGGCCGCCGGCGCCCGCCTGGGTCGGAAAGCGCGCCTCGAGTCGGTCGAAGGCCTGCTGGGCCTCGACGCCGGGGACCTTGAAGCTGTCCTTGCCCTCGCTGCCGAAGGCGGACGAGGCGCCGACGACGACGAGCGCCAGCAGGAACCAGACCCCGAAGGTCCGGAACGGGTGACGTGCGCAGGTGCGTCCGATTCTGTAGAGAGCGGATGTCACGGGGACCCCCTGGGATCGTGGTGCCGCACGGTGCGGCCTCGGGTCCCAATGTGGGGAAGGGGGCTGTCGCCGCCCTGACCGTGGCCGGCCCGTTCTTGTCAGCCCCCGGTCAGGGCAGGAGCGCACGGTGCTCCCATGCCCACCTTCCACATGAAGAGCAGCCATCTGCCCCGGCCCTCGAGCGCCCACGCCACCTGTGCGTGGTGCCACACCGACTTTTCGACCATCGTCAGCCTTCTCGCCCATGTCGACCAGGGCCACACGGCCCCCGTCCGATGACACCGTCCAGCCGGCGCGGGCGCCAGCTGGCCGAGATCGAGGCCGAGGCCGAGCGGGGCGACGTCCTCCGGGCCCTGGACCTGGCCCGCGAGCACCTGACCGAGTTCCCGGACGACGCGGACGTGCGGGAGCTGGCCGCGCTGCTGGTAGCGCACGACAACCGTTAGCGTTGGTTGGCGTCATCGTGCACACGATGGCCAGAGGGGGCGGTATGCGGGTCGGGTTGTTGGGCGCGATCCGGGTCGACGACGGCGACGACGCCGTGGACGTCCCGGGCGCCAAGCAACGGGCCCTACTCGCCTTGTTGGCCGTCAACGCCGGCACCGTCGTGTCCGATGGCCGCGTCCTCGACGAGCTGTGGGGCGACGCCCTCCCAGACAATCCGGCCAACGCGTTGCAGAAGCGGGTGTCTGAGCTCCGCAAGCTGCTCGGCGCCGATCGGGTGATACGCCGGGGCGAGGGGTACGTGCTCGAGATCCCTCGACATGCCGTGGACAGCCTCGATTTCGAGGACCGGGTGGCGGTGGCGCGCACGGCCGAGCAGTTGAGCGCTGCCCTCGCGCTGTGGCGGGGCCCGGCCTTGGCCGAGCTGGCCGACCTCCCCTTCGCCCGGGCCGAGGCGGCCCGCCTCGAGGAGCTGCGGTGGGCCGCGCTCGAGGACCGGGTGGAGGCCGACCTCGAACTGGGACGACACCACGAGCTCTCCGGCGAGCTCCCGACGCTGGTGAAGGAGCAGCCGTTGCGGGAACGGCTCCGGTGCCAGCTGATGCTCGCCCTCTACCGGTCGGGCCGCCAGGCCGAGGCCCTGCGCACCTACAGCGAGGGGCGCGAGGTGCTGGCCGAGGAGCTGGGGCTCGACCCCGGGCCCCAGCTGCGCGCCATGGAGTTCGCCATCCTCGAGCAGGACCCTTCTCTCGCTCTTCCCGACGTCGCGACGGCCGGCAACCTGCCCGCGCCGGTCACCACGTTCGTGGGACGGGAGGCGGAGCTGCGCGCGGTGGCCGACCGCTTGGAGGGTCACCGGCTCGTGACCCTCACCGGGCCGGGCGGGGCGGGAAAGACCAGGCTGGCTCTCGAAGTGGCGCGTGGCCTGGTGGCGACGACCGCCGACGGAGTGTGGTTGGCCGAGCTGGCACCCAGCTCCGACCCCAGGACGGTCGCGGCCACCGTCGCCGTCGCCGTGGGCGCCGGGGAGAAAGGCGACGACCCCGTCACGCCCCTCGAACGGACCATCGCGCGCCTGCGCGCCCGACAGGCCGTCGTGGTGCTCGACAACTGCGAGCACGTCATCGACGCGGCGGCCGACGTGGCCAGCGCGGTGCTGGCCGCCTGCCCCGACGTGCGCATCATCGCCACCAGCCGTGAGCCGCTCGGCATCGCGGCCGAGGCCCAGGTGCCGGTGCCCGCGCTCGGGGCCGACGATGCGGCCCGTCTCTTCGCGGAGCGAGCCGAGGCGGTGCGGCCGGACTTCGACGTCGATGTCGACACCGCGGCCGACGTGGCCCGCTTGTGCGAGCAGCTCGATGGCTTGCCGCTCGCGATCGAGCTGGCCGCGGCGCGGGTGAAGGCACTGCCGGTGGGGCAGATCGTGGCCCGCCTGCAGGACCGCTTCCGCCTGTTGTCGGGCGGCGCGCGCGACGCGGCGGCCCGCCACCGTACGCTGCGAGCGGCGGTGGAGTGGAGCTACGACCTGCTCTTCGACGAGGAGCGCACCGCCTTTCGCCAACTCGCTGTGTTCCCCGGCAGTTTCGATCTCGAGGCGGCCGAGGCCGTGTGCGTGGCCGCCGGCATCGACGCCGTCGACGTCATCGATCTCGTCGGCCATCTGGTCGACAAGTCCCTCGTGGTCACCGACGGCAGTCGTTACCGCATGCTGGAGACGCTGCGGCAGTTCGGTGTCGACCGGCTCGAGGCCGCCGGCGAGCTGAGGAGCGCGACGCAGGCTCACGCCGAGCACTTCATCTCCCTCGGCCACGCGGCTGGGCCCCACCTGACAACAGCCACCCAGGTCACGTGGCTGGACCGCCTCGACCGGGAGGTCGACAACATGCGCGCCGCACTGGGCTGGGTCGTGGACGACGACCCGGTGCGGGCCATGGCCGTGCTCGGCGCCATCACGCTGTGGATGTGGCCGCGCGGCTATCGCGAGGAGGCGCGCTCCCTGATCGACACGGCCCTGCGGCGGGCGCCGGACATCTCGGGGGTGGCCCGGTGCCGCGCCCTCCGCTGCGCCTCTCACTTCGGAAACGGGGTCGAGAGGGACCGGCGCCGGCACCGTGCTGACGAGCGCACAGCCGAGGCCCTGGCCTTGGCCGAGACCCTGGGCGATGAGGAGGAGCTGGCCGGCTGTCAGCGCCAGCACGCCATCACCCTGGTGCGCCGGGCCTCCTACACGGGTGACCTGTCGGTGCTCCACGAGGCCGGCGAGCTGGTGGCCCGGTCGGAGGCGACCTTCGCCCGGCTCGGGCAGATGTGGGGCCAGGCCATCGCCGTCGTCGTGGAAGTGTTCGTCGCGCTCGCCGCCGGGGACCTGCCCCGCGCCGAGCGGTTGTGCGACCAGGGCTGGCCCCTGGCTGTGGCGTCCGGCGAACGCTTCGTGATCGAGCGCATCCTCTTCGTCCGCGCGCTGGCCGCCAAAGTGAGAGGAGATGTCGACGGCGCCATCGAGCTGCACGAGCAGGCGCTCGCCGTGTCGCGCGAGCTGGGCTTCCCCGAGGGCATCGCCGTCCACCGGAGCCAGATCGAGGCCCTGGCCGCCACGTCGCGCACCGGCGACGGCGCGAGCGCATCGCTCTCACCGGACGAGTCCTTCGTCATGGGCGCGACGCAAGTTGCTGCCGGTCGGGCGGCCTGGAACGCCGGCGACCTCGACCGGGCCGAGGCCCTCTACCGCGAGGCGCTGGCCGTGTACGACGCGGCGGGCATGAGGCGAGCGCGAGCGTCGGTCATGGAGAGCCTGGCTCAGCTGCGGGGTTGATGGCGGGCTGACGCAGCGTCAGTCGCCGTCGGGTGAACGTCCGAGCACCGCGCCGTTGCGCAGGACGGACACGGGCCCGTCCTCGCTGACGGCGATGACCGTGGCAAGCGGATCGTCGTAGCTGTAACGGCGGGCCGAGGTGTGGCGGGTGCCTCCGAACGGCTCGACGGTCTCCTCGGCGGTGTTGCTCGGCACGAGTCGCACGCCGAGGCGGCGCAGGACGCCGTCGGGGTCGAACACCGCGGCGCCGTCGATCTGGGCCAGCGCGTGCCGAAGAGGAGCGAGGTGTGGGGCGGTGCGGATGCGGAGCGGAGGCGGTGTCGGCAACCGCTCCTCGACCTGCGGGCCGGGTTCGGCGTCGGGCCGGTAGATGAGGAGCGAGCCGATGCCGCGCGAACCGAGGTCGTGCACCGCGAACTCGAGCATGGCCTCGAGCACCTCGGAGTTGCCGTGCTCGGGGCTGGCGGCGACGGAGTCGATCCACGTGCGGACCGGCGGCTCGTGGTGCCAGCGCAGGCCGTCCCAACGCAGCACACCGAAGTCCCCGACAACGCGCACTGATCCGGCCGGATGGCGCTGCACGATGGTGGCGCCGAGCACATCGGCGAGCACGACCAGGTCGCGCTCCGAGCCGGCGGGGCGGTCGAACACCATCCACTCGTTGGTGCCGTCGGTTCGCCGCATGAGCCAGCTCGACAGACCGTCGGCAAAGCGGCGGGCCGCCATGAGCGGTTGTTGATCCAGAGGCCCGCGGCTGATCCGCAGATCGGTGCCGGACTCCCACGTTCCCGGGTCCGATGAAGGCTCGACGATGCAGCCGCCGCTCGCGACCCGCCGCTCGTGCACAGGCGGGCGGAGGGCGTGATCGATCTCCTCGATGAGGATGGCCCGGAAGGCGTCGCCTCCCTGGGAGGGCAGGCCCGCTTCCTCGAGCTCCTCGGCGAGTCGTCGCACTCGCCCGGCTGCGGGCTCAACCATCCTGCCGGACGCTACCGCCGGTCGACTTCCTTTCCATGAGACACCTCGCGGGCGAGCGCGGGGCATAGTTTCACCATGAGCGCCGGGAAGGACGTCGCGGTCGCGGGCGCAACGTCCTCCGTCGATCGAGGTGATGAGATCACGGCGGGAGAGCGGGCGTACTTCGCCGCCGTCGGGTTGCTCGCGGGCGTGGTCGGGTTCCCGGCCTACTTCGCGCCCGCAAAGGTGACCAAGGTGCTGCCGTTCGATGTGCCGCCGCTCCACGCCCGGTTCATTGGCGCCGTCTATCTCTCGGGGTTCGCGTTCATGGTCTGCGGGCTGCTGGCCAGGCGCTGGTCCGCTATCCGATGGGTCCCGCTGATGACCGCGATCTGGACCGGTGGGCTGCTCCTCATAACCCTCCTGCATCACGACGACTTCGACTTCACCAAGACCCAGACGCGGGTCTGGTTCGGTGCCTACGTGGCCTACCCGTTGATCGGGATCTGGATTCTGTTCAACCACCGTGGCGATCCGACCATGGACGAGCGCGGGCCGGTGCCGGCCGCGTGGGCCCGGCAGTGCCTCGTCGCCCAGGGCATCGTGCTCACCACCGCTGGCCTGGCCCTCCTCCTGGCCCCCGGACCGATGGCCGACGCATGGCCGTGGCCGGTGACATCGCTGCTGGCGCAGATCTACTCAGCGCCGGTGCTCGCCTATGGCGTGGGGAGCCTGCTCCTCGCCCGGGTCCGCACGTGGCGGGATATGCGGGTCGGGGTTCTCGCGATCGCACTGTTCGCGGTGGGCGCGCTGGTCGCGTCGCTGATCCACCTGGAGCTGTTCGCGGCGGACGACCTGGCCGCGTGGATTTGGTTCGGGGCCCTCGGGGCGATCATCGCGGTGGCTGCGCTGTTGGCGGGCTCGTCGAGGACATCGGCGTGAGCGAGGGGAGCCTGGACACGCCGATCCGGTGGCCCCTCCGAGCGTGGCTGGCGGTCGAGGTGGTCTTCGGGCTCGCCGCCATCTCGTCGATCTTCCTCCGGCCCCAGGACACCGCGACCAACTTCGCGTGGCCCATCAAGCCCGACGTGATGGCGGCCACGCTTGGGGCGTTCTACCTCGCCTCGGCATTCATCTTCGTGCTCCCGCTGTTCGCGAGGACCTGGCAGCAGGTGCGAGTGATGGTCCTCCCGGCCGCCGCCTTCTGCACGGCGATGCTCGTCGCGACCTTCCTGCACTGGGACAAGTTCTCGACCGACACCTTCCCCTTCTACCTCTGGTTCGCCAGCTATCTGCTCCCACCGCCCATCTTCGTGGGGCTGTATCTGTGGCATCAGCGCGACGCCGCCCCGGTCGGCACCGGCGTCGAGGAGCCGATCCCGCGGTGGGTGCGAGCGTTGTTCCTCGCGAACGGGTTGGTTCTGGCCGCGATCGCCGCGGTCGGCTTCGCGGTGCCCTCGGTGCTGAGTGACAGGGCCCCGTGGCCGATGACGCCGCTCACGACGCGGACGTTGTGTGGTTGGTTGGTCCCGGTCGCCCTCCTCCAGCTCTCACTGGTGTGGGAGGGCGACTGGCGGCGAGCCCGCGTCGCCAGCGTCATGCTCGTGGTGCTGCCCGTCACCCTCGCCATCCAGCTCGCCCGGTTCTCCGATCAGGTGAACTGGGGCACCGTCTCGCTGTGGGTGTTCCTCGCCGACGTGGTGGTCGTTGCTTTGATCTGCCTGTTCCTGTGGGCGACGGCCGGGGGCCGTCGCTCGGGCGTCGTTTGAGGCGCAGCCCGGCGGCCTGGTACGCGCGGATCGTCGGTCTCTTCCTGCTCCTGCAGGGCGTCGTGACGGGGACGATGTTGCTCGTCGATCCACTGGACAGGGCGGTGCCCGTCATCTTGGACACCACCAAGATGGTCCCGCAGCACTCTGCGCTCCACGTCGTGACCGGGCTCCTCGCCCTCGCCCTCCTGCGTTGGGGCGGCGACCGTGAGCTCTGGTGGTTCGCGCTGGGGTTCGGGCTCTTCTACACCGCCCTCGGCGTGGGTGGGCTGGTGACCGGTGGGCGTGCCGGGCTCGAGCTCCAGCCCTTCGACCACTCGTTCCATCTCGTCGCCGGGATCCCCGGGCTCATCGCCGCAGGGTTGGAGACGATGTCGTCACGCAACCGGGCGGTCGGGTGGGCTGCGCAGGAGGGCGAGCAGCTCGACCTGTGAGTGCACGCCGAACTTGCGGAAGACCGCCGTGAGGTGATTCCTGACCGTCGTGGGACTCAAGAAGAGCTCGGCGGCGATGGTGGCGACGCGTTCGCCGCGGAGCAGGCGGGTCAGTATCTCCACCTGGCGGGGTGACAGCTCACTGAACTGGTCGAGTCCGCTGAGGTCGGGGACGGCGCCGACCTCTGCCACGCCGGCCGCGCGCAGCTGGGTGGCGATCCGCAGCATGTGGTGCTCGAGCTCAGAGACTCGGGCCGCCTGGTCGAACGGCCTGCCCTCGGTCGGAGGCGCCGGACCGGCGAAGAGGCCGTAGCGCGCCGGCTCGGCCAGCTCGATCGGGACGAGCAGACAGTCCATCGGTCGCCACCCGCCGTCGGCCCGCCGGAGCCGGGTGCAGACCATCTTTGACTGGCGGCGGGCCTGCATCTCGTCGATGGCGTCGAGCACGGCGGGAAGGTCATCGGGGTGCGCGGCACCGAGCAGGGGAACTCCCTCGTAATCATGCGCGGTGTACCCGAGTACGTCCTCGACGTCCACGTTGACCCACGTCACGCGCCATTCGGCGTCGAGGATGCACACCAGGGCAGGCGACAGCTGCGAGATGAACGCCGGCACGGTGCTGGCCAGGGTGGCGGCGTCGCTCCCCGGAACGAGGAAGGTGAGTGCGGTGCGCATGGCATCGGAGCCGAGGGCCCGGCTCCACACCGACGCCTCGATCTCCTGTCCGTCGACACGGCGAACGCGCCGATGGGCCCGATAGCCGTCGATGGCCCCCGACCTGAGGGCGCTCATCGCGCCCTGGGCGCCTTCCGCCTCTGTGCCGACGTAGAAGTCAGCGACAGGCCGATCGACGAGCTCGGCTCTGGACGCCCCGAGCAGGGCGGCCGCCATGTCGTTGGCGAGCCGGATCCGGTAGGTCGTCAGGTCGATGAGGAACACCGGGACGCTGAGGGCATTCGCGATCCGCTCGAAGTCCGCATCCGCCCGGGCGCTGAGGGCCAGGGGCGTTCTTCGGCGTCGGGCCACAGCCCAATGGTGCCATTGGGCGGTGTGCCCAGGAACCGGTGATGCGACGCCCATCGACGTCGGCGTCTCGGGTCCAGATACTGAACCACAGCCACATTTCTCGATCCCCATTCCGGCGCCGGCGGCCCGCGACCCCCGAGACCCGTATGCCGACATCCGCCAGATTCCTCCCATCGCTGCCGGCGACCCCGAGTACCCGCGCGGCCGTAGGGGCGCTCGGGGCGACGACGTTCTTCCTGGGGTGGATCGCCTTCGGTGTCGGCGGCGATCGGGCGACGCTGGTGTTCGACGACGTCGGGCTCGTCATCGCGCCGACGATCGCGGCCCTCGGCTGTGTGTGGGCGGCGCGGCGAGGAGCGGGCCGTGCGTGGGCGTGGCTGGCCGCGTTCAACGCGACGTGGGCGGCCGGTCAGGTGGTGTGGACCTACTACGAGGTGGTCCTCCATCGCGCCGCGCCGTTCCCGTCGCTCGCCGACGTCGGATTCCTCGGCTGTCTGCCGTTCGGGCTCATGGGCCTGCTCGCGTTCCCCGCCGTCGGTGACTTGACCGCAAGCCGGTTCCGGGTGGCGGTGGACGGGTTGATCATCGCCGGCTCGCTCGTCGGCGCCGGCTGGACCGCCGTCCTCGCGCCCATCACGTTGCGGGCGAGCGGCGACCTGGCCACCTTCCTCGGGGTCGCGTATCCCGCGGCGGACATCGTCCTGGTGATCGCCGCGCTGACCGTCGCCGTTCGGACCCCGCCAGGGCATCGCCGGGCCATGGCCTACGTGATCGGCGGCATCGTGGCCGTCGCCATCGCCGACAGCGCCTTCGGGGCACTTGCAGCGACCGGTCGCTACAGCACCGGCCAGCTCTTCGATGCCGGTTGGGCATTCGGTTTCCTGCTCATCGGCGTCGGGGCCGTCGCCGCCGTCGAGCGGTCGTCAGGAAGGCACCCCGCCGACAACGGGCCGGTCGCGCCCTGGTTGAAGGTCGCGCCCTACATGCCAGTGCTGCTCCTGCTCGCAGCGACCACGGCCGAGCAAGCCGTCTCCGGTCGAGTGCCCACGGCTGTGATGTTCATCGTTGCCGCCATTGGCGTGCTCGTGGTCGCCCGCCAGCTGCTCGTGTTCATCGAGAACGGCCGTCTCTCCGACCGACTGCAATCGGAGTTGGAACGCTCCCGTCTGACGGAAGCCGCGCTCGCGAGTGCCCAGCGCCTGGCCCGGCTCGGGAGCTGGGAGCTGGTCGGCGACCAGCTCCAGTGGTCCGACGAGCACTACCGCATCCTGGGCTACGAGCCTGGCGAGGTCACGGCCGGACTGCCGACCATCCTCGCTCACCTCCACCCCGGCGACGCCGGAGCCTTCGCCAGCGCCATCAGCCGCAGCCGCCACACCAATGAGCCCTTCATCCTCGAATGCCGCATCAGAACTGTTGCGGGCGAGGAGCGCTGGATCACGTTCTCCACGAACCGCGTCTTCGACGGCGACGAAGGCGTGGCGCGACTGCACGGAACAATCCAGGACGTCACCGAGCGGCACGAGGCCGAACGGGCCGTGCGGGAGACGGTCGCCGAGCTGGCGGAGGCTCAGCGGCGCGCTCATCTCGGGAGCTGGGAGTGGGAGGTGGCGACCCGCTGCCTGACGTGGTCGGACGAGCTCTACCGGATCGCAGGCAGGACGCGCGACGACTTCGAGCCCGACTACAACAGCTTCCTCTCCATCGTCCATCCCGACGACCGAGCAATGGCCGTCTCCGTCCTCGGTGATCCTGCGTGGGCCGAGGATGAACCCGAGATCACGATCAGACTCGTGCGCCCGAGCGGCGAGGTGCGGTGGATGCTGTCGCGCTCGTCCGCCGTCAAGGACCCCGACGGCAGGGTGCGAAAGTTTGTGGGCACCTGTCTCGACGTCACCCGGACCAAGGAAGCAGAGGCGGGGATGCTGATCGCAGAGCGGCGCTTCCAGCAGGGCTTCGACCACTCCCCGCTCGGGATGGCCATTCTCGATCTCGAGGGGAGGATCATCCGGGCCAACCGGTCCTTCTGCGTCATGGTGGGTCGGGCGACGGACGCCGTCGTCGGAGCGGGCGTCGTCGGGCTCCTCCATCCGCAGGACCTGGCTCCGTTGCGGCGTGCCCGTCGCGATCTCCTGCATGGCGCGGCGGAGACCATGCAGGTCGAGGCGCGCTATGTCCGGCCCGACGGCTCCTTTGTGTGGGGCGACACCATCTCGTCGGTCGTGCGAGGGCCGGAGTCCGAGCCCGCGTACTTCTTCGCACAGATTCAGGACGTCACGATGCGTCGGGCCGCCGAGGCCGAGGTCGCCCGCGCCGCCCGTCACGACCCGCTCACCGGCCTGCTCAACCGGAGCGGCCTGAACGAGGCCATCGAGGCGGCCCACGGCAGCGTCGCCCTCATCGTGCTCGATCTGAACGCGTTCGTTGAGATCAACGAAGGGCTCGGGCACGGCATCGGTGATCGTGTGCTCGTCGAGGTGGCCGCTCGGATGACCGCGGAGAGCCGATCCTCCGACGTGGTCGCGCGCGTCGGCGGTGACGAGTTCGCGGTGCTCCTGCCGGGTGTGGCTGATCCGGCCGTCGCCCAACGGGTGGGAAGCTCCCTCCTCGTCTCACTCGAGCGGGCCTTTGTCGTGGAGGACGTTCCGCTGCACGTGGGCGCGACGTTCGGTGTCGCGGCCTCAGCCGGCAACGGCGATGCCAAGACGCTCATGCGACGAGCCGAGATGGCGATGTACCGGGCCAAGGCCGCCGGCGCCCCGTCGGCGGTGTTCGACACCTCGGATGAGCTCGGAGGACCGGCCCGCCTTGCCCTGGCCGCCCAGCTGCGCAACGCCATCGGCAACGACGAGTTGCACCTGCACTACCAGCCAAAGATCGAGGTCGAGACGGGTCGGGTGACCGGTGTCGAAGCCCTGGCCCGGTGGGATCACCCGGATCGAGGGGCCATCTCGCCGGGCGAGTTCATCCCTCTCGCCGAACAGGCCGGCCTCATCCTTCCGATCACCAAGCGTCTCCTGGACGAGGCGCTCAATCAGTGCGCGCGGTGGCGTGCTGAAGGCATCGAGCTCGAGGTCGCCGTCAATCTCTCGCCTCGTGTGCTCAACGATCCTGACCTCGTCGAGTGGACCGCGGCCAGCCTGACCAACCACGGCGTGCCAGGCACCAGCCTCATCTACGAGATCACGGAGAACGCGCTGGCGGAGGGGCCGCGCGTGCTGCGGGCCATCGCCGACCTGCGCGCTCTCGGCATCCGTCTCGCCATCGACGACCTTGGCACCGGCTACTCGTCATTGATGTACCTGAAGAGCCTCCCGGTGGACGAGCTCAAGATCGACCGCGCCTTCATCGCCGAGCTGGCGATCGACCGGCGAGACCAGGCGATCGTGCGCTCGATCGTCGAGCTGGGACGTAGCCTCGGACTCGTCGTCGTCGCCGAGGGCGTGGAGGACGCCGCCACCCTGGCGGTGCTCCGCCGCCTCGGCTGCGAAGTGGCGCAGGGATACCACTGCTGCCGACCGGCGTCAGCTGCGGACCTGACCGCGTGGCTCGCCGAGCGGTCCGTGGGCTCTCAACCCTCGGGCTCGAGCCCGTGACGGAGGTTGTATCGGCGTTCGCCGTAACGAAGTGTCTCGTAGGCGATCATTGCCCAGAGGGGCACGTTGATCGCGGCAAGCGTCGTCAGCGCCGTCACCTCGGTCGCGGCGGGAACAAGGACGAGCAGTGCGAGGGCGAGGACCAGGCGCTGGCGGTTGACCGTATGCGCGTTGCGGAGCCGGAGGGCGACGTGACCGAGCAGGTAGATCGCCACGCCGCCCAACAGCGCGAATGAGCGCTGGCTGTCCAACGGCTCGTCGAGGTGGGCCAGCGTCGCCTCGAGCCCGAGGGCGCTGAGGACGATCCCGGCCACCATCGGGAAGTGGAGGTAGGAGTAGGAGTCGCGGGCCAGCGCGTTGCGCACTGGCCCCTCCGCTGCCTGGATGAGCCGGCGTTCGGTGACGAGCGAGACGACGTCGAAGTACACCCACCACATGGCGGAGGCGAGCGCGATCCCGAGCGTCGCGGCCACGATCAGGCCAGTGGTGAGCTCGGCCTCCGCGCCGACACCCAGAGCGACGATCGACTCGCCGAGGGCGAGGATGATCACCAGGTTGTGGCGCTCGGCGAAGTGGGCAGGAACCAGCCGCCACCCTTCGATGGGGATCAGGTTTCGGGCCACCCCGACCATGGCGGGCCCGCCCCAGTCGAGCACGATCGCGACTCCCCACAGCGCCGCCTGTCCGGCCCCGTCGAGGAACGAGGCGGCGATCAGCAGTGCGGAGGCGGTGGTCGAGGTGACGGCAAAGCCCGCCACGGATCGTCGGAGCCCCGCGTCCTCACGGCTGGCCAGCACGAAGAGGGTGATGTGACCGAGGCGCACCACCGCGTAGGCGATGGCGAAGGGGAGCGCCCGCTCGCCGAACGCTGCGGGAACGCAGAGGGCCACGACGAGGAGCCCGGCCATGGCTCCGAACATCGCAAGTCGCACGGCGCCCTCTTCGGGTTCGATGACGCTCGTCAGCCAGGCGTATCCCACCCACGCCCACCACAGCACGGCCAGCACGAGCATGCCGCGCCCGATTCCGGCCCACGTCGGTTGGGCGGCCATCAGCGCCGTGCACTGGGTGAACCCCAGGACGAACACGAGGTCGAAGTAGAGCTCGAGCGGCTTGACCGTCTCGCGTTCCCGCCGCTCGGCGTTGAGCCTTCGTCGTCCTGATGTCCGTCGTCGTGTCAACGCCGACCCTCCTCGGCGCCAAGTGTGGTGCGCCAGGCCGGTAGTTGTCCTCTTCCACTCCTTGACCCCGTGGGCTGGTTCCGGGAGAAGGTTGCTCACCGCCGCGCGGTGCGGTTCTCAGACGAACTTGCGCTCGATCTCGGCGAAGAACGCCTTGGCCAGCGCCACGAAGTCGGCTTCCCGCAGCTCGATCGTGTCGCCGTACTGCAGCTGCAGCACCGACTTCTCGGCCGAGAGCTTGATCGCCTTCTCAGCCGTGAGCACCCCGGCGTGCTCGAGCATCGAGTTGGACAGGACCCGCACCTCGTTCAGCGGGTTCCCATCCTTGCCCTCGATTGTTCGGGCCCGGTGGGTGAACGAGGTCTCGAGGACCAGCACCATGTTGTTGAAGAAGACGGGCTCGAAGGCCGTCGCCGCAGACGCGGCCTTGCCCGTTGCCGCGCCGGCCAGCTTGCGGTAGGCGGCGACCTGCTTGTCCACCCGAGCGCGGCACGCGTCGACGTACTCCTGGGTGTAGGTGTTGACACTGAGCATGGAGGTACCTGCCTTGTCTCTCTAGGAGTGTGTGTCGAGGATCTCGTAGTCGAGATCGGCGAGGCTGTCCGGGGCAGCAAGCATGTCGATGTGGACGACCCTGCCGTGCTCGACGGTGAAGTCCCAGGCGACCTTGAGGCGACCGTCGACGGCCCACACCACGCCGACGGCTCCGTCGATGAGAGCGGGTTGTGCGCCCAGCGCCCGGCCCGAGAACGTCCCGGCCACGCCGGCGGCGCCCCTGATCTCCTCGGGTGACCCCATCCGCACAGCCATGGCGTCGGCTTCGAGCACGACGTCCGGGTCCAGCAACGCCACCAGGGCGTCGAAGTCGCCACCGCGAGAGGCAGCCAGGAAGGCGTCGACGACCTGGCGCTGGCGGGCGGGATCGGCGTCGGAGGAGGGGCCCGACCCCTGCACCTTGTGACGGGCGCGCATCGCCAGCTGCCTGGCCGCGTTCGAGGAGCGGTTGACGATGGGACCGATCTCGTCGAAGGGCACGGCGAAGACGTCGTGCAGCACGAAGGCCAGCCGCTCGGCCGGGCTGAGCGTGTCGAGGACCACGAGGAGGGCCGAGCCGACCGTGTCGGCCAGCACCGCCTCGTGTTCGGGGTCGTTGCCGGCGGTGGGGGCGGAGCGCCCGTCGTCCGGTCGCGCACCGGCGGCGTCCTCCCGCCTGGCCGCCCGCGAGCGCAGCATGTCGAGCGACACCCGGCTGACCACCGTCGTCAGCCAGCCGCCCAGGTTCTCGATGGCGGTCGCATCTGAACGGCTCAGCCGGAGCCACGCCTCCTGCACGGCGTCGTCGGCCTCGCCCACTGATCCAAGCATCCGGTAGGCCACCGCCTGCAGGTGGGCCCGGTGCGCCTCGAACCGGTCGACGAGCCACTGGTGATCAGCCACTCCACCCTCCCGTGGATCCCATCATCTCGTTGACGATCCCGATCGGGTGGATGTAACACATCCACCGGTTCGCGCGGAGAGTAGTCGTCGGCTGGATGACGGCCGGGTTGCCAGCAGTGGTCGTTCACCCCAATGGTGTATTGCGATTAGTCTTTTCTTCCAACGTGCGGAGCGTGGCGCGCCTCAGCAGGGGGACGAGCGGCTGCCCGACTTTGGACAAAACGGTGATGAGAGTTCGCGGCGAGGAGGGGCGCCCACCAACGCTTCGGAGCCGCGCGCGCTGCGACCGCCCCCCCACAGGGGCGGACCGCGCATGCTCATCTACTCCCAGGACGGCCTGGGACTCGGCCATCTGCGCCGCACCTCGGCCATCGCCGCCGAGTTCCTGCGGGGTCGCCCCGACGCGTGCGTCCTCACCATCTCGGACTCGCCCCTCGGCACGTTCTTCGGCATCGTGCCGAACCAGGACTACCTGAAGCTCCCCTCGCTGGTGAAGTCGGGGCCCGGCGTGTGGGATCCCGTGTCGCTCCCGCTCGCGAGCGGCGAGCTGTTCGCACTGCGGCGTGACCTCATCGCCAGCGTCGCCGCCAGTTACAGGCCCGACATCGTGCTGGTGGACCACATGCCCCACGGGGCCCGCGGTGAGCTCATCCCGACGCTCGAGGCCCTCCGGCACACGTCGGCCGTCATCGTGCTCGGCCTCCGCGACATTCTCGACGCGCCCGAAGTGGTGCGCCGCACGTGGCAGGACGAGGGCGCGTACGACGCGGTCGAGCGGTACTACGACATGGTGCTCGTCTACGGGAGCCAGGACGTCTTCGACGTGGCCGACCAGTACGGCTGGTCAGCACCCGCGGTCGATGCTCTGGAGTACTGCGGCTACGTCTGCGCCCCGGTGACGGGCCGCAGCGCCCGGCGCATCCGGGCCCGCGCCCTCGGGGGCAAGCCCGACGGCCGGCTGGTCGTCGCGATGGCCGGCGGGGGCGCGGACGCCTACCCGATGATGGACGCCCTCCTCGACGGTCTCGACGAGATGGCCGTCGAAGAGCCCTCGGCGTTGATCCTCATCACCGGACCGTTCATGCCCGCCAACCAGCGGCGCAACCTCATGGCGCGGGCCCACGGGCGTCCTGCCCAGGTCCGTACTTCGGTCGGCGACGTGCCGAGCTACATCCAGGCCGCCGACGTGGTGGTCGGCATGGCCGGGTACAACACGACGGCCGAGGTCCTCCGCTCGGAGACACCCGCGGTCCTGGTGCCCCGTCGCGGACCGAGTGCCGAGCAGCGCATGCGCGCATCGCTCTTCAGTGAGCGCGGGTGGGTGCGGGTCGTCGATCCGGACGAGCTCAGTCCCTCGACGATCGCCAGTGCCGTGAACGGCGCGTCTGATGCGCCGGTGGCCGCCGTCGGCCCCCAGCTTGGAGGGCTCGACGTCGCCGTCGGCCATCTCCTCTCGCTGGTCGAGGAGGCGGCGATGCCGCCCTCCGCGCTCCTCGGGGTCTGAGCTTGGACACGCAGTCGCTGCTCTCGGCCCGATCCGGGCCGGAGGGCACACGGGCGACCCTGCGCTCGTCGTCGGTGCGGCGCGCCGTGCGGTCGGCCCTGGCCGGCATGCTCGACGACCCGTCCGCGCTGGGGCCGTGCCGGCTGCGTCGTACCAAGTTCAAGCCCGGCACCAAGCTGACGGCGTGGTTCGACGTCGGCCTGCCGTCCGCATCCCGACCCATCGCCGTCGCCTGGTGGGGGGGAGGAGCTGGCAGCCCGCCGCCCGCCCCTGCGGACGCCGCCGCCGAGGCCGACGCGCGCGAGCGGGGGTGCGCGGCGCCCTTCCGGGTCCTCGGCGCCCATGTGCCCCACCTGCAGATGCGGGTGCACGTGGCGCCCCTCGACTCGACGTACCCAGGACTGGTCCCGATGTCGGACCCAGCCCACGCCGCGACCGTCCTGGGCTACGTAGCGCCTCCGCGGATCGACGCCCTGCGATACCGGCCCGGTCAGCGCCACGTCCTGCGCTACCAGCCTCAGTTCGGCGCGGCCGGCCCGACGCTGTTCGCCAAGCTCTCTCCCGACGAGCGGGGCGCGCGCCACCACCGGTCGGCGAACGCCATGGCCGACATCCTCGCCGACGGTCCCGACGGGGTGGCGGCCCGGCCCGTCGCCTATCTGGCCGCGGAGCGGGCCCTCGTGTTCGCCGAGGTGGCGGGCCGGCCGCTGTCGACCCGCGTGGGCCGGCCCGACGCGACCACGGCCCGAGGACTCCGGCAGGCGGGCGCCGTCCTGCGCCGCATCCACGACGCCGACCCAGCGCTGCTCGGGTCGCCGCCCGAGCGGTCCGTGGCCGACGAGATCGACGAGGTGGCGCGCGCCAGCGCCGCCATCGGCCAGCTGTCGGCGGACACAGGAACGGTGGTCGGCGACGTGCTCGCCCGCACCCGGGACGTGCTTGCCGCGCTGCCCCAGGAGGCGGCGGGCCTGACCCACGGCGACTTCAAGGCCGATCACCTGCTCGTGGGGCCGCGCTCGCTCACGCTGATCGACTTCGACAAGTGCGCGGTCGCCGACCCCGCCCTCGACGTGGCCAAGCTCCTCGCCGATATGCGCTGGTGGCTCGAGCCGGGCGCGGTGGCCGCGGCCCAGGATCGCTTCATCGAGGGCTACGGGTCGTCGCCACCCGCGCGTGAGGCCCGGGCCCGCGCCCTCGAGCCGCTGTTCATGGTCAAGCTGGCCGCCCGTCGTGTGCAGGTGCACCAGCCCCACTGGTCCGCACGCACCACCGGGGTCGTCGAGCATGCCGATCGGCTCCTGCGCGACCTGGCACGGGCATGACTGCGAGCGTGATCTCCGAGCAGATGGCCGGACTCGACCCTCGGCTGCCGGGGCTCGACGAGCTCTTCGACACGCGTCGAGCGGCAGCTCTGTTCGCGCAGATCTGGCGGAGCGAGATCATGGACTGCCGGCTGCTCGGCACGCGGTACGAGCCCGGCGTCAGCTGTGTCGCGACCTACGAGATCGCGCCACGAGACATCGGCGTGGTGGAACTGACGCCCGACGGGTGCGGCGTCCGGTCCTACGTCGACGACCCCGGGCTCCCGGGCCTCGCCGAGGCGGCCGATCCCGATGCCGTGGCCCTCCTGCTGGACGGCGCGGTGGACGTACGCCAGTGCAGTGTCACCCCCGTGCGCTACGTCCCCGGTCAGCGAGCCGTGCTGCGCTACGACGTCGACACGCCGTCGGGCCCCGTCGTGCTGTACGCCAAGGTCGTCCGGGCCGGCGTCACCGCGCTCGCCACCGCCTTCACCGAGCTGCACCGGCGGGCCCGGTCCGGGTTCGGCCCGTTCGTGCCCGACCCGACGGTGGTGCACGAGGGGATCGAGCTGCTGGTGCTGCCCGCGGTCGAGGGCCGCTCGCTTCACGCGCTGGCCTTCGATCCCGCTCTCTCGCCGCTCCAACGCGCGGACGCGTTCAGGGCCACGGGCCGCGCCGTCGCCCGGCTCCATGCCGGCCCGCCGCCCGCGACCACGGTCACATCGGCCGACGACGTCAGCGCGCTCGATCGTTCCGTCGACGCGCTCCGGGCCATCGACCCCGCCCTCGCCGAGCGGTGGGACGGCGTCCTCGCCGAGCTGGCGTCCATGGAGGTGGCCCCGGCCCCAGTCGTGCCGAGTCACGGTGCTCTGCGCACCGACCAGATCGTCATGGCGCCCGACGGGCCTGCTCTGCTGGACCTCGACGGCTATTGCGCTGCGCCGGCGGCGTGCGATCTGGGCAACCTGCTCGCATATCTGCGGTGGCGAGCCATGCGGCGACCCGACGACGCCGAGATGGCTGCCCTCGGTCGAGAGGCGATGCTGACGGGCTACGAGGAGTTGGCGCCAGCACCCCACATCGACGTGGCCCGTTACGAGGGACTGTCGCTCCTCAAGATCGCGGCCCGTCGCTACCGCAATCTCAACGCGACCGAGTGGCCTCTCGTGCCCGACCTCGTCGACGCGGCCGGATCTCTCGCGAGGAGCGGGTCGTGACGTCGGTCGCGGGCACCGCCCTGCCCCTCGCAGAGCTGACCGCGCCCGATCCCATGACGGCGGTGCTGGCGGCCGCCCTCGGGCCAGACGCGGGTGCCGTCACCGACATCGAGGTCCTCGAGCACAAGCCCGGCCGCCGCGCCCTCCTGCGCTACGAGACAACGGGGTCAGGCACGATCTACGGGAAGGCGTTCGCTGACGCGACCCGTGCTCGGCACAGCTACGACGTGATGACGCAGGTCGCGGCGGCCGGCCTCACGGCGCCTCGCCCCCTCGGGCTGGTGCCCGACCTCGCGCTGGTGCTCTACGACCCGCTGCGCGGCCCGTCACTGGACACGCTGGTCGGCACACACGCCATGGTCGACGCCATCACGGCTGCCGGCGCGTGGATCACCACCATGCACGAGTCAGACATCGACCTCGACCGGGTGCTCGACCTGGAGCACGAGGCGGCCAACGCGCTGACGTGGGGCGAGACGATCGCAGCTGCCTTCCCCGACCTGGCCCTGCCCTCGGCGCGCTTGACCGCCACGGTGGCGGACGCCATCCCCACGCCGACGGCGACCAATGTGCCGATCCACAAGGACTTCCACTACCAGCACGTCATCGTGGGGGACACGCTCGGCGTCGTCGACATGGACGAGGCCCGAATGGGCGACCGCCTCTTCGACGTCGGCCACTTCCTCGCCAACCTCGAGCTGCTGAGTCACCGCACCGCCGCCACCGATGCCGAGCGCGACTGCTGGGTTGGCGCGTTCGCCGAACGCTGCCACCTCGGCACCGCCGATGCCGGGCGGGTGAACTGGTTCGCGGCATACACCTGCGTGAAGCTGGCCAAGCAGCTGGCCACCGGCCAGGGCCCCCACCCCCGGCCGTCGGGCGACGACCGCCGGGAGCAGGTGGCGTGGGTGTTGCATCGCGGGTTGTCGGTGGTGAACGGGTGAACGGGCGCGTCGCATACGTGGTGCGCAGCTGGCCCCGTCTCTCCCAGACGTTCATCGTCAACGAGGTCCTGGGCCTCGAGCGGCTCGGTGTCGACCTCGTCGTCTTCAGCATGAGCCACCCCGACGAGCCACTGGCCCTCGCCCAGGTCGCCGACGTCAGAGCGGCTGTGCGGTACCTCGACGCGGCGCGGGGCCGCGGGGTGGGGACGCGACTGGCCGAGCACCTCCGATTGCTGCGCGCCGCGCCGGCGCGCTACCTGGTGACGTTGCTCGGTGTTGCACGCGGCACCCACCTGACGGCCGGCTACTCCACCGCGTCGCGCTGGGAGTGCTTCGCCCACGCCGTTCACCTGGCCGCGGTGGTACGGGCCGCGGCCGAGGGCGGGGTCCCCATCGAGCGCATCCACGCTCACTTCGCCCACGACCCGGCGCTGGTGGCGCTCCTCGCCCATCGTCTGACCGGTGTGCCCTTCAGCCTGACCGCCCATGCACGGGACCTCTACGGCATCCCGGCCCGCACCCTGGCGGCCCGTACCGACGCGGCGACCGCGGTCGTGACGTGCTGCCGCGCCAATGCCGATTACCTGCGGGACGCGGTCGGCGCGTCGGCCCTGCTGGTGCACCACGGCGTTGACCTCGAGCGGTATCGGCCGTCCCCGAATGGCGCGGCCCGAGACGTCCCGACGCTCCTCTCAGTGGGTCGCATGGTGGAGAAGAAGGGTTTCGCCGACCTGCTCGCCGCCTGCGCCCTCCTCCGCGACGAGGGTCAGTCGTTCCGCTGCACGATCTACGGCGACGGCCCGCTGCGGGACGACCTGGTCACCCTGCGCGACCGGCTCGGGCTCGATGGCGTCGTCACCCTGGCCGGTGCGTGCCCGCCCGCCGAGCTCGTTCCGGCGTTTCAGAATGCCGATGTGTTCGTGCTCACTCCTGTTGTCGGAAGCGACGGCGACCGCGACGGCGTGCCCAACGTCCTGGTCGAGGCGATGGCGTGCGGGGTTCCGGTCGTGACCACGCCAGTCGGTGGCATCCCTGAGCTGGTGACCGACGGCGAGAACGGGTTGCTGGCACCGTCCCACGATGCCGCCGCCGTCGCCCGGCACGTTGGAGCGCTCCTCCGCGACCCAGCTCGACGAGCGACGCTCGGCGCCCGCGGGCGCAGCACCGTCGAAGCGCGGTTCGACGCTCGCGTCGCCGCGTGCCGGTTGGCCTCGCTGTTCGGCGCCGAGGGGAACGTGAGGGCTAGCCGCTGATCAGGCGGCCGGCTCGATCCCGAGTGGCCGGTGTTCGATCCCAAGTCGGCGGTGGAGAAACACCATCCGCCGTTCGAGGTGCTCGAACTTGACCTTCCGCCAGCAGTCGAGGATGTCCTTGGCGCTGGTGAGCGCGTCCCACAGGGCGAGTCGAGGGCGCGAAACCTCGCCGACCTCCTCGTACCCGGCGAGGAAGGTGACGCACAGCTCGTCGAGCTCGATCACGCAGGCCTGGTGCTCGGCGGGGTCCATTGGTCGGGTGTCATCCAACGTCAGCGCCCGTAGGGACAGGTCGCACAGCGTGGTGCGGAACAGCGCCAGATCGAGGCCCGCTTCGGCCTGGCAGAAGCCGTCGAAGTCGATGAAGGCGATGTCGTCGTGATCGACGAGGATCTGCGCGGGCCGGAAGCTGCGATGCGTCGCAACCAGGGGCCCTGCAGGAACATCGCGGGCGAGCGCCTCCAGATTCGCCACGAGTGGCTCCATCGCTCCGGCCAACGTGGGCACGACCGACGTCAGCTCCTCACTCGCGTTCCTGACGGCCGCCACCTGGCCTTCCCACGTCATCGTCGGACCACCAGCGGCTTTGGAGGCGTGCAGCTCCGCGAGGCCTCGGCCTGCCTTGCGGACGGGAGAGGACAGCGCCTCGATGCCGGCAGCAAGGCCGGGAGCGAACCACGTTTTGAGTGCCTGCTTGAGGGAGTGCTCGCCCGGGACGACTCGCTGCACCACCACGTTGAACTCCGGGAGGAGCGCGAGGGGCTCGGCGATGGCCACGGCCGTGCTCGTTCGCAGCGGGGAGGCCCACATGGCCTTCATCCCGTCGTAGGTGACGCGGCCTTCGTCGTCGCTGGCATAGACCTTGGCGACGATGTCGGTCGGCCAGTCCGGGCGTTGGCGTTCCGGCGGGTACCCGAGCTCGTAACGGATGGTGCACCGCCGGCCCGGCCGGTAGCGCATCACGGTCGGCCTGCAATCGGCGAGCTGCAGATCGGCGAGCCCGGCGCCGCACTCCCTGAGGGCGCTCTCGAGCAGTGCTCTCGAGCGCTCGGGATCGGTCAGCACCGCCAGCGCGGGCAGGGCCTGATCCGGGGGCTGCAGGCTGATGTCCTGGCGAAGGGCAGGCAGATAGCAACGCCAGCCGTCTGAGGCGAAGCTCTCGCCATTGCTGCCCGGTGACGGTGCATCCTCATCGGGGAGCAACAGCGTGCCCCGCACGTCGACGTCCCGGCGAACACCCCGCTCGTCCTCGACCTTGAGGCGATTGACCGTCTTCCAGCCGCCGTCGACGATCCGCGCGCTCTTGAACTTGCACGAGACGAGGGTCAACGAGCCCGAGGCGAACTCGGGGATGTGGCGCTCGACCTCCGCTCGCAGCCGGACCGGATCCTCGATCGCCCACAGCCAGTCGAGCGGTACGGCGAGCCGCTCCAGGCCCGCCTCGATCCTGGCGTCGATGATCGACGCGAGTGCAACATCGATCCCGAATGGACCCGCCATGCTCGCCCCCCGAGCTCGTGGACGAGCACCGCACTCGTCGCATTGACCTTAGCGGTGATGCGGACCGTGGCGGTGGGCCCCCGAGCTGGGGTCGAGCGGCCACTGAGCGTGCTGCCGCCCGCCGCGTCGGCACGCTCTGAGCGTGCGAACGGAGTATTCTCGAGGTCCGGTTCGACGCTCGCGTCGCGGCGCGCCGGGTGGCATCGCCGATCGGCGTCGTCGGGAAGGAGGGGGAGTTGCGCGTCGCTCCGGTGAGTCTTCTCGATCCCGCTCACGAACGTTCCCTGATGGACGACGCGCTCCGTGCCGGCGCCATGCGTGCGCCGCTGCTCGCGGCCCTCGGCCTTCCCGCGTCCACGCCGTGCCATGTGGTCGACGCCAAGTACGAGCCGGGATCATCGGCCACGGTGCTGTACCAGCTCGGCGCCCAGCTCGTCACCGCGGTCGTCTCGTTCGGCGCCGAGCCGGGCGACGACGCCCAGGGTGGTGTGCAGGTGGGCCCGGGGGTGCGGGCCTTCGCGTTCCCCGACGATCCCCGTCTCCCGGGCCTGCGCGTCGCAGCCGATCCGCAGGCACTGGCGGCGGCGCTGGCGGTCGACACGGGAACGCGGCTCCGCGTGACCCTGCTGCGCTACCGGCCTGGCAAGCGGGCGACACTGCGCATCGACCTGCGGGGAAAGGGCGAACCGCTCACGCTCATCGGCAAGGTGTACGCCAAGGGCGACAAGGCGGCCGCTGTGTACGACGAGACGCGCCGCCTGAGTGCCGCGCTCGGCGACGCGCCGCCCGTCCTGGTGGGCCCGGCCGAGGCCATCGTGCCCACCATCCCCATGGTGCTGTGGCGGTCCATCCCCGGCGAGGACCTCGAGTCGCGCCTTGCGTCGCAGCGCGGGCCCGAGCTCATGGCGGCCGTCGCTGAAGGGCTCGCAGCCCTCCACGCCGTCGATCCAGTGAGCGAGCGGCGTCGGCCCGTGGCGGCCGAGCTGGCGCGCTTCGACCTGCGCGCCAGCAACATCGAGCGGGTGAGCCCCGAGCTGGGGCGTTCGCTGCGGACGTGGGCGGCGGCGCTGTGTGAGCGGGGCGAGTCGCTCCAACACCCGGCGCCAGGCCTGGTGCACGGCGATTGCAAGCCCAGCCAGTTCTGGCTCACCGCCTCGACGCTGGCGCTGCTCGACTTCGATCACTGCGGCTTGGCCGACCCGGCGTCCGACGTCGGAACGTTCCTCGCGTCGCTGCGCCAGCATTCGCACGCCGCGCTCGAGACCCCATTCCTCGACGCGTACACGCGCGCCGCTGGCGACGGGGATGGACGCCAGCGGGCTGTCTGGTACGAGTCCGTCGCGCTGCTTCGAAAGGCCCTGCGCGCCTTCTCGCGATCGCCGCGATCGCCGGTGCCTCAGCGGCTCGCGGTGGAGGGGCTCGATTGTCTCGGGGCGGTCGTATGAGCGCCTCCGCCAACTCGAGCCGCGGTGAGCTGCGCCAGGTCGCACGGATTCTCGTCGAGTTCAGCGGCGGCCGCCGGCTCTACATGCTTCCGATGCTGATGTTGGTGTTCGAGGCCGTCACGACGGTGTTCCAGGCGTACCCACTTGCGTACCTGATCGACTTCCTCCAAGGCACGCGCGGGCCCATCGCGGTGGACCTTCCATTCGGTGGGGCGCCCCGCACCGAGACGGTGGCCGTGCTGACGGGCGGGCTGCTGCTGCTGACCATGATCAACAGCCTCGGCGACTCGATGGCCGAGATCTACCTGGCGCGCGCCGGTCGGGTCCTCGGCCTGAACCTGCGCACCACGCTGCACGCCCACCTCCAGCGCTTGTCTCTCGCGTTCCACGACCAGCGCCACACGGGCGACATGCTCACCCGGGTCACGAGCGACGTCACTGCCCTCGAGGATTTCGTCGTGAAGTCGGTGAGCGACCTGGCCGGGAGCCTGCTGGTGCTCGCGGGGACGATGGCGTTCCTGCTCTACAAGTCGTGGGTCGTGGCCGTCATCGCCGTGCTCATCATCCCGCTGATGGCCAGCGTCTCCAACCACTACTCGCAGAAGATCAAGCGGGCCTCCAAGCGCCAACGGGCCAGCGAAGGCGACCTGGCGTCGACGGCCCAGGAGATGCTGACGTCGATCCGCGTCATCCAGACCTACGGCCGGGCGGACTACGAGACCGAGAGATTCACGAGCCAGAGTCGCGACGCCATGCACGCCGCCCTCGAGACGGCGGGCCTCCAGGCCCGGTTCAGCTGGGTGGTCGCGGTCATGGAGGCGCTCGCCATCGGATCCGTGGTGTGGGCCGGCCTCTGGCTGATCGACCGCTCAGCGATCTCCATCGGGACGCTCGTCCTCTTCACGATCCTGATCCAGAACATGTTCAAGCCGACCAAGAAGATCATCAAGGAATGGAGCACCATCGGCAAGATCTTCGCCAGCGTCGAGCGGATCAGTGAGGTGCTCGATCGGGAGCCGACGGTGTACGACGAGGACGACGCGGTCGAGGCGCCTCGGTTCGCGGGCGAGCTCAGCTTCAAGGAGGTCGACTTCGCTTACCGGGTCGACGTCGAGGACGAGGTCGAAGACGAGGAGGAGGCGGGCGACGCAGCCCGCGTCGCCCTGTACGACATCAACTTCCGGATCCAGGCCGGCCAGGTCGTCGCTCTCGTGGGTCACAGCGGGGCCGGCAAGTCGACCATCGCCCAACTCATCCCGCGTCTGTACGACCCCGACTACGGGTCGGTGTGCATCGACGGCGTGAACATCCGCGAGTACACGCTCGACTCGCTCCGCGCCCAGATCGGGGTGGTGCTCCAGGAGACGGTGCTGTTCAGCGGCACCGTCGCCGACAACATCGCGTACGGCCGGGAGGACGCCACCATGGACGAGATCGTGGAGGCCGCTGTCCGCGCCAACGCCGACGGGTTCATCCACGAGCTGCCCGAGGGTTACGACACCATGCTGGGCGAGCGGGCCGCCAACCTCTCGGGCGGCCAGCGCCAGCGCATCGCCATCGCGCGCGCGTTCATCCGCGACGCCCCGTTGCTCATCCTCGACGAGCCCACCACCGGCCTCGACGCCGCGGCCACTGAGCAGGTGCTGCTCGGCCTGCGCTCGCTGATGCAGGGCAAGACGACGGTGATCGTGTCGCATGACCTCAACCTCATCAGCTCGGCCGACGGCATCCTCGTCATCGACGAGGGGCGCATCGTCGAGGCGGGCGACCATCAGTCGCTGCTGGCCCAGAACGGCACGTACGCCCGCTACTACGACATGCAGTCCTCATCCCTTCGCGAGGAGGTCCCGGACCCGGCCCCGACCGCGGCCCCCGCCCCCGCCCACGGGACGAACGGCAACGGGTCGGCCGATGCACTGACGCAGGAGCAGGTGTCGGCCGCTCTCGACCTCATGGCGACCGTGAAGCGGATTCTCGGAGATTGACCGCCCTCCCGACCATCGAGGGCGACTTCGACCTGTCCGCGAGCCCGCAGCTGCGGGATGCCCTGCCCGGCCTCGCTCCGGCGCTCGACGCGACCGAGGCCGCGACCGTGCTCCAGCAGACGATCGTGAGCGCGGGAGCCATCATCGAACGGTGTCGTCCGGGCAAGGCGCTCTACCTCGGCGCTGACGGATGCGGCCTTCGCTACGACGTCGAGATCCGCGACGAGTCAGGTCATCGCCGATCCGTGCTGCTCCTCGGCCGGGTGCTGCCCGACGACGACGCCACTGCCGACTACCAGCAGTCGGTCGCCGTCCTGGCTGATCGCGTCGCCGGTCGGCTGGATGCCGCGGGCATGCGTCCGTGGGCAGCGCTGCCGGGCAACCTGGTGGTGCATCGCTTCCCGATCGACCCCGAGCTGCCCACGCTCGCCGACGCCGCCGACCCTGCCGTCGTCTCCCACGTGCTGGGCAGCACCCTCGAGGGCCTCCAAGGTGCCGACGTCGTCCTCGGTCATTACGGGCGCCGCGAACGCTGCGTGCTCCGCTACGACCAGAATCCTGGCAATGCGGCCATGTACGGCAAGGTGTGGACCGACGATCGTGGCGCGCTCGTGTCCGACACCATCGACGCGCTCGCGGGCAGGCTCGGGCCCGCCGCCGTGCCCCGGCTCCTCGCCTACGTGCCCGGGCTGCGGCTGGCGCTGCTCGAGGCGCTGGCGGGCGTGCCCGCGCTGGCGGCCGGCCTGTCGGGGACGGGGCCGGATCCGCGGCGGCTCGTTGGCGACGCGGCCGCTGTCGCCGCCGCCTTGCACGGCGGTGATCTGCGCCTACCGACCTCGCGTGCGATCGACGTCGAGCTGGACGAGCTCCGTGGACTGGTCGACATGATGGCGACGGTCGCGCCCGAGCTGGCGGCCGGCTTCGACGGCCTCCTGCGCGACATCGTGACCGCGGCCGCCATCACCGACCCGCTGCCGTCTGGTCCCACCCACGGCGACTTCACGCCCTCGCAGCTGCTGAGCGACGGCGACGAGTGCGGCCTGGTCGACTTCGATTCGATGGCCATGGCCGAGCCCGCCCTCGATCTCGGCCAGTACCTCGCCTACCTGCGGCTGGCGGGGGCGAAGGCAGGAGTGCCGGCCGAGGCGCTGGGCCGGCTCTTCCTGGCCGAGTACGCCGCCACCGCCGGCATGTCAGCGGACGGGTTGGCGGCGCGCACCCGCGTGTACGGCTGCATCAGCCTGTTCCGTACGACGGTGCACGCGTGGCAGAAGCTCAAGCCAAAGCGTGCGGTGATGGTCTTCAGGCCCCTTGCGGAGGAGGTGGCATGCCTGTCCTCGCCGGGCTGAGCACCGAGTCGGTCAGCGGCAGCATCGATCACCTCGGCACCATGCCGGAGTGGCTGCGTGCCGCGGCCGACGGGCACCACGCCGCCGCTGCGCTCGCCGCCGCCGTGCCCGAGCTCGCCGCGGGGACGTGGCGACTCGAACGGTGCGAACCCAAGCTCAGGCTCAAGGACGGCGGCGCATGGACGGCGATGTTCAGACTCGTCCTCACCGATCCCAGCGGGCAGGAGCGGGTGGTCCGCCTCACGGGGGAGTTCCGGCCCGCGTCGGCCGACCCCTCCCGGCCCGCCGCGGTGCAGGGCGAGCTCGGTGCGGCCGGCTGGACCGCCGAGCTGCCGAGCCTGGGTCTGACCCTTGCCACTCCTTCGGGTGCCGACGACGCCGAGCTGCCCGCCCTGGCCGCGCTCACCGACCCCCAGCTCGCGGCCCGGCTGCTGGGGGAGCGCTTGGGCATCCGCATCGCGTCGTGCGCGCCCGAGGTCATGCGGTACAAGCCGGGGAGCCGCTGCACCGTGCGGTACCAACTGGGCTACTCGCCCGGCGACAGCGGTCCGGCGTCGGTCATCGCCAAGACCTACCGCGGCGACAAGGGCGCCAACGCGTTCCATGGCATGGCCGCCCTCGACCGCGCAGGTATCCCACCCGACACCGTCGCGCTGGCGCCCGCCCTCGCCTACGACCCCGACACCCGCGTGCTGGTGCAGGGCGCGGTGGATGAGGAGCAGACGCTCAAGGTCCTGGCCCAGGCCGCAGGCGGCACCGGTGACCCAGACATGTTCGCCCGGCTGGCCGACGATGCGGCCAAGGCGGCCGCGGGGTTGGCGGCCGTCCACGGCTCGGGCGTCCTCCACGGTGACCTGGTGACGTGGGAGGACCAGTGGCGGGAGGTGGCCGAGCTGACCGAGCGGCTCGACCAGCCGTTGCCCGGCACCGGCGCCGCTGTCATGCCCTTCCTCGATCGCCTGGTCACCGTCGCGGCCGACCATCCCGCCGATCGGCCCGGCCCCGCGCATCGCAGCTTTCGGCCCGCCCAGGTGCTGCTGGCCCGAGGGCGCATCGCCTTCATCGACTTCGACGGACTGTGCACGGCCGAGCCCGCGATGGACGTCGCCCTGTTCCGGGCTGCGCTGCGCGACGCGGTGATGCGGGCGGTCCGTCCCTCCGATCGACGGGTGCCGGTGCTCGGTCGCCGCCTGGCCGCCGTCGACGAGGTCTGCGACTCCTTCCTCGCTCGTTATCGGACGCTGGCGGCGGTGTCTGTTGACCGGGTGGCGCTGTGGGAGAGCCTCTATCTCCTCACCTCGGTTCTGCACTGTTGGACCAAGGTCCAGCCCGATCGGCTCCTTCCTCGGATGGCGATGCTCGACCATCATCTGGGGCGGTAGCTGATGCGCGTCCTGGTGGTCGATGACGAAAAGCCCCTCGCGGCAGCGGTGAAGCGCGGCCTGGAGGGCAGCGGGTTCAGCGTCGACGTGGCCCACGACGGCGAGGAGGGGCTGTGGCTGGCGCGCGAGGCCAACTACGACGCGATCATCCTGGACCTGATGCTGCCGGGCCGCAACGGCTACGAGGTGTGCGCCGAGCTCCGGGCGGGCGGCACCTGGACGCCGATCCTCATGCTGACGGCCAAGACGGGCGAGTACGACGAGGCGGAGGCCCTCGACACCGGCGCTGACGACTTCCTGTCCA
>JBEEFQ010000244.1:0-29233 GCA_041166245.1 Actinomycetota bacterium | reverse complement strand
GGCCTGACCCACCGAACGGGTCGCCTCGGCCTGCGCCTCAGCCGCCACCTTCACGTGCTCGGCTTCCGCGCCCGCTTCGAGCTTGACGCGGCTGGCGTTGGCCGCGGCCTGCAGCTCGACCTCCTGGGCGTGGGCCTCGGCACCGGAGATGCGGGCGTCGCGCTCGGCCTTGGCCAGGGTGACCTGCTCGTAGGCCTTGGCGTCGGCCGGCTTGCGCACCGTCGCCTGCAGGCGCTGCTCCTCCCGCTGCGCTTCGAGCTGGGCGACGCTCGTCTCCTCGACCACGACCTCCTGGCGGGCCTTGGCGTCCGACAAGGGGCCCGCCTGTTTGGCCTGGGCCGCGGCGCGGTCGATCTCGGCCTGGTAGCCGGCCTGCTTGACCTGGGTGGCGCGCCGGGCCTCGGCCATGAGGGCCTCGGCCTCCTGCTCGCGCTCGGTCGCCTCGCGGTCGGCCGCAGCCTGGGCGATGCGCGCCTGGCTCGCGACCGCGGCGGCGTGGGGCCGGCCCAGGTTCTCGATGTAGCCCGTCGGGTCGACGATCTCCTGGATCTGCAGGGAGTCGACGATGAGCCCGAGCTTCTCCATCTCCGTGCCCGACGACTCGCGCGTGAGCCCGGTGAGCTTCTCGCGGTCGCGGATCATCTCCTCCACCGTCATGTTGCCGACGATGGCGCGCAGGTGGCCAGCGAACACGTTGTGCACGCGGTGGTCCATCTGCTCCTGCTGGTCGAGGAACCGGCGGGCGGAGTTGGCGATCGACGTGAAGTCGTCGCCCACCTTGAAGATCACGACGCCCTTGATGCCGAGCGGAATGCCCTGGTGGGTGACGCAGTCGATCTCCAGCTCCGCCTCGCGGAGGTCGAGCGACAGGCGCCGCACCGTCTGCACGCCCGGGATGATCAGCACCCCCTTGCCAGTGACGATCTTGAAGCCGAGGCTCTCCTGCACCTGATCGCTCGGCGTGTGCTGCCGCAGACCGGAGATCACGAGGGCCTCGTTGGGCTCGGCCACCCGCCACATCAGCTTGAACAGGATGATGAGAGCGACGATCGCTCCTACCACCACACCTGCGATGAACATGTCCATCCCCTCCTGTCGGGGAACTGCGCTACATCGGGGTGACGACGACGGTGCGCGGGGGGTAGTAGTCGACGACCACGACACGCTTGCCTCGGGGGATCTCGTCGTCGTCGTCGGCGCCGTAGGCATGGAACGCCTCACTGCCGCCGCGGACAGCGATCATGACCTCACCGATCTTGCCGGGCGAGATGGCGCCGGTGACCCGGCCCATCTTCCCCACCATGGTGTGATCCGCCACTACTCCCCCACGCCCCGGTCACCACCGCACCGGAGGAGCGCGATGCCCCGGTTCGGTGATCTCAGTGTCGCGCCGACTGCGTCGCAATGCATGCGGTTAGTGCTCACCCCGCCACGTCGGACTGCGGGGCATGTCGAAGAGCACGTCGACGTGCTCGCCCCGGATCGCGGCGAAGGCCTGCTTGCCCCAGCCGGCCACGCCTGCGAGCGGGAACGGCAGCTCGTCCTCCGCGAACCAACCCACGTCGGCGGTCTCCAGGGGATGGGCGGCCAGCTCGCCGCCCAGGACGCGGCAGTGGAAGACGAGCGAGTAGAGCGGGATGCGGGTGAATCCGAGGCGCAGGCCGTCGAGCACGGCGATGAGCCGCACTGGCTCGACCTGGATGCCCGTCTCCTCCTCCACCTCCTTCACCACGACCTCGGACGCCGAGTAGCCCACGTCGGCCCAGCCCGTCGGGTAGAGCCACACGCCGGAGTCGGCCCGCTGCACGAGCAGGATCTCGCCCTTGTCGTTGCCGACGACGGCACCGACCGCGACCTTGGGCGTCACGTAGCCCGCGACACCTGAGCCCACCGCCTTGAGCCACTCGTCGACCAAGACTTCGGTCTCGAGCTCGTGGCCGGCGGCCACGCGTATGTCGGCTGCGACCTTGAGCACTTCCTCGAAGCGCTCCTTCTCGTACAGGCTCTGGGTGAACCCGAGCCCGGTGCGGGCGATGCCCGACAGCGCCTCACTCCAACGCAGGAGGTCCTGGGCGGAGATGGGTTCCTGGTCGGACTGATCGGCCATCGGTGCCGAGGCTACGCGCCGTCGGCCCAGCGATTCGCCGTGAGCTTGAGGTCGGCGGGCCGCTTGCCCATCTCCTCGTAGAGGCGTTCGTAGCCGGTGTGGCTGATGCGCCACTGGCCATCGACCTTGGCGTACCGATCGCTGTAGAACGCGGCGCCGCGGATCTCCAGGGCGTGATCGGTGATGATGACCACGTCCTCGAGGCCCCACGTTCCGGTGGCGGTGTCCGGCCCCGTCAGGTCGATCTCGGGCTGGTGCACCTTGTGACTCGTGACCATCGTCCTCGGACCGAGCGCGGAGCGCAGGAACTCGAGGATCGCGGCGCGCCCTTCGAAGGAGCGGGTGCCGTCGCTGTATGACGCGGTGGCATCCTCCACGAACAGCTCCTCCATCTCGTCGAACTCCTTGAGGTCGAGCAGGCGCACATAGCGGTACTTGAGCCGCTTGATGGCGTCGATCTCGACCAGGTCCTCGGGCGTCACGGTCATGGGAAGACGCTATTGCGAACGAGATCTCAGCGGCGCAGCTCGCCGAGGACGGCTTGCTCGATCTCGCGCAGCTCGTCGGGATCGGTGATCTTGCCGTTGTCCGTGGCCATCACGTAGAACGCGTCGACGACCTCGGCGCCGAGGGTGGCCACCAGCGCGGTCCGCACGTCGAGGTCGCACTCGGCCAGGGCGCGCGTGATCCGATACAGCACACCGATGCGGTCCGGGGCCCGCACCTCGACGACCGTCGCGGTCGCGGATGCGTCGTTGTCGAAGTGCACGCGCGGCCCGCCCGGCCCGACGGCGGCCGTCGCCCGGCGCGCCCCGTACGCGCGGGCCCGCTCCGCCAGCCGGGCGTCGAGAGCAAGGCGGCCGGACGTGGCCCTGCGCAGGTCGGCCTCGACCTTGGTCCAGTCCGGTGCGCCGAACGGCGTCTCGACCTCGAACACCTCGACAGCCATGCCGTCTTCACCCGCCACGGACGCCGACCGCACATCCAGCCCGTGCAGGGCGAGCACACCCGCCACCCGGCTGAACAAGCCAGGGCGGTCGGGCGCGACCACCGTGAGGCGGTCGCCCTCGACGTCGAGCGCCACCGACCGGTCGGCCATCAAGGCCCGGTGGTCGTCGGTGACGAGCGGCGTCACGGGCGGGACCCGCTCGCCCTCGAGCAACGCAGCGGCCCGGTGGACGAGCTGGTCCACCAGTCCCGCCTTCCAATCACTCCACGCCGCCGGGCCCGTCGCCAGGCTGTCGGCCTCCGTGAGGGCGGCGAGCAGCTCGAGCAGGTCACGTCGGCCGACCGCCTCGGCCACGGCCTCCGCCGTCCGCGGGTCGTCGAGGTCGCGTCGCGTCGCCGCGTCGGGCAGCAGGAGATGGTGCTCGACCATGGCGACCAGCAGGTCGACGTCGTCAGGCGCGAAGCCCATCCGCGAGCCGATCTTGTGCACGATCTCCATGCCGACGAGGGTGTGGTCGCTCGTCCGATTGTCTGCTCCGCCCGACGTGAAACCCTTGCCGATGTCGTGCAACCACGTGCCGGCGAGGAGCAGGTCGGGTCGCTCAACGCGGTGCACGAGGGCAGCGGCGTTGGCCGCGGCCTCGCACAGGTGCCGGTCGACGGTGAAGCGGTGGTAGGCGTTGCGCTGGGGCTTGCTCCGCACCGCCGCCCATTCCGGGAGGAGCCGGGTGATGAGGTCCTTTTGATCGAGGGCCTCGAGGACCGCGACCGCGGGTCGGCCCGCGCCCAGCAACGCCAGCAGCGCGTCACGCGTGGTCGACGGCCACGGCTCCGGTGGCGGTGGCACCTCGGCGTCCAGCCGGTCGAGCGCGGTGCGAGCCAACCGCGCTCCCGTGTCCGCGGCGACCACGCCCGCCCGCAGCGCGGTCGACGAGTCCACGAGCGCGTCCGGCGCCAGTGCGATCTCGCCATCGCGCAGCACGAGGCCGGCACCCAGTGGACGGTCGCTGCTCCCGCCCCGGCCCTTGGGCCCTGCGATCCACGACTCCACCCGGTGCCACGTGTCGTCGCTCGCCCAGGCGATGGCGCGCGCCGACGCTGCGACCTGGGCCATGAGCACGTCGGCGTCGCAGCCCAGTGCGGCGGCCACGTCGTCCTGCTCCTCCAGTCGCAGCACGTCTGCGGCCCGGCCCGACCGGCGGTGCAGCTCCACGCGGGCGGAGAGCAACGTGTCGTGGGCATCGGCCAGCTCCGCGGGGGGCGCGGGGACGACTGCGCTCGCCAGGTGGGCCAGCTGGATCGCATGGCAGTCGCGAAGGCCGCCTCTGCCCTCCTTGAGATCGGGCTCGAGCAGGAAGGCCACCTCGCCGAACTTGGCGTGACGCGCGTCTGTGTGATCCGCGAGAGCAGGCAGCCACCGCTTGGCGCCCCGCTGCCAGTGCGACCTGGCCTCGGCGGCCACGACGGTGGCCAGCTCCGCGTCGCCCGCCACCAGCCGCGCCGTCTGCAGGCCGAGCATGACCTTGAGGTCCTGGTCGGCGACGGCCAGCGCCTCCTTCACGGTGCGGACGCTGTGGTCGAGCTTCACACCCTCGTCCCAGATCGGATACCAGATCTGATCGGCGACCTTGGCGATGTCCTTGCGCCCGCGATGCAGGAGGACGACGTCGAGGTCGCTGGCCGGGCACAGCTCCTGTCGGCCGTAGCCGCCCACGGCGACCAGGGCGACGTCGTTCTCGTCGCCCAGCAGCGAGGTGAGCCAGCGGTCGGCCACGTCCGAATACGCGCGACAGAAGCCGGGCCCAGTGAGCCCGGCTTCTGTCAACAGTGCGTCGCGTTCAGATCGCGTCTTGGCCCTTCTCTCCGGTTCTGATGCGGACGACTCCCTCGACGGGCGTCCACCACACCTTCCCGTCACCGATCTTCTCGGTGCGAGCCGCGGCCGTGATCGCGTCCACCAGCCGTTCGACGTCGCCGTCCTCGGCCAGGATCTCGAGCCGTACCTTGGGCACGAAGTCCACTTGGTACTCCGCCCCGCGGTACACCTCGGTGTGACCGCGCTGGCGCCCGAAGCCCTGCACCTCGGCGACGGTCATGCCCGCCACTCCGAGGTCCTTCAGGGCCGACTTCACGTCGTCGAGCTTGAAGGGCTTGATGATTGCAGTGATGAGCTTCATCAGCCGATCCTCCCCATGCTGCCGGCGGCTGCCATTGCGTAGCCCTGCTCAGCATGCTGACTGATGTCCAAGCCCTCGTCCTCCTCGTCGGGGTCGGCCCGCAGGCCGATGGTGGCCTTGATGACCAGGGCGAGCACCAGGGAGATGACCCCGGAGTACACCAGTGTCGCACCGACGGCGACGAGCTGGTCCATCAGCAGGTCGCTGCCGCCGCCGAAGAACATGCCGTCGAACCCGAGCGAGTTCACCGTGGTGTCGGCGAAGAACCCGAGCAAGATGGAGCCGACAAGCCCGCCGACGAGGTGCACGCCGACCACGTCGAGGGAATCGTCGTAGCCGAACTTGAACTTCAGCTGGATGGCGAGGAAGCACACCACACCGGCGATGAAGCCGATGATCATCGGTGCCACGCCGCCGACGAAGCCGGCGCACGGCGTGATGGCGACGAGGCCGGCGACGGCCCCGGACGCGGCGCCGAGTGTCGTGGCGTGACCACCCTTGATGCGCTCGACGAGCAGCCACCCGAGCATCGCCGCTGATGCGGCCAGGCTCGTGTTCATGAGCGCTTGGGCCGCGAGCCCGTTGGCGCCCAGCGCAGACCCGGCGTTGAAGCCGAACCAGCCGAACCAGAGGATGCCGGCGCCGAGCAGCGTGAGCGGCAGGGAGTGCGGAGGCATGGCCTCGCCGGGCCAACCCTTGCGCTTGCCGACCACGAGCACGAGCACGAGGGCGGCGATACCGGCGTTGATGTGCACCACCGTGCCACCGGCGAAGTCGAGCGCTCCTCGCTGGAACAGCCAGCCCGTCGGGCTGAACACCCAGTGGGCAACGGGGCTGTACACGATCACCGACCAGAGGCCGAGGAAGACCAGATAGCCCCTGAACTTCAGCCGATCGGCGGTGGCGCCCGTGAACAGCGCGGGGGTGATGATGGCGAACATCATCTGGTAGGCCGCAAACGCCATCACCGGGATGGTGAGAGCGAAGTCGTCGACGTATCCCGGGAGTATGAAGTCGGCCTTCGCGATGTCCTTGAGACCCACGAAGTCGAAGTTCCCGATGTACTTGCCCCCATCACCGAACGCGAGGCTGAACCCGACCAGCGCCCAGAGGACGCCTATCAGCCCCATGGCGATGTAGTTCTGCATGAGCATCCCGAGGACGTTCTTCGAGCGGACCATGCCCGCATAGAAGAACGCCAGTCCCGGGGTCATGAAGAGCACGAGCGCAGCCGACGCCAGCACCCAAGCGGTATTGCCGGTGTCGATTTCCATGTCCCTCCCTTGGTGGACGATTGCAAGGTCGGCGACAGATTGGCGGGTGGCTGTTTCCCGTAAGTGACCCAAATGTTTCAGCGTCGTGAACTGGGCTGTGGTCCTCAGGAAAGCCGTTCGGCCGCCTTGCGGGCGGCCACCAGCACGGGGTCCCAGACGGGGGAGAACGGCGGGCCGTAGGAGAGGTCGAGCGCCGTCATGGCCTCGACCGACATGCGCGCGGTGAGGGCGGTCGCCACCACGTCGATGCGCTTGGCCGCCCCCTCCCGTCCCACGATCTGGGCGCCGAGCAGGCGCCCGGACTGCCGCTCGGCGACGAACTTCACCTTCAGCTGACCGGCGTCGGGGTAGTAGCCGGCGCGCGACGTGCTCTCGATGGTGACGGCCTCGAACTCGAACCCCGCGTCGGTTGCCTCGCGCTCCGTGAGCCCGGTGCGGGCGACCTCGAGCGAGCACAGCTTGGTGACGGCGGTGCCGACCACGCCGGGAAAGGTCGCGTACCCGCCGCCGATGTTGATGCCCGCGACCCGACCCTGCTTGTTGGCGACGGTGGCCAGCGCGATGTGCACCCATTCCTCGGACACCAGATGGAACGACTGGCAGCAGTCGCCGGCCGCCCAGATCCCGTCGACCGAGGTGTGCTGGCGCCGGTCGACGGCGATCGAGCGCTTCGGGCCCAGGTCGAGCCCGGCGTCAGCAGCGAGCGTGGTGTTGGGTACGACGCCCAAGCCAAGCACCACCAGGTCGTGCTCGATGGGCCCGTCGGCCGTGTGCACCACGCCCGGGTCGAAGCCCGTGACCTCGGTGCCGCAGCGCACATCGATGCCCTCGTCGCGCATGGCCGTGCTGACGAGGGCGCCCATGTCGGGGTCGAGGGTGCCCATCACCTCGGGCATGCGCTCGACGACGATCACGTGCTTCCACCCGCGGTCGAGGAGGGCCTCGGCCATCTCGAGGCCGATGTAGCCCCCGCCGACCACGACTGCACGCCCACCGCTGTCGGGGACGGCACCGCCCACGTGCTCGAGCAGGTGAGCCCCGTCCTCGAGCGTCTGCACACCGTGGATGTGCTCGTCGTTCACGCCGGGCAGGTCGGGCCGCATGGCGTTGGCGCCGGTGCCGATCTGCAGGATGTCGAAGCCCAGGCGATAGGTCCGCCCGCCGTCGAGGTCGCGGACCTCCACCTCGCGCTTGTCGAGGTCGATGGCGATGGCCTCGTGCCGCACCCGTGCGTCGATGTTGCTGTTGGCGGCGAACTGCTCGGGCGTGCGCACGACCAGGTCGGCCAGCCCGTCGACGACGCCGCCCACGACGTAGGGGATGCCGCACGCCGAGTAGCTCGTCCAGCGCCCCTTCTCGAGGGCGACGATCTCGAGCTCGGGCCGGCGCCGCCGCGCCTGCATGGCAGCCGTCATCCCCCCCGCGTCGCCACCGATGACCACCAGCCGCTCAGTCACACTCGCTCGCTTGCAAGCTGCGCTCGCTGGAATGCGATGGGGCCCCACACCTCCGGCCCCTGGTGCGCATTCGACGCTGCCCCCCATCGCGGGCTCCTGCCCGAGCTGCGTGTTCCATGCGGCGAAGCTACGCGGTCCTCAGGAGCTCGCGGGCCCGGCGAAAGAACTCGGACCGGGCCATGACCTCCTCGCACCCGGCCGCGCGCGCGGCGTCGAGCAGGTCGCGGTCGACATGGCTGCCGAAACCGATGGTGCGCACGCCCGCGGCCAGGCCACCGACCGCGCCGAGCACGCCGGGGCGGGCCAGATCGACGACGACGAGGTCGCCTTCTCGTGCGGCGGTCAGCTCCTCGGGGCGGGCCACGAAGGTGACGTCGAGGCCGCCCAGGCGCGACCGGTCCATGAGGTCGGGCACGAAGGCGAAGGTGGTCATGATTGGTGCCGCTGGCGGTGGGTCCACGCCTTGGCCGCGCCCCACGCGATCCCCGCGTCGGCCACGTCGGGACCGAAGTCGGCGAATGAGGTGGGCACGAGGTCGTAGGTGTCGTCGGGGAAGCGGTCGCGTTGGAAGTCGTCGCGCTCGACAGGAGCTACGCCCAGCGCGTGCAGCACCTCGGTCGGGAAACGCACCGCGTCCCGGAGGATGGCGAGCGGGTTGGTGCGCTGCTCGTCGACGTCCTGGGCCAGCAACGCCCGCAGCCGGGGGACGAGCTCGGCTCTGGCCTGCTCGCCGGCGGCGACCGCCTCTTCCCGGGCGGGGCGTCCGAGGCGCAGCGTGACGGCGGCGTCGACCCAGCCCGGCAGGGCACGGTCGACGGCATCCGCCAGCGCTTGGGCCATCTCCTCCATCTGGTCCATGCTCCCCATGATGCGCATCCGGGCCCTCTCCGTCTTCGAGGGAGTCGTCTACCACTGCTACGCAGTGGACACCGGCACGCCCTGTCGACCCACGTTGGAGGTCGAGGCGCTCGTGCGGCCGGGCGACGTCGACCAGGGCCCGCTGCTCGTGACCGTCGCCGACTACCTGCGCATGGCGGGCATGGACGCGGGGCGGCCGTGCCTGCACGAGCTCGACGCCAAGGGCCGCCTCGTCGAGCACCAAGGCGTGCAGCACCTGGCCTTCCCGACCTGGACCCCTGTCGAGACGTGAGGCCCGCCGACTCCTAGGGTTGGATCGTGCGCGGTCGCTGGCGACGCGACGAAACCGGAGAGCTGCCGATCCTGCTCGACCCGGCGTCGAGTGACGAGTATGAGCCGGTCCCCCTGTCGCCGATGGTGCGAGAGGCCCGTCGCCGGGCCTGGCATGACGCGGCCGACAACGCCAGGCGGGTCGGGCTGTCGCGGCGGGACTTCCTGCGCACCTCCATGGGGGCGGCCACCGTCCTGCTCGCCCTCGGCGGGTGCAGCAATGACGAGAAGGGCGGGCGGAGCGGCGGGACGTTCACCGTGCCCACCGACGCCGGCGTCGATCGCGATACGGCGGACGCCGTCTTCACCGGATCCGACGTGCCCGTCATCGACGCCCAGGCCCACCTGCTCGAGTTCGATCTCTCGAAGCCGCGGTCCGGGTCGTTCTTCGGCTCGGGCTTCCCGCAGGCCGACTGCGGCGCCGCCGACCCGCGCGACTGCTTCGGCGTGGACCGCTTCATCGATGCCGTGTTCGCCAAGAGCGAGACGGCGGCCGCCGTCCTGTCGGCTGTGCCCGCGCCCGACGCCTTCACCGGCGAGCTCAGCGTCGAGGTGATGGACCAGGCCCGACGCGACGTCGCCCAGTCGGTGGGCGGCGGGCGCCTGTTGATCCACGGCCTGGTGGCACCCACCGACAAGCCGCTCCTGGCCGCGCTCGACGACATGGCGGTCGTGGCCCAACGCTTCAGGGTCGAGGGGTGGAAGGCGTACACCGGCAGCGGGCCGGGCTGGCGCCTCAACGACGACGTCGGGCGGGCGGTGTTGCAGAAGACGATCGAGCTCGGGATCCCGCGCATCGCCATCCACAAAGGCATCTCGGGCAGCGCGCCCTTCGCATCGCCCGCCGACATGGGCCCGGCGGCCAAGGAGTTCCCGGCCGTGCAGTTCGCGGCATACCACTCGGGCTGGGAGCCGGGTGTGAAGGAGGGCGCGTTCACCGACGCCACGGCCGACCGTGGCACCAACCGCCTGGTGTCGTCGCTGCGACGCGCCGGCGTCGCCCCCAACACCAACGTCTACGCCGAGCTGGGGTCCACGTGGTTCAACCTCATGCGCTCACCCGACGAGGCGGCCCACGTGCTGGGCAAGCTGCTCGTCGCCGTCGGCGAGGACCGGGTCATCTGGGGGACGGACTCGATCTGGTACGGCTCACCCCAGGGCCAGATCGATGCCCTCCGCAGCTTCACCATCACCGCCGAGTTCCAGGAGCGGTTCGGCTACCCCGCCCTCACCGACGAGATCAAGGGCAAGATCCTCGCCCGCAACGTCGCCCACCTCTACGGCCTCGACCTCGCCACCATCGGCAAGCGCCCCCGCCCGTCCTGACCCGCTCCGCCTGACCCGTCCTTCCCGACTTTTGGACAAAAGTCGGGTGTCTTCGGGTCAGGAGGCCTGGTTGAGGGCCTCGACCAGGGCGCGGGGGATCTCGGTCAGCGTGCAGGTGAGGCGGACGCGGCCGGCCTGGAGGGTGGCGGTGGCGGCGCAGGGGACGAGGTCGGGCGCGGGCATCGGGATGGAGACGGAGACACCGGCACCCCGCACCACGATGGTGCGGCCCGAGACCCGGGCCGTCAGATCGCTGATGGGGAGGGCCTGCGCCGCCGCGGGCAGAGGCACGACCGCGGTGACGGTGCCGCGTTCGATGGCCACCAGCTCGACGCGCCGCTCGTTGAGCAGCGCCCGCCGGCTGATCTGCACGCCGTGCAGGTCGAAGTCGAGCCTGTCGAAGAACACGGGGCCGGCGGGGACGTGGGTCATGCGCAGCGACACCTCGTCGACCTTGCCTGCGACGAGCAGTGGCGGCAGGAACGGGAACACGGGAATGGCAGCGTCGGAGCTCGCTTCCGGCGCTTCCTTGTCGGCGGTGGTCTCGATCTGCGACTCGGCCAACGCCTTGGTGGCGATGTCGGCGAGGAAGCCGAGCAGGAGCACCACGACGGCAAGGACGATCAGCTTCCTCACGGCGGGACGGTCAGCTCTCGACGACGTCGCCGAGCCGGTCGACCTGGACGCCGAGGTCGTGCAGCCACTCGAGGGCCCGCTCCACGTCGTCGTCATCGCCACCCAGCTCGCAGATCACCCAGCCCACCGTCTCCTCGACGTTGGCGCGCCGGATGTTCGGCATCACGTTGAACTCCTGCACCATGCGACCGATGATCGGCTGCCTGATCAGGGCCTCGGGGAACGTGATCCGCACCCGCACGTTCTTCATCGAATCCCCTGGTTGAGGTTGCCGGATCGAAAGCCCTCGAGGTCGAGGGTGACGTAGGTGTAGCCCGCCGACCGTACCGCCGCCACTACCTCGTCCCGTCGGGTGACGGCGGTTTCGAGGTCGCCGACGTCCAACTCGACGCGGGCCAGGTCGCCATAGTGGCGCACGCGGAGCTGGCGGAACCCCAACGCCCGCAGGGCACTCTCGGCCGTGGCGACCGAGTCGAGCACGCCGATGGTCACGGTTGTCCCGTAGGGCACGCGCGACGCCAGGCAAGCGGCCGCAGGCTTGTCCCACGTGCGCAGGCCGAGCCCACGCGAGGTGTCACGCACGTCCGCCTTGGTGAAACCGGCCTCGACCAGCGGGAACACCGCGCCCCGCTCCGCCGCCGCCCGCTGCCCGGGCCGGTGGTCGCCCAGGTCGTCGAGGTTGACGCCCAGCACGGGTGTGGCTCCCGTCGCCTCGGCGCGGGGCGTGAGCACGGCCATGAGCTCGGTCTTGCAGTGGTAGCAGCGCTCGCCGTCGTTGGCCGCGTAGGCGGGGTCGGCCAGCTCGTCGGTTTCGACCGGCTCCCAGCGCAGGTCCCACTCCTTCGCCAGCGCCTCGCAGTCGGCCAGCTCCTCGGGCGCGAGCGACGGCGACACCGCGGTCACTGCCACGGCCCGGTCGGCACCCAACGTGTCGCGGGCGACCCACGCGAGGAATGCGGAGTCGGCCCCGCCGCTGAAGGCGACCGTGACCGACCCCAGCGCCTCCAGGCGTGCACGCAGCGCGAGCAGGTCACCCATCGGTGTCAACCACCTCGAGGCGGATGCGCTTGTTTCCCTTGCCCTTCGACTCGGTCTTGACCACACGGATGCGGCCCACCTCGTCGGTGGTGTGCACGTGGGTGCCACCGTCGGCCTGCTTGTCGAGACCGACGATGTCGACGACGCGGATCTCCTGCACGGACTCCGGGATCATGTTGACCTTGGTGCGGATGAGGTCCTCGTCGGCGACCGCCGTGTCCCGAGGCAGGAAGGTGACCTCGACGGGGCGGCCCGCGGCCAGCTCCTTGTTGACCAGGTCCTCGACCGTCTGACCGAAGCCCTCAGGCAACGGATCGAACTCGAAGTCCATGCGCGCGGCCAGAGGCTCCATGTTGCCGCCAGTCACCGCCTTGCCCCACTCGTTCCAGATCACCCCGCACAGCACGTGCAGCGCGGTGTGGGTGCGCATCAGGGCGTGGCGGCGGTCCCAGTCGACCTCGCCGGTGACCTCGTCGCCGACGGCGGGCACGGGTCCTTCGAGCGTGTGCCACACGGCGTCCCCCTCCTTGCGCACCTCGACGACCTGGACCCCGCCGAGGGTGCCGGTGTCGTGGGGCTGGCCCCCGCCCGTCGGGTAGAAGGCGGTGCGGTCGAGGGTCACCCGCTGCCCGTCGACGGCCGTCACCGTGGCCGTGAAGGATCGCTGGTAGGCGTCTCGGAGGTAGAGGAGCTCGGCCATGGCCCGCCCAGTCTGGCGCGTGCTGGCACCCCGGCGTCGGTGGGGCCTGCGCCCTTCACGACGCCCCGCCACCCCTCGTAGCTTCCGAGTAGAGACATGACGATCGAGGAGACGACGAGGCTTTCTGGCCGCGGCGGGTGGTTGGCCCCGGCGATGTACCTGGCGCGGGTCGAGCTGCGGAGCAGGCGCCGCTCCGCGCTCCTGTTCGCCCTCGCCACAGGGGTGACGGCCGCCGTCCTCGTCGCGCTCGTCGCCATGGCCCGCCAGGGGCCAGATGCCTTCGAGCGCTTCGTCGAGTTCAGCCGTCCGACCGACGCGGCCGTCTTCGCGTTCGACGACAGCCGGCTGCCCGAGCTGGAAGCGGCCGTCGCCGCCGCCGACGGTGTCGCCTCATCGGCCACCAAGACCTTCGTCGTCTTCGGCGAGGTGCGGGCCGACGGGACCGTCGACACCCGGGGAGTGGTCTCCGGGCTGGCACATCTCGGTGGCGACCAGTCGCTCGACCGCCCGGCTGTCCTCCGCGGCCGGATGCCCCGAAAGCCGTTCGAGCTGGCGGTGAACGAGGCCCTGGCCGAGCGCCGCGGGCTTCGGCCCGGAGCCCAGATGCGACTCGCGGTGTTCAACCGTGAGCAGACCGACGAGGTCGGCCTCGAGCCCGACGGCCGGCCCGCCCATGGCATCCACACGTTCACGGTGACCGCCATCGCCAAGGCACCCGCCGACCTCCAGTTCCAGGCCGACGCCCAGCCCGGGACCGTCTACGAACGCGAGACGGAGTACGCCTGGTTCCCCGCCGCGCTCTGGGACCGCTTCGACGGCGACCTCCCCAACTACGGCGTCGGTGTCGTCACGCGGCTCGACGGCGACGAGGGAATGCGGTCGCTCCAGGCGCTCGTAGAGGGCCCCTTCGCGGGCGCCGCCGATGTCGAGCCCGGCAACGAGGACACGAGCCAGCACGACGCTGTCCGCCGGGTGATCGATCTGCAGTCCGGCGCGGTCTACGGGTTCGCCGCCGTCCTGGGGCTCGTGGCCCTCGTCGCAGGCAGTCTCGCCATCGGGCGCCACGTGCTCACCGCCGAGCTGTCCTCGCCCGCGGTACGCGCCGTCGGCGCGGGCCGGACGACGATGGTGGCCGCCGCCGCCATCTGGGCCGCGGCGATCGCGGGGGCCGGCTCGGTGATCGCCGTGGGAGGAGCGGCTGCGCTGTCACTCATCGGGCCCATCGGCATTGCGGGTCGGGCCGAGCTCGGCTCGGGCCCAAACCTCGACGTGCCGGTGACCACCCTGGGCGTGCTGCTGACATTCGTCGTCGTCGTCGGAGCTGCCATCGTCACCGTGCTCCGTCAGCACTACCTGCCCGCTCGGACACAGCCGCGCCCCGCAGCCGCGCCGGGCACGGTGGCGCGCCTCGGCGGCAGGCCCGCCATCGTCATCGGCGCCTGGCTGGCGACGAGTCGACGGGGCGAGGGAGGTCGGGTGCCAGCCCGCACTGCACTGGTCGGGGCGGTGGCCGGCATCGTCGGGGTCGCTGCCGCCGTCACCTTCGGCGCCAGCCTCGAACGGGTGACGACGACGCCCGCGGCCTACGGGTGGAGTTGGGACGTGGCCGCCGCCAACTGCTCGGACGCGGACTGCACCGAGCGAGCGGCAGCACTCCTGGCCGGCAACCCCGACGTGCAGGCCTTCACCGGCATCAGCGGCGGCGGGGGCGCGGTCGACGGCATCGAGTTGGACGAGGTCGGTGTCGCCATTCCAGGAAGGGGATGGGCGGGCGGGCGCATCCTCACGGGCAGCCCCCCGCGCGCCGCGGACGAGGTCGTGCTCGCCAGCGACACGTTGGAGGCAACCGGCGCGCAGATCGGCGGCCAGGTTCGCGTCCGCTTCGAGGACGGCGACGGCGCACCGTTCAGGATCGTCGGCGTGTTCACCCCTCCGGTCCAATTCTCCGGGGGCCGCACCCTCACCGAGGGCGCGACCATCACCAAGGCCGGCGCGCGGCGCGCTGCACCTCCGGAGCTGCGCGAGGAGATCGAGGGCATCCCCGCCAGCCAGTACCTCGTGACGTTCGACCCGGGCGTCGACAGGGAGGAGGCCCTGACCCGGCTGCGTGCTGACTTCCCCGGCACGGTCCTCGGTCCGATCCGCACCGATCCCCTCGAAGGCGCCCATCGCCTGCGTCTGCTGCCCACTGTGCTCGCAGGCGTGTTGGCGCTGCTCGGGGTCGCCACCCTCGCGCACCTCGGAGCCACGACCGCGCGCCGGCGCGCCTCGGCGTTGGGCGTGCTGCGGGCGATCGGCTGCGCCAGGAAGGAGCTCCGCGCCATGCTGCGCTGGCAGGCGCTCCTCACCGCGGGCACCGCGTTGCTCATCGGCATGCCCCTCGGTGTGGCGGCGGGGCGAGCGGCTTGGCGCCTGGCCGCCGATGGGCTCGGCACGCCCGAAGGTCCGATGATCCCGCTCGGCGGCCTGGCCGTCGTGACAACAGCAACCCTGCTCGTGGCCGCCGCTATCGGCACCGGCTTCGGCGCGCGAGCCGCACGCCGCTCGTCACTGGCTCTCCTCCGGGACTGAGCTCGGACGTAACGTCGAGGGGTGGCCGCCCAACCGCTGCGGGCCGATCAGCTGCGCGACCGGTTGCAGGACGCGGCCTGGCTCGAGGCGCCCATCACCGACGCCGAGAGCCCGCTCGTGGTGGTCGACCTCGACGACCCGGGCTTCGCCGGCATCGAGGGGCCGGCGCCGCCGTGGCGCATCGTGGTCGGGGTCGGCCCCGGGCGCGAGGTCCCGATCTGCGATGTGGTCCTCGATGCGGCCGACCACCGCCTCGCGGCCATCGAGTCGACGTGCGCCACGACCCCCTTGGCGGCGGCCACGCTCACCCAGGTGCTGCGCGCCAATGCGCGCCTCGACCTCGTCGACGCCCTCGTGCTCGAGTCTGCCGCGTACTCGATGCTCCTCGCCGGCGCCGAGTTCCGGCGCTGGCTGGATGCCCAGCCGCCACGGGAGGCGAAGCCCGCGACCGAGCCCGTGCTGGTCGAGCAGGACGGCGAGACCGTGACGATCGTCCTCAACCGGCCGGGCGCGCGCAACGCGTACAGCGCGGCACTGCGCGACGGGCTGGTGGACGTGCTGCGCGCCGCGTCGGTCATGCACCCCCGTCCTGCAGTGGTGATACGTGGCAACGGGCCCTCGTTCTCGGCCGGAGGCGACCTGGCCGAGTTCGGCACCACGCCCGACCCCGTGCTGGCCCACGGCATCCGCACGTCTCGCGCGGCCGGCGTGCTCTTGCACGAGTTGCGGGCAACGGCCCACGTCAACGGCCCGTGCGTCGGCGCGGGCGTCGAGCTGCCGGCATTCTGCGCCCGCGTGGAGGCGACTCCCGACGCCACCGTCATGCTTCCCGAGGTGGGCATGGGGCTGATCCCCGGCGCGGGCGGCACCGTCAGCCTGCCCCGCCGCATCGGGCGTCAGCGCACGGCCGAGCTCGCCCTCACCGGCGTGGCGGTCGATGCGTCTACCGCGCTGGCCTGGGGGTTGTTCGACGCGATCTCGTCGTAACGTCACGACCATGGCCCATGCGACGACCGACGTCGTGCCCCTGACCCAGCAGCTGATCCGGAACCGGTGCGTGAACGACGGCGCCGTCACCTCGGGCGAGGAGCTGCGCAACGCCGACCTCCTGCAGACCTACCTGGAGGGCGGCGGCCTCGACGTCCAGCGCTTCGAATCGGCGCCGGGCCGAGCCAGCCTGGTGACGCGCATCGAGGGCAGCGACCCCGACGCGCCCTCGCTCTGCCTGTGTGGCCACACCGACGTGGTGCCGGTGAACGAGGAGCGCTGGGACCACGACCCGTTCGGGGGCGAGCTCATCGACGGCTTCGTCTGGGGCCGAGGCGCCATCGACATGTTCAACATCACCGCGTCGATGGTCGTCGCGGCGCGACGGCTCGCCGATCGGGGCTTCCGCCCGAAAGGGACGCTGATCGTCGCCGCCGTGGCCGACGAGGAGGCGGGCGGCACCTACGGTGCCGAGCACCTGGCGGTCAACGAGGCCGACGCCGTGCGCTGCGACTACCTCATCACCGAATCGGGCGGCTTCCCCCTGCCGACGCCCGCGGGCGTGCGCCTGCCCTACCTGGCCGAGGAGAAGGGCCCGATGTGGGCCACGCTGCGGCTGTCCGGCACCCCCGGCCACGGGTCGATGCCGTTCGGCTCCGACAACGCCCTCATCAAGGCGGCCGAGGTCGTCCGACGCCTGGGTGCCTACAAGCCGCCCACCAGGCTCGACGGTGCGTGGCGGGGCTTCGTCGACGGGCTCGGCATTCCCGAGGAGCTGGCCGGCCCGCTCTTGCAGGAGGAGGGCTTCGTCGATGCCCTCGCCTTCCTGCCCGTGGGCATCGCCAAGATGGCCTACTCCTGCACCCACACGACGATCACGCCGACCATGCTGCAGGCGGGCAGCAAGCTCAACATCATCCCCGAGGCGGTCGAGGTCGGGCTCGACATCCGCACGCTCCCTGGCGACGGGGCCGACCAGGTCCGGGAGATGATCGATCGTGCCCTGGGCGACCTGGCCGGCGAGGTCACGGTCGACTTCCACCGCCCCGACGACACCGCCACCGAATCGCCGGCCCAGTCCCCGCTCGTCGACGCCATGGGCCGGGCCGCCCAGCAGTTCTACGAGGGCGCCTCGCTGCTGCCGATGCGCATGGTCGGCACCACCGACGCCCGCCACTTCCGCCGCCACTTCGGGACCGCAGCCTACGGCTTCGGCATGTTCAGCGAGACGACGTCGCTCGACCAGATCGCCACCATGGCCCACGGCGACAACGAGCGCATCGACGTCGAGTCGCTCGAGATGTCGGTGCAGCTCTGGGAGACGCTCGTCGCCGATTTCCTCGGCTGACCCGGCGGGCCCGTGTGCCTGTCGTCACCGCGCCACGGGTTTGTGCCTATGCTCCTGCCGCCGAACAATCGGACGAAAGGACTCGACCCGTGCGGAGTTCGAGGAAGGGCGCCCTGCGCCTCGTAGCACTGCTCGCCGTTGCCATGCTCACCATGGCGGCCTGTGGATCTGACGACGACGGGGGTTCCTCGTCGGCCACCACTGCTGGCGGCGGTGAGAAGAAGACCATCGCCTTCGCGTTCCAGGGCCCCCTCACCGGGCCCAACGCCAGCCTGGGCATCAACATCCGGGACGGCGCCACGGTGGCCCTCAAGGAGGCCAACGCGGCCAGCGAGAAGTACAACTACATCCTCAAGCCCTTCGACACCCAGGGCGACCCCGCCCAGGCGCCGGGCCAGAAGGACAAGTACATCCCCGACCAGGAAGTCGTGGCCGTGCTCGGCCCCACCTTCTCGGGTGAGACCAAGGCGGTCATCCCGTCGCTGGAGGAAGCGGGCCTGGTGATGATCAGCCCGTCGGCCACGGCTGTGGACATCCCCGACGTGGTCAAGGGCGGCAAGGTGTTCCACCGCATCATCCCTGACGACGGTGTGCAGGCGGCGGGCGTGGCCGACTATTTCCAGAAGGTGGTCAAGCCCAAGTCGGTCGCCCTCATCCACGACAACACCGACTACGGCAAGGGCCTCTTCGAGGGTGTGCTGAAGCTGCTGGACGAGAAGGGCATCAAGACGGCCGTCACCGACGCTGTTCAGCCCGCGGGCACCGATTACTCGGCCGCCGTGAACAAGGTGAAAGCGGCCAACGTCGACGTGGTGTTCTACGGCGGCTACTACTCCGACGCCGGCCGCCTCAAGAAGCAGCTTTCCGACGCCGGCATCAAGGCCAAGTTCGTGAGCGGCGACGGCTCCCTCGACAACGGCTTCGTCACCGCCGCGGGCGCCGCGGGCGGTGAGGGCGCCCTGCTGACCTGCCCGTGCAAGTGGGCCACCGAGTCCGCCCCGGGCAAGCTCGGCGCCTTCGCCAAGAAGTACAAGGCCGAGATCAAGAAGGACCCCGGCACCTACTCCACCGAGGGCTACGACGCCGTAAAGCTGCTCGTGGCCGGGGTCGAGGACGGCAAGACGACCCGGGCCCAGCTGCTCGAGTACATCGAAGGTCTCACCAGCTACGAGGGCATCGGCAAGACCATCGAGTTCGAGGACAACGGCAACGTCAAGGGCGGCGACGTCTTCGTCTACGAGGTGAAGGCAGGCAAGATCACCGAGCTGGGCTCCACCAAGGACCTGGCCAAGTAGCGCAGGTCGGTACAAGGAACACGGTTTGAACAGGGGGCGCCTTCGGGCGCCCCCTGTTGCGTCCGACACCGGAGGAGCGGAGCCATAGAGACCTGTTTCACCTGCCTGAAGGAGCAATTCGGACCGCAGACGATCGACGGCCTTTCCGCCGGGGCGATCTACGCGCTGATCGCCCTCGGCTACACCCTCGTCTACGGCGTGCTGCGACTCATCAACTTCGCCCACTCCGAGATCTTCATGATCGGGATCTTCGCGTCGGTGTTCGCCATGCACGCGCTCGGCATCGAGGTGGGCGACCCAGCCAAGGGTGGCGCGGCGTTGATCTTCACGCTGATCGCCATCACGATCGTTGCCATGCTCGCGTCAGGGGCCGCGGCGGTCGTGATGGAACGCGTCGCCTACCGACCACTACGGCGCCACGGCGCGCCCCGGCTGGCCGCCCTCATCACCGCCATTGGGATCTCCCTGTTCCTGCAGGAGCTCTTCGCAGCGCGTTACGGCCGTGACCCCATCCCCTACCAACGGGTCATGGAGAAGAACACCGTGTTCTCGATCGGCGGGGCCGACGTCAGCTCGGACAGGGTCCTGGTGCTGGTGGCCGCGTTCGTCCTCATGGCCGCCCTCGACCGCTTCGTGCGCAGCTCCCGGCTCGGTCGAGGCATCCGGGCGACGGCCCAGGACCCCGAGACGGCGGCACTGATGGGCGTCAACATCGACCGGGTCGTGATGCTCACGTTCCTCCTCGGCGGCCTCCTCGCCGGCGCCGCCGGCGCCCTCTACGGCATCCGCTTCGAGACGGCCGTGTACAGCGCCGGCTTCATCCCCGGGATCAAGGCCTTCACCGCCGCCGTGCTCGGCGGGATCGGCAACATTCGTGGCGCCCTTGTCGGTGGCCTGCTGCTGGGGTTGTTGGAGAAGTGGGGCGCGACCGTGCTCGGCGGCCAGTGGACCGACGTGTTCGCCTTCACCATGCTCGTGATCGTCCTCATGTTCCGGCCCACGGGTCTGCTCGGCGAGGCGCTGGGACGGTCCCGGGCATGATCTTCGTCTCGCTCAGACGGGTTTTCAGTCCGCTGGCCCGGCTTCTCAGGCGGCTGGCCCCGGTCGACCGAGGGGCCCGGCTCTGGGGCCGGGCGCCGTGGTGGGGGAAGGGCCTCGTCGTGCTGGCGCTGCTCGCCTTCGCCATTCTCGTCCCGCTGACGCTGCCGACCTACTGGCAGAGCGTGCTCTTCTTCCCGGTCGGCATCTACATCATCCTGGCCCTGGGCCTCAACATCGTGGTCGGCATGGCCGGGCTGCTCGACCTCGGGTACGTGGCCTTCTACGCGGTCGGCGCCTACACCACGGCCAAGCTGACGACCACGTTCGGATGGGGCGGGTGGGAGTCGCTCCCCGTGGCCATCTTCATCGCGATGGTGGCCGGCGTCCTGCTCGGCGCACCGACACTGCGCCTGCGGGGCGACTACCTCGCCATCGTCACATTGGGCTTCGGCGAGATCGTTCGCATCGTGGCCCAGAACACCGAATCGCTCGGTGCATCCCGCGGCATCACCGGCATCAAGCATCCACAGGCCATCTTCGGCACCGAGTTCAAGTTCGCCCCGCTGCCGTACTACTACCTCGCCCTCGCGGCCATCGTGGTCGGCCTCTTCATGCTGATGCGGCTGACGCGGTCGCGTGTGGGGCGGTCGTGGGCCGCGATCCGGGAGGACGAGGACGCGGCCGAGGCCATGGGCGTCCCCACCTTCAACATGAAGCTGTGGGCCTTCGCCATGGGCGCCGCCACCGGCGGACTGGCGGGATGGCTCTATGCCAGCAAGGTCGGCTTCATCAATCCCGACAACTTCCCGTTCTTCTTCTCCGTCATCATCCTGGCCGCAGTGGTGCTGGGAGGCATGGGCTCGGTTCCCGGCGTCATCGCCGGCGCCTTCGCCATTGGCTTCATCCCCGAGTACCTGCGCGACGCGGCCGCGGGCACGACCATCAGGGACGCCCTCAACACCGTCACGGGCGGCGACGTGCAGGACATCACCGAATACCGCGTGCTTCTGTTCGGCTTCGCCCTCGTGGTCATGATGATCTTCCGACCTCAAGGGTTGATCCCGAGCCGCCAGCGGGCCGCCGAGCTGGCCGAGGCGGGCGAGGGGCGGGGCTTGGCCGCCACACCGATGACCACCCACGAGGCGGCCGAGGACGCGCCCGCTCCTGAGGAGCCCGCTCCTTCCAGCGCGGCGAGGGAGAACGACGCCGAGGCTGCCGCTGACGTGGTGACCGAACTGCCCGTCGAGGTGGAGGCGGCAGAGACGGTGCTCGAGCTCGACAAGGTCACCATGGAGTTCGGCGGCGTCGTCGCCCTCAGCGACGTGTCGCTCGCGGTCCGCCGGGGGCAGATCTTCGGCATCATCGGCCCCAACGGCGCGGGCAAGACCACGTTGTTCAACTGCGTCACCGGCGTGTTCCACCCGACCGAAGGCGACATCCGCGTCAACGGCAAGAGCGTGCTCGGCAGGCGACCCCACCGCATCACCGAGGCGGGCGTGGCGCGGACGTTCCAGAACATCCGGCTGTTCCCGAACATGACCGCCCTCGAGAACGTCATCGTGGGCACCGACGCCCGACACGGCACGAGCGTGCCCGGCGCCCTGCTCGGCCTGCCCCGCCACCGGCGGGAGGAGCGGGAGGGACGAGCCGAGGCCCAGCGCCTGCTCGACTATGTCGGCATCGGGCGCCGGGCCGACGACCTGGCCCGCAACCTCCCCTACGGAGACCAGCGCCGCCTCGAGATCGCCCGGGCCATCGCCACCGGCCCCAGCGTGCTGCTGCTCGACGAGCCAGCAGCGGGCATGAACCCGTCGGAGAAGCGCTCCCTCATCGAGCTCATCCGCCGCATCCGCGACTCGGGCCTGACCATCGTGCTCATCGAGCACGACATGGGCCTGGTGATGGGTGTGTGCGACCGGCTGGCGGTGCTCGACTTCGGGCAGAAGATCGCCGAAGGCGTGCCCCAAGAGATCCAGAACGACCCTCGGGTCATTGAGGCGTATCTCGGTGTGGCGGAGGACAGCGGTGTTGCTTGAGCTCGAGGACGTCCGCGTCCACTACGGCAAGGTCGAAGCACTGAAGGGCATCTCCGTCCAGGTGGACGAGGGCGAGATCGTCACCCTCATCGGCGGCAACGGTGCCGGGAAGTCGACAACGCTCAAGACCATCTCGGGGCTGCGCCCCGTCACGTCCGGCGCCATCCGGTTCCAGGGTGAGGAGATCGTGGGCGTGCCCGCCCACCAGCTCGTCGAGCGGGGCATCTGCCAGGCGCCGGAAGGGCGCGGCATCTTTCCCGGGATGAGTGTGACGGAGAACCTCGAGATGGGCGCCTACGCGCGAAAGGGCGACTTCCGCGAGGACTTCGAGCGGGTCTTCACGCTCTTCCCCCGTCTCCAAGAGCGCCGCAAGCAACCGGGCGGCACGCTGTCGGGCGGTGAGCAGCAGATGCTGGCCATCGGACGGGCGCTCATGGCCCGGCCCCACGTCCTGCTGCTCGACGAGCCCTCGATGGGACTGGCGCCCAAGCTCGTCTCCCAGGTGTTCGACGTCATCACCGAGATCAACAAGCAGGGCACCACCATCCTGCTCGTCGAGCAGAACGCGGCCCAGGCCCTCAAGCGGGCCCACCGCGCCTACGTGCTCGAAACCGGCGTCATCGTCAAGAGCGCCCCCGCGGCCGACCTCCTCGAGGACGAGTCCGTCAAGGCCGCGTATTTGGGCGGCGACGTCGGTACCTAGCGCGTAGGTCGCGCGGCCCAATTCCGCGTGACCATGACACGGGGGTGTTAAGCAACTAGCCCGGTGACGCCGAGAGATCGGGCATGGCACCGGTGAGCACACTCGAGCGGGTCACCTTCGAGTGCGCGCGGTGCGAGGGCACGATCGACCGCGCGACCCATCCGCGAACCTGCCCCCACTGCCAGGCCAAGAAGGCCGACCGTTGCCAGCTCTGCGACCGACCCACCTACATCGGCGCGGGCCGCTGCCCCGAGCACGCCGATCCCGCCTCCGGTCGCCCCACAGCGATGCTGCCGCCCGCGCCCGCGCCTGTCCATGGTCCCGCCCGCCCCGCACCCCGGTGGGCGTCGGCGCTGGCGCGGGCGGCCATCGCCGTGTCCCTGCTCGGTTCCGCCGGGCTCGTCGTCCGCAACCAGACGCGGGTCCGCGACGCTGGATCGTTCCAGGACCTCGGCGCGATGCTCGTCGACGACACGCCTGCGCCGCACATCCGGGTCGAGGACCACGTCGCCAACACCGGCCCCGTCGACTTCGAACGCGCCGTGCACGAGGACGTCGAAGGCGCGGCGGCTCGAAAGGCCCTCACCGACGCCGGCCTCGTGCGCGGCTACACCCGCCAATGGAAAGTGGGCGGCAGCGAAACCGAGGCCGTCAACATCGAGCTCTTCCAGTACCGGACCCATGCCGGGGCCGTCGGTGACGAAGCCCGGCTCGAGCGCCTGGTGCCCCAGGTGGCCGCCACCCATCACCTGTCGTGGTCGACATTCCCCGTCCGGTCGGTGCCCGGCGGGCACGGTTACAGCCTGGTGGCGCCGGACGGCAGCGTCAGCATCGAGGTCGTTGCCTTCGCCCGGGGCCAGTACGCGGCAGCGGTCACCGTCACCTCGGCCGACCAGGCAGAGGCCCGCGCCGTCGCCACCGCGATGGCCGAGGAGCAGCGGGCCCGGCTTTCCAGGGCCGAGCCGGTCGAGCGGGTCGTCACCGACACCCTCAAGCACATTCGCGGCTAGGAATCTCACGCCGGGCCCACCCGGTACGTTCCATACCCGTGCCGCTGCCGCCGTTCCAGCGCTTGGTCGACGACCACGGGGAGGATGTGTTCCGGTTCCTCGTCGCCGTCGCCGGCGCCCAGGATGCCGATGACTGCTGGCAGGAGACGTACCTGTCGGCGCTGCGCGCCTATCCGGGAGTGCGGTCGGGCTCGAACTTGCGGGCGTGGCTGTTCACCATCGCCCACAACAAGGCCATGGACACGCACCGCACGCGCGCTCGTCACGCCGTCCCCGTCGGTGCCGTCCCCGAAGCAGGGGAGATCGCGCCGGCCGGGACGCCCGTCCCCGAGCTCTGGAATGCAGTGGACGGTCTGCCGGGCAAGCAGCGCGAAGCAGTGCTGCGCCGATACGTGGCCGACCTGCCCTACGCCGACATCGCGGTGGCCATGGGCACGTCACCCGACGCGGCCCGCCGCAACGTGTTCGAAGGACTGCGCAAGCTGAGAGAGGTGTGGGATGAGCGCTGACCGCATGACGAAGCTGGCCGAGCGGGCCACGGCCGAGGGCCTGGTGGACGTGGCCTACACAACCGTCGACTCGCCCATCGGTCCCCTGTTCGTCGCCTCGACCGACAAGGGCCTGGTGCGCCTGTGGTTCGGCGCCCCGCCCGACTCGATGCTGGAGCAGCTCGCGCTGCGCGTGTCGCCCCGGGTCATGGAGGCGCCGGCCAAGCTCGATCCGGTGCGCCGCCAGCTCGACGAGTACTTCGAAGGGGCGCGCACGAACTTCGACCTCCCGCTCGACTGGTCGCTCTCCCACGGCTTCGCGCAACGGGTGCTCGAGGCGACCAACCACATCCCCTACGGCCAGGTGTCGACCTACGGCACCGTCGCCGACAAGGCCGGCAACAAGGCGGCGAGCCGCGCCGCGGGCCGCGCCCTCGGCACCAACCCCATCGCCGTCGTCGTGCCGTGTCACCGCGTCATCGGCGCCAACGGCTCGCTCACGGGTTACGGCGGCGGCATGGCCGCCAAGGAGTACCTGCTCCGCCTCGAGGGCTACCTCCCGCCCCAGCTCGCGTAAGCCCGTTCTCGAGGCAATACGTCGCGGAATCCGCGACGTATTGCCTCGAGAACGCGGGGTCAGCGCAGGACGGCGTCGAGGACCTCGTCGACGTCGCCGACCATGCCGGTGATGAACCAGGCGAACTCGGCGTAGACAGCCGACGCTTCGTCGTAGCGCATCTTGTAGACGACCTCCTTGAGGTCGTCAGGGTGCTCGGCGAAGAGGGTGACGCTCCACTCCCAGTCGTCGAGGCCGGCCGACCCGGTGACGAGCTGCACGACGCGACCGGCAAATGAGCGCCCGGTCGTGCCGTGCTCGTGCATGAGCCGCTCGCGCTCCTCGTAGGGCAGCGCGAACCAGTTCTGCCCCACGTTGCGGCGCTTCGACATGGGATAGAAGCAGATGGCCTTCTTCCCCTCCGGCGGCAGCGTCGGGTAGAGCCGAGGCCGCTTCATGCCTTCGGTCATGTGCTGCGCGTACTCCGACACCTCGGTGAGCGACACGTACGACGACACGATCTCGAGCCCGGCCGCCTGCAATGCCGACTGCAGCCGCCGCAGCCGCCACAGGTCGGGACCGAGGGCCATGAAGCCGACGTCGGCCTTGTGCCCCAGCGTTGCGAACACGACGACCTGGTAGCCCTCCTCGGCCTGCGCGGCCTTGACCGCGGCGCCCACCGCCTCGGTGTCGACCGACGGACTCACACGGAAGAACAGGTGCAGCACACCGAGGCCCGTGCTGGGGACGATGGGATCAGCCACATCCATCACTCTAAAGGGCACCCCCGGACTGGAAGTCCGCGCTGCTCATTGGACAGGATGGTCGGGATGCGGCGGCTGCTTGTTCTCGCCGTGCTCGTCTGCCTGGTCTCGGTCACCGGGCCTGATCCCGCCCCCGCCGCCGTGCCCGTGCTGGTCGTCGACGGACGGGGGTTCGGCCACGGGGTCGGCATGGCCCAGGACGGCGCGTACTGGATGGGCAAGTCCGGCGCGTCCACCAACCAGATCCTCGGCCACTTCTATCCCGGCACCGGGATCGGCAAGGCGACGGGGTCGGTGCGGGTAGCGGTGCACACCGCCACCGGGCGAGAGGCCATCGTGGCCTTCCCGAACGGGGGCGACGTGCGGGACGCGAGGTCGGGGCCACAGTCAGCCGGGTTCCCGGTGCGGGTCGGGCCCGGTGGACAGGTCCGCATCCGCTTCGACGGCTCGCGGTACACGGCAACCGCCCTGAGCGGGGCGCAGCAGTCGTCGTCCGGCCCGCCGCCGACGTCGTCGGCCGCGGCGGCACCGGGACCCGACGTGGCGGCGGGCGCAGTCGTGGCCCCCGCACAAGTTGAGCCGCCGCCCACGACGTCGAGCACGACGACGACCACGAGCTTCCTCGGGTTCACCACCACGACGGTCCCTCAGCCGACGACGACGACCACCGCGCCGCCCGAACGGCAACCGCCGCCGCCCGGGGCACCGTCACCCGGCGCGTCCTCCCCGTCCTCGGCCCGGTCGCTCATCGCCGTCCCTTCCGACGGCGGGACGGTGGGCGTGCCCGCCCGCAGCCGCCGCTACCGCGGCGTCGTGGAGGCGATCGGAGGCCCAGGCGTGCTCCGGCTCGTCAACGAGGTCGACGTCGAGCAGTACCTGCGGGGCATGGGCGAAGTGCGCGACCCGAGCTGGCCGCCGGCGTCGCTCCGGGCCCAGGCGGTTGCGGCGCGGACGTACGCGCTCCGGTCCATGTCCGTCGCGGGCGAGCTGTGCGACACCCAGCGCTGCCAGGTCTACCTCGGCGCCGATGCCGAGTACGGCGCCATGAACAAGGCGGTGGCCGACTCGGCCCGTCAGGTCATCATGTTCGGCAAGTCGCTGGCGACCGCCGTCTACTCGGCCAACGGCGGCGGCTTCTCCGCCAGCCGCGAGGAGGGCTTCGGCACCACCGGCGCCGGCTATCCCTATCTCCGGCCCGCGCCCTACGACACCAAGAACCCACTGCCGTGGAACACCCAGGTCGCCCTCACCGACCTCGGCGGCCGCTTCGGCTATCCCGGCCAGGTGACGGGCGCGCGGGTGACCAAGGTCGGTCCGTCCGGGCGGGCCATGGAGGTGACCCTCGACGGCAGCGCCGGCCCCCGCGCCGTGACCGGCCTCGCCTTCGACGCCGGGCTCGGGCTCAAGTCGACGCTGTTCACCCTGAAGGCCGGCAGCGCCGACGTGGCGCCCCCGCCCCCGCCGCCGGGCGAGGGGCTGCAGGCCCTGCCCGAGGAGATCGCTGGCGCAGGCGGGGGCGGACCGGTGACCGATCTCAGCGACCTGGGTGGCAAGCCGGGCCCGCTGCAGTCGTCGACGACGGGCGGCGACGGCCCCGGCCTGCCCCTCGGCGTCACCGCCGTCGCGCTGGAGCTGTCAGCTGCCGCTGCCGTCGTGCAGCGGCTCCTTGCCGTCAGACGCGTCTGACCACGCCTTCGCCATCGCCAGGCGCTCGGCCGCGTGCGGGTGCGTGGCGGTGGCCCGCTTCCACCACGACGGCGCCAGGTCGGCCAGGTTCTCGGTGTGCAGCGAGTGCAGCATCGCGGTCATGGCGTCGGGGTCCCGCGTGACCTCGAGGGCGAAGACGTCGGCCTCGCGCTCCCCGGCGCGGGTGACCCACGCCGAGATGAGCCCGGTCAGCGCGCTGCCGGCGGGGAACACGAGGAGGAAGAGCGGGAGCGCGGCCGGGTCGTCGAGGCTGGAGACGCCCGCCCACTCGAGGGCCTTGTCCCAGCCCAACACGAGGCGGAGCACGGCGAAGTTCACGAACAGCAGGCCCGCGGCGATGGGGATGACGCGCTTGATGTGACCGAGCTTCCAGTGACCGATCTCGTGCGCAGCGACCGAGCGGATCTGCGCGACGGGTCGGGCGAGGATGGTGTCGAACAGCACCAGGCGCCGGGTCTTCCCCATGCCGGTCACGAAGGCGTTGTCCTTGCGCGTGCGGCGGCTGGCGTCGGACACCTGGATCTCGTTCACGTCGGCATCGGCGGTACGGGCCACGCCGAGCAGGTCGGCGCGCAGGTCGTCGTCGTCGAGCGGGGTGAACTTGTTGAACAGGGGCATGATCAGCACCGGCGCCAGCACGCCCAGGCCGACGACGAAGACCCCCATCACCAGCCAGCCCCATATCCACCACAGCTCGGTGGCGCGGATGAGGGCCCACAGGGGCAGCAGCAGCGCCGTCGTCACCACCACACCGACGAGCAGGCCCTTCGCCGCGTCGGACGCGAAGCCGCCGACCGTCTGGGTGCTGAACTCCCACCGCTTGTCGTAGACGAGCTCGCGGTAGGCGCCGAACGGCAACGTCACGACGAGCTCGACGGCCTGGGTGATCAACATGGCGACGAGCAGACGCAGCACCCAGTTGTCGATCCCCCACTCGTTCAGCCACTCCGGCACCGCGTGGGTCCAGATGAGGGCGACGAGCACCGCTCCACCCACGAGCCGCTCGCCCAGGTTGAGGCGGCTCAGCGGCCTGGTGTAGCGCTTGGCCTTGTCGATCTCGGTGGCGCTGAACCAGTCCTCCGGTTTGGCCGGGAACCGCCGCCACGTGTTGATCCTCGTGTCCGCCATCGCCCCGATTGTCTAGCCCCCAGACGCGAACTCGCCCGCTTTATCGTCACCACGGACGATAAAGCGGGCGAGTTCGGCTACTGCTCGGATCTACGGGCCTAGAAGTCTTCCATGCCGCCGCCGGGCATGCCGGCGCCGGCGCCTTCCTTCTCGGGCTTGTCGACGATGACCGCTTCCGTGGTGAGGAAGAGGGCAGCGATCGACGCCGCGTTCTGGAGGGCGGAGCGGGTGACCTTGGCCGCGTCGATGACGCCGGCCTTGACGAGGTCCTCGTACTCGCCGGTGGCGGCGTTGAAGCCTTCGGCCGCCGTCTTGAGGTTGCGGACCTTGTCGACGACGACGCCGCCCTCGAGGCCGGCGTTGACCGCGATCTGCTTCAGCGGCTCCTCGACGGCCCGGGCCACGATGCGGGCACCGGTGGCCTCGTCGCCCTCGAGCTTCTCGGCCACATCCAGGATGCGGGCCTGCGAGCGCAGCAGGGCCACGCCACCACCGGGCACCACGCCCTCTTCGACCGCGGCCTTGGTGGTGCTGACCGCGTCCTCGATGCGGTGCTTCTTCTCCTTGAGCTCCACCTCGGTGGCGGCGCCGACCTTGATGACGGCCACGCCGCCGGACAGTTTGGCCAGACGCTCCTGCAGCTTCTCCCGGTCGTAGTCCGAGTCGGTGTTGTCGATCTCGGCCTTGATCTGGTTGATGCGGCCCTTGATGTCGTCGCTCTTGCCGCCGCCCTCGACGATGGTGGTCT
>JBEEFQ010000243.1:0-26266 GCA_041166245.1 Actinomycetota bacterium | reverse complement strand
TCGCCGACCGCCACAAGACCCGGGCCCGGGCCAAGGCCCGCATCTCCAACAAGCTGCTCGACCTCGTCCCCGCCACCGGCGCCATCGGCATCGACGCCTCCTCCACCCTGTTGCGGCTGGCCACCGCGGTGGACCACGGGCGCGACCTGGTGGTGCTGACCAACGGTTGGGAGACGTTCCACGCGCTGCAGGGCAAGGCGGGAATCACCGGCCTGCTGAGCGGCGGCCAGCTCGACGCCCGCACCGGCAGCCTGGTCGGTCCCCTGGCGTCCCGGGCCGCCGGCGAGCTGCTGCTCAGCCGCCTCTTCGTCTCGGCTGCCGCCGTCGACGTCGACTTCGGCCCGTCCGAACCGTGCCTCGAGGAGGCCGAGGTCAAGCGGGCCATGGCCGCGGTCGCAGGCGAGGTCGTGCTCGCGGTGGACTCCACCAAGCTGGGCGCCCGTTCGGTCGCGACGAGCGTCGCGTGGGAGGACATCGGGCTGCTCGTCACCGAGCTCGACCCGGACGACGGCCGCCTCGACGACTACCGCGAGCTCGTCGAGATCGCCTGAGTCAAGCCAGCACTGCGACCCACAGCGCCTTCGGCCCGTGCACGCCGAGGGTGATCTGCAACTCGATGTCGGCCGACCGGCTCGGGCCGGTGACGAACACCAGGTTGGACGGCAAGCCGTCAGGACACCAGCGGGCCAGGTCACGCAGCACGTCACCCGTGCTCTCGACGATCGCCGCCTCCTGCAGGACGACGAGGTGCACCCGGGGCAGCAGCGACGCGGTGCGACTCCCGGCCCGGCGGGTGTCGAGCACCACCGTGCCGGTTCGGGCCAGGCCCGCGACGGCGCCGGTGACCCCGAGGTCGACCACGGCGTTGGCGGCCGGGTCGCCGGGACGAACGACGCTCACACCGAGCTCGGCGAGGATGCCCGGCACCGGCTCGCACGCGGGCTCGTCGGTCACGACCGCAGACGACACCGACTCGCCTGCACACAGCTCGGTCAACACGCGACGCAGCCCCTCCGTGCCGTCGGGTACTCGCACACCCCGTCCCGCCACCGCGTCGAGGGCAGTGACGAAGCTCGCGGGCTTGTCGGTCAGCGCGGGGACGTACGCCACCGGCATGGATCCGTGCGGATCGACCGTGGCCGGCACCGGCCGCACAGGGTTGACGGGGAGCCCGTCACCAATTCGATCGCGGATGCGGCCGACGAATGCCTTGCGGTCCCCCGTCTCACGGGGCATCACAGGATTCCATCCTTCCAGAGGTCGCGGAACGATCTCTTGCCCGGAACGGGCAGCGTGCGCCCGAGACTCCACCGGTCGACGTGACCTGGCGCGTGGGCGGGTGAGCCCATGAGCCGAAAGCCGCGGGACGCGCCGCGCAGCGACGCCCGGTAGCGGCCCGGCCTGCTCCACGTCGCGGCCCACGCCGCCCATGCCATCCGCTCGACCCTCGTCGTGCTCGCCTCCGCGTTGCGCCGCCGCAGGCCGAGCAACATGTCCTGGAGCGGGATGCCGACCGGGCACGCGTCCCAGCACGCGCCGCACAGCGACGAGGCCTGCGCGACCTCCTGGGCCGCGTCGCTGTGGTTGAGCAGCGGCGTGAGCACCGCACCCATCGGTCCCGAGTACACCCATCCGTAGGCATGGCCGCCGACCTGGCGGTACACCGGACACGCGTTGAGGCACGCCCCGCAGCGGATGCAGGCCAGCATCTCGGTGAACTCGGTGCCGAGGATGTCGGAGCGACCGTTGTCGAGCAGCACCAGGTGCAGCTCCTCCGGGCCGTCGGGCTCGGGTGGCCGTCGGGGCCCGGTGATCATGCTCACGTAGGTCGTGATGGCCTGGCCGGTGGCGGCGCGGGGCAGCAGGGCGAGCAGCACGTCCAGGTCGGCGACCGTCGCGACGACGCGCTCCATGCCCATGACGGCCACGTGGATGGGCGGCACGGAGGTGACCAAGCGGCCGTTGCCCTCGTTGGTGACCAGCACCAGCGAGCCGGTCTCGGCCACGCCGAAGTTGACGCCCGAGATGCCCATCCCCGCCTCCAGGAAGCGCTGGCGCAGTCGGGTACGCGCGAACGCGGCGAGCTCCTCGGGCACGTCGGACAGGTCACCGTCCGCGACCCGCGACAGCGTCTCGGCGACCTGACGACGGTCCTTGTGGATCGCAGGGACGATGATGTGCGACGGCGTCTCGTGGGCGACCTGGATGATCCACTCCCCCAAGTCGGTCTCGGTGACCGTGCAGCCCGCAGCCTCGAGAGCGTCGTTGAGCGCGGTCTCCTCGGTCACCATCGACTTGGACTTCACGACCGCGTCGACGCCCCTGGCCTTGGCCAGCTCCACGATGTAGGCGTTGGCGTCGGCCGCGTCGCCCGCCCAGTGCACGTGACCGCCGGCGGCCATCACGTTGTTGGCAAGCTGTTCGAGCAGCTCGGGGAGCCGGGCCAGGATCCGTGCCCGGATGCCGCGCGCCTCGTCGCCCACGGCCTCGACGTCGGCCAGATGGCCGTAGGCCGCCGCCTTGCGCCCGACAAAGGTGTCGGTCGCCGCGGCCAGGCTCCGGCCCAGCCGGCGATCGGCCACCGCCGCCGCAGTGCGCGCGCGGAGCTTGGGGACGAGCTCGATGGGCTGGGTGCCGCTCATGTGGTGGCGACGCGCTCGAGCACCTCGGCCAGGTGCTCGAACCGCAGGCCCAGCCGCCGCTCGTTGCTGCGGGCCTCGAGGTGCATGAGGCACGACGCATCACAGCCGACGACCTCGTCGGCCCCGACCGCGACGACCTCGTCGAGCACGTCGTCGGCCATGGCCGTGGAGACCTCGGGCAGCTTGACCGAGAAGAGCCCGCCGAATCCGCAGCAGCGACCCTCTGCGCCCGTAGGTACGGGCGTCACCCCGGCCCGTGCCAGCAGACGCTCGGGCTCGGTGACGATGCGCAGCTCGCGCAGCATGTGGCACGACCGGTGATACGCCACCCGCTCGCCCGCCTCATTCGCAAGGGCCACTTCCGGAGTGAGTCCGTCCACCGCAACGGAGAACTCCCGCACTCGCGGCACCAATGCGCGGGCCGCCTCCGCACCGTCGTCGTCGCCGGCCAGGTCGAAGAGCTCGGGCCAGAAGACGGTCATCATCGTGGCGCAACTGCCGGCGGGAACCACCACCAGCTCGGCGTCGCTCGCGGTCAGGGCGTCGAGCGTCGTGCGAGCCACCTTCGCCGCGGCATCGACCTGGCCCGCGTTCCACGCCGGCTGTCCGCAGCACGTCGTGTCCGGCACCTCGACCGCACAGCCGAGCCGGCGCAGGACCCGGACCGCGGCCACACCCGCTTCCGGGCGGAAGCCGTCCACGACGCAGGTGGGGAACAGTGCGACCGCCAGGCTGCTGTCGTCTTCTGTGCGATCGTCCATGACCGCACACACCGTAATCCAGTGGTCGACCGCCCGTACGCTGCGGCGTATGCGGTTGGCCATCCGGACCCGTGTCGTCTTCGGCGTCTCCAGGCTCCTCACCAGGACGGGGTTGGCGCCGACCATCGAGCAGGCCGCGCTGACCCCGCTCGAGAAGCGAGCGGCCATGAAGCCACCGCGGCTGTTCGTCGGCCGGCCGCCGGCAGGTGTGTCCGTCGAGGAACGCACACTCCACTCGCGGGACGGCCACGAGCTTCGCGTGCGCGTCTATCGACCGGCCGGTGGGACTGGCGAGCGCCCCGGTCTCGTGTACCTCCACGGCGGCGGCTGGCTCTTCGGCGGCTTCGCCGGATGGGAGCACCTCTGCATGCGCCTGGCCGCGGGCGCCGACATCATCGTCGTCGCCCTCGAGTACCGGTTGGCGCCTGAGCACCATCATCCGACGGGGTTGCACGACGCGATGGACACCCTCGGTTGGGTCGAGGAGAACGCGGTCGAGCTCGGCGTGGCGCGCGACCGCCTCGGGGTCGCCGGCGACAGCGCCGGCGGCAACCTGGCGGCCGGGGTCGCGCTCCTCGCTTGCCGCCAGGGCGCGCCCAACCTTGCCGCCCAGCTCCTCGTCTATCCGGCCCTCGACGTGACCCGCAGCAGTCCCTCGGCGCGCGACTACCGGGGCCCGGGCCTGTCGGTCGCCGACATGGAGCAGTACTCGCAGTTGTACCTGGGCGACGGCGACCCGCGTGACGAGCTCGTGTCGCCGCTCCTCGCCGACGACGTCGCCGGGCTCCCCCCGACGCTGATCATCACCGCCGAGCACGACCCCCTCCGAGACGAGGGGCGCCTGTACGCCGACCGCCTCGACGCCGCCGGTGTGCGTGTGCGACACACCGACTACCTGGGCTACGTGCACGGCTTCTTCTCCGTGCCGCGGCTTCACCCCGGCGTCGAGCAGGCCTGGTCGGAGGTCACGACCTGGCTGGCCCGGACGTTGGCTCGTCCCCGTGACCCGCAGAACAAAGTCTCTTCAGCCCGCTGATTCGACTTGCCTCAGATACCCCCCCGGGGTAGGGTATGAGCATGCCCGGCTACGAGATGAGCAAGGACGAGCTGCTGAAGAGCCTGCGCCGCATCGAGGGACAGGTGCGTGGCGTCGCCCAGATGGTGGAGGACGACCGGTTCTGCATCGACGTCCTCACCCAGATCTCCGCGGCTACCAAGTCGCTGCAGCGGGTAGCGGTGGGGATGTTCGACGACCACCTCCGGCATTGCGTGGCCGACGCCGTCGCCGCAGGCGGCAGCGAGGCTGACCACAAGCTCACCGAGGCGACGGCGGCCGTCGAGCGCCTGCTGCGGACGTGACGGTGCAGCGATGACGATGACGCACTCCCCCTCCGACCACGACGTGCACGCCGACCATCGCGAGTCGACCGGGCATGACGGCCACGGTGACCACGTCGCCATGTTCCGCCGCCGGTTCTGGTGGAGCCTGCTGCTCACCATCCCGGTGGTGGTCACCAGCCACATGGTCATGGACTGGTTCGGCTACAACCTCGACTTCTCCGGCATGGAATGGGTCGGCCCCGTGCTCGGCACGGTGATCTACCTGTGGGCCGGATGGCCGTTCCTTGCCGGCGGGGTCTCCGAGGCCCGGGAACGACAGCCGGGGATGATGCTGCTGATCGCCATGGCGATCACCGTCGCCTACGCCGCGTCGATGGCCACGAGCCTGGACTGGTTCGACCTGGAGTTCTGGTGGGAGCTCGCCGCACTGATCACCATCATGTTGCTGGGCCACTGGCAGGAGATGAAGGCCCTGGGCCAGGCCCAGTCCGCCCTCGCCGCGCTGGCCGAGCTGTTGCCCGACGAGGCCGAACGGGTGCGACCCGACGGCGAGGTCGAGACCGTTTCGCTCGCCGAGCTGGGGCCCGGTGACGTCGTGCTGGTGCGAGCCGGCGGTCGGGTGCCGGCCGACGGTGCGATCGTCGAGGGCGAGGCCGAGCTGGACGAGTCGATGGTGACGGGCGAGTCCCGCCCGGTGGCCAAGGGCCCCGGGGATCGGGTCGTGGCCGGCACGGTGTCGACCGACTCCTCCATCCGGGTGCGGGTCGACGCGGTCGGTGAGGACACGGCGCTGGCGGGCATCGAACGCCTCGTGGCCGAAGCCCAGGCGTCGCGCAGCCGGGCCCAGGCCCTCGCCGATCGCTTCGCCGCCCTGCTGTTCTACGTCGCCGCCGGCTCGGCGGTCATCACCTTCCTGGCCTGGCTCGGCCTTGGCGACACCGACGAGGCCGTGGTCCGTACCGTGACCGTGCTCGTCATCGCCTGCCCGCACGCCCTCGGCCTCGCCATTCCGCTCGTGGTCTCACTGTCCAGCGCGCTGGCCGCCCGCGCCGGGATCCTCATCAGGAACCGCCTCGCCCTGGAGTCGATGCGCACCATCGACGCGGTGCTGTTCGACAAGACGGGCACCCTCACCAAGGGCGAGCACGCCGTGGTCGACATCGCCGGCGCCGGCTTGGACGAGAGCGAGGTGCTGCGCCTCGCCGGTGGCGTCGAGTCCGACAGCGAGCACCCGCTGGCCCGGGCCATCGTGGCCACCTCCCGAGGTCGCGGAGACGTCGCCCGCGCATCGGCGTTCCGCACCATCACCGGTCGCGGCGTGGAGGCCACCATCGACGGGGAGCCCTACGCCGTGGGCGGGCCGGCCCTCCTCCGGGAGCGGTCGTTGACCGAACCCGAGGAGCTGCGCGCCCGCACCGAGACGTGGCGAGGGCGGGGCGCGGCAGTCCTGTATCTCGTACGGGGCGACGCCATCGTCGGCGCGCTGGCGCTCGAGGACCAGGTCCGACCGGAGGCCAAGGAGGCGATCGCCGAGCTGCACCGCCTCGGCCGCCGTGTCGTCATGATCACCGGCGACGCCCACCAGGTCGCCGAGAGTGTCGGGGCCGAGCTCGGAGTCGACGAGGTCATGGCCGAGGTCCTCCCCGAGGACAAGGACGCCAAGGTCGCCGAGCTTCAAGGTCGCGGCCTGTCGGTGGCGATGGTCGGTGACGGCGTCAACGACGCGCCGGCGCTGGCCCGTGCCGATGTCGGCATCGCCATCGGCGCCGGCACCGACGTCGCCATCGAGTCCGCCGACGTCGTCCTCGCCTCCAACGACCCGCGTGGCGTCGTCTCCCTCATCCGCCTGTCGCAGGCCAGCTACCGCAAGATGGTCCAGAACCTGGCCTGGGCAGCCGGATACAACGTGCTCGCCATCCCCCTCGCCGCCGGCGTGCTGTCGTGGGCGGGCATCACCTTGCCGCCAGCGGTGGGCGCGGTGCTGATGAGCGTGTCGACGATCGTCGTCGCCCTCAACGCCCAGCTGCTGCGCCGCCTCGACCTACGCCGTCCCGTCCTCGATCAGCCCGTCCCTGCGAACTCGTAAGAGGAAGACTCATGAAGCGCTCTCTCACTCTGTTCGTCGCCGCCCTCGCGCTCGTCGGCGCGGCATGCGGCGGCGACGCCACGCCCTCCGGCTCTGGCGACGCGACCCGGACCATCGAGATCACGATGCGCGACATCGCTTTCGAACCAACGTCGCTCCAGGTGAGCGCGGGCGACACGGTCCGCTTCGTGTTCACCAACGAGGGCAAGGTCGACCACGACGCCTTCATCGGCGACGCCGCGGCCCAAGCCGACCACGAGAAGGAGATGCGCGCCTCGGGTGACGCCCACGCCGGTCACGGCGGCGACGCAGAGGGTTCGATCACCGTCGCCGCCGGCGACACGGCCGAGCTCACCCATACCTTCGAAGAGCCCGGCGAGGTCCAGATCGGCTGCCACGAGCCCGGTCATTACGACGCCGGCATGAAGATCGACGTCACCGTCGCCTGAGCCTCGAACCTCCGTGGGCTCAGAGGAAGCGGCGCATCACTCTGCCCTTCCAGCGCCGGTAGGGCGGGTAGGGCACCGGCAGGTCGGGGCGGGCGGGGCGGGTCAGCACCGCCTTGCGGTGGCTGAACGTGTCGAAGCCGGTGCGCCCGTGGTACGCCCCCATGCCACTCTCCCCCACCCCACCGAAGGGCAGGCCGGGGACGCCGAGGTGCAGCACCGTGCCGTTCACGCACACGCCGCCCGACGACGTGCCGGCCACGATGCGCTCGGCGGTGCGCTTCGACTCGGTGAACGCGTACAGGGCAAGGGGCTTGTCGCCCGCGTTGACCTCGGCCATGGCCGCGTCCATGTCGGGGACGGTACGCACCGCGAGGATGGGCCCGAAGATCTCCTCGCCCATCACCGGGGCGTCGGACGCCACGCCGCTGAGCACGGTCGGAGCGATGTAGCGCGCCGCTTCGTCACGGTCGCCCCCGAACACGAGCCGCTCGAAGCCGCCACCGTCGATCAGCCCGGACAAACGACGGAAGTGCGATCCGTTCACGATGCGGCCGTAGTCGGGGCTGTGACGCGGGTCGCCGCCGTAGAAGCGGTTGACGGCACGCGTCAGCTCGTCGAGCAGTTGATCGGCGACGGCCTCGTGCACGAGCGCGTAGTCCGGCGCCACGCAGGTCTGCCCCGCGTTGGCGAACTTGCCCCAGGCGATGCGGCGCGCGGCAACGGTGAGGTTGGCGTCGCGGTCGACGATGACCGGGCTCTTGCCACCGAGCTCGAGGGTGACGGGCGTGAGGTGCTCGGCCGCGGCGGCCATCACGACGCGGCCCACCCTGCCGTTACCCGTATAGAAGATGTGGTCCCAGCGCTGCGCGAGCAGGGCGGTGGTTTCGGGCACGGCCCCCTCGACGACGGCAACGGCGCGCTGGTCGAGGTACCGCGGGACGAGACGGGCCAGGGCGGCCGACACCGTGGGTGCCAGCTCGCTGGGCTTGGCGACGACCGCGTTGCCCGCGGCGATGGCGGCGGCCATGGGCAGGACCGCGAGCTGTACCGGGTAGTTCCATGGCGCGACCACCAGCGCGACACCCAGGGGCTCGGGGACGATCGTCGCCTTCCCCGGCTGGGCGATCATCGGGACCCGCACCTTCTCCGGCCGCATCCATTTGTCGAGGTGATCGTGCAGGTAGCCGATCTCGGCCGACACGAGCCCGATGTCGGCCGCCCACCCTTCCAGGGTCGGCTTGCCCAGGTCGGTCGCGAGGGCGGCGAGCAGCTCCTCCTCACCCTCGGCCAGCAGTCGCTGGATCTGGCGGAGCTGACTGCGGCGCCACTCGATGGGCCGGGTCAGCCCTGAGGCGAACCCGGCGCGCATCTCGTCCACCAGCGGGCCGTAGTCGAGGCGGTGCTCGGTCGTCGTCACCCCTTCATGCTGCCTCAGGGACAGCATCGCAGCGAACGGGCCACCCGCTGCACCAGGGCGCGCCGGTACGCTCGGTCACCACGATGTCTGCTGCCGACCCGCGCCGGGCACTGCCTCGTGGACCGCACGGGTTGTCGCGCGAAGAGGTCGAGCTGTCCCAGCGGGCGCGCCTGCTGCAGGCCGCCACCGAAGCGGTCGCTGAACAGGGCTACGTGAAGACCACCGTCGCGGACATCCTCGCCCGCGCCGGCGTATCGCGCGCGACCTTCTACCAACTCTTCCGCGACAAGGAGGACTGCTTCGTCGCCGCCTACCAGCTCAACGCCCACTTCGTCGCCGCGGTGATGGTGGCCGAGCTCGACCAGGTGCGCGCCAGCGGTGGCCTCGACCCCCTCGAGCGCCTCGACCACGTGCTGCAGGTGTTCCTCGCCGCCCTGCGAGCCGCACCCGCCTTGGCCCGGGTGTTCCTCGTCGAGGTCTACGCCGCTGGTCCGGCGGCGATCGAGCAGCGGCGGGTGTCGATGGAACGCTTCGCCGAGATCGTGGCCGAGACCCATCGGGGTGAGCGGGGGGTGCTGGGCACCGCGCCGTCGCAGCGCTTCGCGGCCCAAGCGTTCGTCGGCGCCGTCAGCGCGCTGGTCACCAACGCCGTCGGTGTGGGCGAGACCGAGGAGCTCCCGCACCTGCGGCAGCCCCTGATGCAGCTGGCCGCGCAGATCACCCAGAAGCAGCCACCAAAGTAATAGACATCAGTGTTTATCTCTTGTAGAGTGAGCCTCGCCGGCAAGCAGTGACGCGTCCGCGTCCCGTTCGGCGAGGAGGCTGCGATGCGGCGAGCTGGGTGGACCGTCCTGCTGGTGATGGCGCTCGCATGCGGCGGGCTGGCCGCAGCCCCGCTGGCGAAGGCGGACGCGCCGAACATGGTGTCGGGCAGCGGCATCACGGTCGGCGCCTGGCGTTGGATCACGAGCCGGACCTTCGAGGTCGACATCGCCACGGCCAAGGTGGCGGCCAACGCCGTCAACGGCCCCCACCGCGTGCGCATCACCCTGCCCGCCAACTACGCGCAGTCGGGCACGACCCGGTTCCCCGTGCTCTACCTGCTCCACGGCGGCGCGGGCGGCAACTCGGCGCAGTGGACCACGGGCGGCGGGGCCGTCGAGGCCATCACCGCCAACCAGCCGATCATCACGGTCTCGCCCGACGGCGGCAAGGTGGGCTGGTACACGAACTGGGTCAACCAGTCACGGGGCGCACAGGCATGGCGGGACTTCCATGTCGACCAGCTCATCCCGTGGATCGACGCCAACCTGCGCACCGTCGCATCGAAGAACGGACGGGCCATCGCCGGCCTGTCTATGGGCGGCTTCGGCGCCATCCGCTACGCCCAGGATCGGCCTGACCTGTTCGCCTACGCCGGGAGCTTCTCGGGCGCCGTCGACCTCAGCGACTCGGGCACCCGCTCGGTGATCGGGCAGCAGGCGTCGCAGAACGGCTACTCGCCGAACGACATCTTCGGAAACCCGTTCCCGCCCTTCGACACCACCTGGAAGGCACTCAACCCGGTCAGCCGCGCCAGTCGCCTGCAGGGTGTGTCGGTCGGCCTCTACACGGGCTCGGGCATCAACGACGGTGACGCCATCGAGGGCACGATGGCGAGGTCGGCGCTGCGCCTGCACGACGCCATGAACGCGGCCGGCGTCCCGCACTTCTACTGGAACTACGGACGGCCGGGACCCAGCTCGCCCTACGGATGCGACGGCGGGCACAACTTCGGCTGCTGGAACTTCGCGCTCAACGATGCCCTCCCCCGCATGATGACGGTCCTTCAGGGACCCACCGCTCCTCCCCCTCCGCCCCCGCCGACCGGCGACGCTGTGGTCAACGGTGGCTTCGAGTCCGCCAGCCTGGCGCCCTGGGTGTGCACCGGCACCTGCGGCGCCGACCGCGGCACTGGCCTCGCTCGCACCGGGGCCAACAACGGCTGGGTCCGCAACACCTCGGGCTGGAACGACGCGCACCAGACCATCTCGGTGGCCGCCAACCGCACCTACACCGTCAGCGCCTGGATCCGGACGTCGGCCAACAACGCCGACGGCTACGTCGGGCTCCGCACCACGGGTGGCCAGGTGCTCGGCGAGCAGCGGTTCGGGCGCCTCGACGGCTACACCAACGTCACCGTGTCGGTGAACACCGGCGCACAGACGAGCGTCGTGATCTACACCGGCCTCTGGGCCAACGGCGACACCTGGCTCCAAGTCGACGACGTCTCCGCGACCTAGCCGTCGGACCCGGCGAGCAGCACCGCCATCCGCAGCCACGGTCCGCCTTGCGCGCGGGGCCGTTGCAAGAAACAATCTTGTCTGAATCTGTTTGCCCGCTGACGAGAGGGCACTGTGCGGCTGGGACGTCCACAACAACGAGGTGGCGAGGCTGCGTCGTCGGGCCTCCGACAGAAATCGACGCTCCACCTCCGTCGGTATGCGCCGTTCTACGTCTTCGCCGTTGCCGGCCTGCTGATCGTGAGCCTGCTCCCCACCGTGGACCAGGGCGAACGCGGGCTGTTCACCGGGTCGGGCTCCGGCGCCGGTGCCGGGCCGGCGTCGGGAATCGACGTGGGCGCGCAGCCAGACAGTGCGGGCGACGGCTCGACCGCCGGCACGGCCGCAGCGAGCGCGGCTTCGGCGGCCGCCGGGGCCGGGAGCAGGGGCGCCGACACGCCGGCCGCGCCGTTCACGCCTGGCAAGACACGAGGCGGCTTCGACTGCGGGCCGGGCGTGCGCCAGCTTCCCTGGTCGAGGTACGCCGCACCGTGCATCCCGGTCTTCAACGGCAACAACGGTGGCGCGACGTGGCGGGGTGTGAGCGCCGACAAGATCCGGATCGTCTTCCGCCGCTACAACGAGAACGCCGACACCAACGCCATCTTCTCGGTGGCGACCCGGGGCGGTATCGCGTCGCCTGAGGTGTCCGCGCGCGCCCAAGCCGTGATGTTCGACTACCTCAACAAGACGTTCGAGCTGTACGGGCGCAAGGTGGAGCTCGTCGAGTTCAGGACGAACTCCAACCCGGTCGAGGAAGCGAACGGTCGGGGCAGGGAGCAGGCGTGTGCCGACGCAACGCGCATCGCCGAGGAGCTGAAGGCCTTCGCGGTGCTCAACGAGACGCTGTCCTACGGGCCGTTCTCAGAGTGCGCGGCCGAGCGAGGCCTGGTCCTACCCATCGGCGCATACGGGTTCCCGGAGGAGTGGTACGAGCGGCGGCACCCGTACGTGTACGGCATCCAGATGAACTGCACGCGCATCATGCACCAGTTCACCGAGTACGTGGCCAAGCGCCTGAACGGACGGCAGGCCCGCTGGGCCGGCGACGCGACCTACGTCGCCCAGAAGCGGAAGTTCGGCGTCATCCGGCCCGACATCGAGGCCTACTTCCCGTGCCACGACCTCTTCGACCGCCTCATGGCCAAGGCCGGCGTCCAGATCGTGAGCGACTACCGCTACGTGCTCGACGTGGCCCGCCTCCCGGCGCAGATGAACCAGGCCGCCATCCAGTTCAAGGCGGCCGGCGTGACATCCATACTCCTGAGCGCCGACTTCCTGACCATGATCAACCTGACGCAGGCGGCGGAGGCGCAGCGCTGGGGGCCCGAGTGGGTCATGGCCGGTGTCGGCTTCCAGGACCTCGACCACTTCGCCCGCCTGTACTCGCAGGGGGTCGTCGACGGCCACATGTTCGGCCAGAGCCAGCTGGGCGAAGCGGCCGCGCTCATCGGCAACAAGGGCGAGCCGGCCGAGACCTACCGACGGGCCACCGGGTCCGAGAAGCCACAAGGGACGGAGGGCTTCTACTTCAGCCTTCTCCACGCCTTCAACCTGTTGCAGGCGGCCGGCCCCAACCTGAACCCCCGCGCCGTCGGCGACGCCGCCGTGCGGCTGCCCCAGGCAGGCGGCAACACCGGGGAGCTGGGTCGCTGGAGCTTCAGCAGCCGGCCCGACGGGAGCTCGGGTGTCGAGCACACGGCGGTGAAGGACGCCAGGGAGGTGTACTGGGACGGGAGCGCCACCGCGGCCGACGGTGGACAGGGCACCTTCGTCACGACCCTTGGCGGCCGACGGTTCACCAACAGCGAGTGGGGCTCCGAGGAACCACCGGTGTACCCGGGCCGGCGGTGACCCGGCTGATCGCGCGGTCTCCCGTCGTCAGGGGCGCGGCCGCGTCGTTGGTCGTATGGATCGTCGCGGCATGGCTCTTGCCCCGCGGTCTGCCGACCGGGATCGTCCTGCTCGGCGCTGTGACCGGCAGCCTCTACGGCCTCATCGCGGTCGGGATCGTCCTCGTCTACCGGGCCAACCGCGTCATCAACTTCGCCCAGGCCGAGCTGGGCGCCCTCGCGGCGGTCGTCACGCTCTACCTCGCCACCGCGCGAGGGTGGAACTACTTCGCCGCCCTCGCCGTCGGACTCGGTCTGGCGGCCGGATCCGGCGCCCTCGTCGAGCGGGTCATCCTGCGCCGCTTCGCGCGCAAGCCCCGGCTCATCGTCACCGTGGTCACCATCGGGGTCGCGCAGGTGCTCAACGGCCTGTCGATCCTGCTCGCCCTGCAGTTCTCGGGCGGCGCGTCGGCGGGCACCTTCGAGACGCCCTTCTCGCCCAGCTTCACCCTGTCGCCCGTCGTGTTCAAGGGCGACCACATTCTCGTCCTGCTGGTCGTGCCCGCCGTGCTGGTCGGGCTGACGCTGCTGCTCAGGCGCACCGACTACGGCATCGCCATCCGGGCGGTAGCCGACAGTCCCGACCGCTCCCGCCTGCTCGGGCTGCCCGTGCACCGGCTGTCGACCCTCGTCTGGACGGCGGCCGCCGTGCTGTCCGCGGTCGGCATCATCCTGCGCATCCCTCTGACGGGGTTCGTCTCATTCACCGCCGTCTCGGGCGGGGGCACGGCGCTGCTGCTGCGCGCCCTCGCCGCCGCCGTCATCGCCCGGATGGACAACCTGGGCGTCGCCGTCCTCGCCGCGGTCGGCCTCGGCATCGTCGAGTCGGGCGCGGCGTGGACCTACGGCAACACCGCCTACGCGGACGGGGTGCTGGTGGTCGTCATCCTCGTCGCGCTCATGGCCCAGCGCGGTCGGTTCTCACGCATCACCCACAGCCTGTCGGCCACCGCGGCGTACCAGGCCATCCGTGAGGTGCGACCGGTGCCCGCCGAGCTGCGTGACCTCCGCGAGATTCGCTACGGCGCGCTCGGTGGACGCCTCCTCGTCGTGATCGCAGCCGTGTCACTGCCCCTGTGGGCATCGCCCAGCCGCACCCAGCTCGCCTCGCTCGTGCTGATCTACGCGTTGGTCGCGGTGTCGCTCGTCGTGCTGACCGGATGGGCGGGCCACGTCAGCCTCGGACACTGGGCCCTGGTCGGTGTAGGCGGGACGACCTGCAGCCTGCTCTTCACCCGCCACGGGCTGGACCTGTTCGTAGCCGCGGGCGCAGCCGTCGCGGTGACCGCCCTCGTGGCCTTGCTCATCGGCCTCCCCGCGCTGCGCGTGCAGGGGCCGTTCCTCGCCATCACCACCCTCGCGTTCGCGGTGACCGCCTCCACCCTGCTGTTCAACCTGCGCTACCTGCCGTGGTTCGCGGGTGATCGCATCGGCCGCCCCGCCCTGCTCGGCCGGATCCCCATCGGGCGCGAGTGGCAGCTCTACTACGTCGTGCTGGTCGCGATCGTCCTCACCATCGCCGCCGTGCAGTCGCTTCGTCGTTCCCGCAGTGGGCGAGCCCTCATCGCGCTTCGGGACAACGAGCCGAACGCCGCCGCCTTCGGCATTCCTCCCACGCGACTCAAGCTGGGCGCGTTCATGATCTCCGGTGCGATCGCGGGACTGGCCGGCGTGCTCTACGCGCTGCACCAGGGCGGCATCCGCCAGGACGCCTTCGACCCAGCCGTTGGGCTGCGCATCTTCTCCATGGTCGTGATCGGCGGCCTCGGCTCGGTCGCGGGCGCCGTCCTCGGCGCGGTGTTCGTTCGGGGCGCGGAGTACTTCCTCGAACCCGGGCTGGCGCTCATCGCCAGCGGCGCGGGGATCCTCATCATCCTGCTCGTCTCGCCAGGCGGCATCGGCGAGGTGCTCTACCGCGTGCGCGATCGGCTGCTGCGATGGGTGGCCGATCGGCGCGGAGTCATCGTGCCCAGCCTCGTGTCCGACCGTGTCGTTCGGGAGACCGGTGACGGACCGGCACCGCCGACACGGGCGGGGACGATGCTCTCGGTCCGCGGACTCGACGTCGCCTACGACGGTGTGCAGGTGCTCTTCGGTGTCGACCTGGACGTCGACGAGGGCGAGATCGTGGCGCTGCTCGGCACCAACGGCGCGGGGAAGTCGACGGTGCTGAACGCCATCAGCGGATTGGTCGCCCCCGAAGCCGGTCAGGTGACGATCGGCGGGGAGGACTTCACCGGCGCCTCCACCAGCCAGACGGTCGAATCGGGGATCGTCATGGTGCCCGGTGGCCGGGGCGTCTTCCCATCGCTCACGGTCGCCGAGAACTTCCGCATCGCGGCGTGGAGCCAACGCCAGGACCGCGCCCACGTTCAGGCCGCGACGGAGCGGGCGCTTGCCCAGTTCCCCGTCCTCCGCGATCGCTGGGAGCAGCCGGCGGGACTGCTGTCGGGCGGCGAGCAGCAGATGCTCAACCTGAGCCAGGCCCTGCTGGCCCGGCCCCGACTCCTGCTCGTCGACGAGCTGACCATGGGCTTGGCCCCACTCGTTGTCGAGCACCTCCTCGAGATCGTGGCCCAGATCCACCGGGATGGCGCGACGGTCGTGATCGTCGAGCAGTCAGTGAACACCGCGCTCCGACTGGCCGAGCGAGCGGTATTCATGGAGAAGGGCGAGGTCCGCTTCAGCGGGCCCACCGCGGAGTTGCTCGAGCGGCCCGACATCCTCCGCGCCGTGTACCTCACCGGTGCCGAGAGCTCGAACGGCGCCACCCGGACCAAGGCCACGCGATCGGCGGGCACGAACGGCGGCAACGGCGACGTGGTGCTGTCGGTCGACTCCCTCCGGAAGCGCTTCGGCGGCCTGGTGGCCACCGACAACGTGAGCTTCGACCTCCACGCCGGCGAGATCCTCGGGCTCATCGGGCCGAACGGGGCGGGAAAGACGACGCTGTTCGACCTGATCAACGGCTTCGTCGCGCCCGACTCCGGTCGTGTCCGTCTCGGCTCCGATGACGTGACGATGTTGCCGTCCCACGAACGGGCACGCGCCGGGCTCGGCCGCTCCTTCCAGGACGCCCGCCTGTGGCCGTCGCTCACGGTGGCCGAGGCCATCGCGACCGCGTGCGAGGCGCACGTGAGGATGCCCGGACCAGTTTCGGCCCTGCTCGGTCTGCCCGCCGTTGCCGAGTCCGAGGCGCTGGTGTCGGCGCGGGTCGAGGAGCTCGTCGAGGTGTTGGGCCTGGGCGCGTTCAGGGACAAGTTCATGTCGGAGCTGTCGACCGGTTCCCGCCGCATCGTCGAGATCGCCGCCATGCTGGCCCAGGGCCCGAGCGTCCTCTTGCTCGACGAGCCGTCGAGCGGTATCGCCCAACGCGAGGCGGAAGCGCTCGGGCCGATGCTGCGCGACCTGCGCGACCGGCTCGGATGCAGCATGGTCGTCATCGATCACCACATGCCCGTGGTGCTCGAGCTGGCCGACCGGCTCGTCGCGCTTGACCAGGGGGCGGTGGTCACCACCGGGACGCCCGAAGCGGTGCTCGAGCACCCCCGGGTCGTCGAGTCCTACCTCGGCGTCCCCACCAGCCCGCCCGCCCCGATCAGAACGGGGCGATGCAGGTGAGCCGCGGCGCGGCTGGGTTGGCGGCGGTGCTGGCACTCGCGCTGCTCGGCCCTACTGCCTCGGCTGCCGAGCGACCGCGTTCGGCGTGGTGGAACCGGGCCAACGTCGGCCTGTTGCCTTCGTTCGGGTCACCCGACGTCGGCGAACGGCAACTCCTGGTCGAGGGCATAGCCGCCAACGAGGAGGGCTGGGTCGCCGTCGCCGGCCTTGCCTTCGCCCTCGACGGGCCCGTCACCGACGCGACGCTCACACTCGTCGCGTCCGACGTCCGCCCCGCGTCACAACCACCGATGGCGTGCGCCCTCACCGCTGGCTTCACGCCCGTCGCCGGCGGACCGTGGAGCGACGTGCCCGCCCACGACTGCGGCCGGTCCATCGTCGCGGAGGCGGCCCCCGATGGCGGCCGGTTCGTCATGAGGGGCCTGGCCGCCCTGGCCGCCGATGGCGAGCTGCGCATCCTCGTCGTTCCCAACGGACCTGGCCGCTTCGTGTTCGACGCGCCGGGCGCCGAGGCCCTGGACGCATCGCGTGCGCCCTCGCCCGGCTCCGACCTGAGCGGCGGGGGCCAGGGACTGGGGGAGCTCGGCCCGATCGGGGGCGGCGCGCTCCCGTCCGATCTCGCCCCACCGGTGCCCGATGCAAGCGCTCCTGGGGTCTCGCCGGTGGAGGATGCGACCGAGGTGCCGTCCGCTGATGCGTCGGGGTCGTTCGCGGCGGCGGGGCAGTTCGAGGCTCCCACCGACGATGGGTCGACCAGAGCCGCCACCGCCGCGGTCATCGCCATCGCGCTGTGCGCCTTCACCGCCATGCAACGGGGCGGCGGCACGCGGCTACGACCGGCGCGTGTCAGCTGGCGATCATCCGCACCGGCAGACTCGTGACGCCGCGCAGCGTCGGGTTGGCCGTCCGGGTCATCTGACCGCAGAGGTCCATCGTCCGGATGCGGACGTTGAGCTGCTCGAGGACGACCAACGTCTCCAGGCGGGCCAGTGCGGCACCGAGACAGGTGTGGATGCCCGACCCGAATCCGAGATGGTCGACGGGGTTGCGGGCCACGTCGAACGCGCCGGGCCGCTCGTAGTGCCTCGGGTCGCGGTTGGCGGCCGCGAACAGGAGCAGCACCCGCGCCCGGTCGGGGATCGCCACGCCTTCGATTTCGACGGGCCGCAGCGCGGTCCGGAAGAAGCCCTGGATGGGCGAGCCGAACCGCAGCGCCTCCTCGACCGCCGCCGGCACCAGGTCAGGGCGGGCACGGAGCAGGTCCCACTGGTCCGGGTTGTCGAGCAGGGCGACGGCCAGGTTGCCGAGGAGGTTGGTGGTCGTCTCGTTGCCCGCTACCAGCAAGAGCAGGAAGAAGAAGAACAGCTCGTTCTCGCTGAGGGTCTCGCCGTCGCGCGGTTGGAGGAGCTGGCTGAACAGGTCGTCCCTCGGCTGGGCCCGTCGCTCCGCGGCACCTGCGGCCACGTAGGCGTAGAGCTCGCCGGCGACCTCCATGATCCGGGTCATAGCCGCCTCGTCGCCCTCTGGGTTGTCGCCCAGCTTGAAACCCTCGACGATCCCGTCTGACCAGCGCTTGAAGTCGGGATAGTCGTCGGGCGGGACCCCGATGACCTCGGCGACGACCTGGATGGGCAACGGCGCAGCCAATTCGCTGACGAGGTCGGTCTCGCCCGCCTCGAGCATTCGATCGATCGCGGCGCCGACGAAGCGCTCGACCGCGGGGCGCCAGCGCTTGATCGCAGTAGGTGTGAAGTCGCGCGCCACGAGGCGGCGCAGCCGCGTGTGGTCGGGCGGGTCCATCGTCAGCATCATGGGCAGCTGCATGCGTTGGAAGGCCACAGCCTCGGCCGACGAGAACGCGGCGTGGTCGCGCGCTGCGGCGCGCACGTCGTCGTACCTGCTGAGCACCCAGATGTCGTGACGCTCGGTGTGGTGGACCGGCGCCGTTCGGAGCAGCTCGTCGTACCACGGGTACGGGTCGGCGATGACCTCAGCATCGAACGGGTTGTACGCAATCACATCTGCTCGCTCGCAAGCTTCGCTCGCCGGGTGCTCGAGGTCCCCATGGGCGGTCACGCTACTCCGCGTGTCGGTCACGTGCAGTCTTGATTGTTTGTTGGCCGTTACCTAGGCTCGCGCTCCATGCGCTGGAGGATCGAGGACACGCCGGAGCGGGCCGCGTTCAGGGAGGACTTCCGGGGCTGGCTCCGTGAGGTGCTGCAGCCGGGATGGTTGGAAGCGATCGACGACGGCGACGAGGAACGGTTCAGCGCCGTGTTCGCCGCCGCCCAGGCCGAGGGCTTCAACTTCATGTCCTGGACGCCCATCATCGGGGCGAGCGGCTACGGCGCGCCGCTGTGGCCCAAGGAGTACGGCGGCCTCTCCGGTGAGATGTGGATGCAGTCGATCATCCGGGAGGAGCTGGCGCGATACCGGCTCCCCGCCTTCGGCGTGAACATCCTCGGTGTCGGGCTCGCGGGACCGACGATCATCGCTCACGGCACCGATGTGCAGAAGGAGCGCTACCTCCGCAACATCCTCACCGGCAAGGAGATCTGGTGCCAGCTGTTCAGCGAGCCCGGCAGCGGCTCCGATCTGGCGTCGGTAGGCACCCGTGCGGTGCGGGACGGAGACGAGTGGGTCGTCAACGGCCAGAAGGTGTGGACGTCGATCGCCCAGCTCGCCAACTTCGGCATGCTCCTCGCCCGCACCGACCCCGACGTGGCCAAGCACGAGGGCATGACCTACTTCATCCTCGAGATGCGCTCGCCCGGCGTGGACATCGGCCCCTTGCGGCAGATGACGGGATCGGCCGAGTTCAACGAGGTCTACATGACCGACGTCCGTATCCCGGATTCGTGCCGGGTCGGAGACATCGGCGAGGGGTGGCGCTGCGCCCGCACCACGCTGGCCAACGAGCGCGACACGATCGCCGGGCTGTCGCTCGACCCCACCGCCCTGATGGGTGGGGCCACCAAGAAGGACCCGTGGCAGGCCTACCTCGCCGACATCCCCGATCGCCGCGACCCGATCGTGCGCCAACAGTTGGCCCAGCTCTACATCGAGGAACAGGTGCGCCAGATCACGGTGTTCCGCGCGACGGCGGCCCGCATGCGGGGTGAGCAGCCCGGGCCCGAGGGGTCGGTCAACAAGGTCTTCAACGCCGAGCTGAACCAGCGGCGGTGGGCCCACGCCGTCAACGCCGCCGGCATGAGGGGCGTGGCGTGGCTGCCCGGGGACAATGGCGCGGAGACGGCCGCCCACCGGTTCCTGCGATCACGGGCCAACACCCTCGAGGGCGGGACCTCAGAGGTCCTGCGCAATCAGATCGGCGAGCGTGTGCTCGGTCTGCCGCGCGAGCCGGAGGCCGACAAGGAGACCCCCTGGCGCCTCCTGCCCCGCGCCTGACCGGGTCCCCTAGCGGCGGGCGGTCAGGTGGTCGGCGATGACGGCCTTCCAGGCGGCGATGGCCTGGGCCTCCCGCCGGACGCGGGTGCGCCGGTGCTCGGTGAGGAGCAGACGCTCGACCGCCAGCCCCTGCAGCACGTGAAACGTGAGCTCGACGAGATGCCCGACGTTGCCCTTCGTCCCGGGCTGGTCGCCGAGCAGGTCGGCCGCCATCCGTTGGATGGCGGCGCGGAGCCGCGTCTCGACCGGCGTGAGCGAGGCCCGCAGCTCCGGGTCGGTCCTGGCCGCGACGGCCAGCTCGAGCCACGCCTCGAAGAGCGGGCTCTCGTACCGGGCCCACAGCACGTCGATGCCGAGCATCAATTGGTTGTCGGACGTGCGCAGGCGTTCGAGCTCGCTCGTGAACTCGGCGCCGATCTTGCGCGCCAGATGCTCGACGGCGGCGGCGACCAGTTCGGCTTTGGTGGGGAAGTGATGGAGCTGGGCCCCGCGTGACACGCCGGCCCGCTCCGCGATCACCGTGGTCGTCGTGGCCGAGTAGCCGAGGTCGATCAGGCAGTCGATCGTCGCGTTGAGCAACAGGGCGCGAGTGGCGCTGCTCCGCTCCTCCTGCGTCCGGCGGATGGTGGCCGTCCGTGCACCGTTGGCCTTCGCGGATCTCGCCGGCATCGCGTCAGTTTACCGGCCGCAGAAAGCGACAGTGATGATTGATTGTTTCTGAAAGGGTCACCGTGCGGCCACTAGACGGCCGTGATCTCCTTGAGCCGCTTGGTCAGCTCGGGATTGGAGCCGCCGCCCTGCGACTGCATGGCCATGAGCTTGGTCATGTCGCCCTCGACCTTGATCTGCCCGGCCATGAAGGCCTGCATGGCCGCCTGCTGGTTGCCGCTCACGAACATGTCGGTGGCCACCGAGTAGGGCAGCGTCAGCTTGGTGGGGGCGCCGTCGACGAGACCCGTCCCGAACACGCCGTTCTCGAGGTGGAGCTCGCGGTCGCCTTCGGGACCCTCGGTCACGACGACGTTCACGGTGATGTCGGGGCCACTGCTGCTTCCGGCACCGAGCTCATCACTGATCTTCTTGACCTCTGCCAGCCAATCGTCTGACAGGAACTGATGCGGCATGTCTCTCTCCTCGGAGTCGGTGTTTGACGAACTCGGCCGTAAATCCGGCCGCATTGCGGCCGGATTTACGGCCGAGAACGGATTCAGGAGGCCGGTGACGGGGCCTTGTAGACGGTGACGACGGCGGCGCCGCCGAGGCCGATGTTGTGCTGGATGGCCACCTTGGCGCCGTCGACCTGGCGCTTGTCGGCGTCGCCGCGCAGCTGCCAGGTCAGCTCGGAGCACTGGGCCAGGCCGGTGGCGCCGAGGGGGTGGCCCTTGGAGATGAGCCCGCCCGAGGGGTTGACGACCCACTGGCCGCCGTAGGTGGTGGCGCCCTCGTCGATGAGCTTGCCGGCCGTGCCCTCGGGGCAGAGGCCGAGGGCCTCGTAGGTGATCATCTCGTTGGCGCTGAAGCAGTCGTGCAGCTCGATGACCTGGGCGTCCTCCGGTCCGAGGCCCGACTCCTCGTAGGCCTTCTGGGCGGCACGCCGCGACATGTCGGCGCCGGCCAGGTTGATGCAGCTGCGCTCGGAGAAGGTGCGCTCGTTGTCGGTGGCCATGGCCTGGCCCGCGATCTCCACCGCCCGGTCGCGCATGCCGTGGGCGTTGGCGTAGCGCTCGCTCACCAGTACCGCCGCGCCGGCGCCGTCGGAGGTCGGGCAGCACTGCAGCTTGGTGAGCGGCTCGTAGACCATGGGCGCGTCGAGGATGTCCTGCAGCGAGTACTCGTCGCGGAACTGGCTGTAGGGGTTGTTGACCGAGTGGCGGTGGTTCTTCTCGCCGATCTTGGCGAACTGCTCGGCGGTGGTGCCGTAGCGCTCCATGTGCTCGCGCCCCGCATTGCCGAAGACCTGGGCCGCGGGCGGCGAGGGGGCGAAGCCGCGCAGCTCGATCATCTGGGTCAGCTGCTTGGACATGGGCGGGCGCCGGTCGGGGAACTTCATCCCCAGGCTGCCCTTCTCCATCTTCTCGAAGCCCACGCACAGGATGACGTCGGCCATGCCGCCGGCGATGAGCTGGCGGCCCAGGTACAGGGCGGAGGACCCGGTCGAGCAGTTGTTGTTGACGTTGACGATGGGGATGCCGCTCAGGCCGATCTCGTAGAGGCCCTCCTGGCCGGCCGTGGAGTCGCCGTAGCAATAGGCGGCGATGGCCTGCTCGATGTCGGCGTAGGCGACGCCCGCGTCCTCGAGCGCCTTGGTGCCGGCCTCCTTGACCATGTCGGGGTAGTCCCACTCGCGCGACCCCGGCTTCTCGAACTTCGTCATGCCGACGCCGGCCACGAACACCTTCTCGCCCATCTCGGTCAACTCGCTTTCACGGTGATGGCGGCGTTGGAGATGACGGGGGTGGCCCGCTCTTTGCTTGCCGCGTTGATCAGGATCTTGTCGCCCTCGCGCCAGAGCGAGGTCACGATGGTCTCGCCCGGGAACAGCACGCCCGCGAAGCGGGCCGCATACGATCCCACCTTCGTGACATCGCCGTCGAGGGCGGCGTCGACGGCGGCCTTGCACACGATCCCGTAGGAGCAGAGCCCGTGCAGGATGGGCTTGTCGAAGCCCCCCATCTGGGCCATGGCCGGGTCGACGTGCAGCGGGTTCTTGTCACCCGACAGCCGGTACAGCAGGGCCTGCTGCGGCAGCGTGGTCGACTCGACCACGAAGTCGGGCTCGCGCTCGGGCGGGGCGTTCCCCGGTGCTGGTCCCGGCTCGCCGCCGAAGCCGCCCTCGCCGCGGATGAAGGCGAGGAAGCGGTTGGTGCACAGCAGCTCGCCCTGCTCGTCGCGTGTCTCGGCGCTGACGACGACGGCTGCGCCCTTGCCCTTGTCGAACACGTCGGTGATCCGCGCCGAGTTCTCGACCTTGGCCCGCACGGGCAGCGGCTTGTGCAGCACGATCTCCTGCTCGCCGTGCAACAGCATCATCGGGTTGAACGACATCCCGTCGATGCCGATCATGCCCGCGAGGGTGCCGAAGACGGGCAGCACGCCGAACGCGGGGAGCACCTTGAGGCGGTTCTCGTAGCAGTACTCCAGCTCGTTGTCGTCGGTGGCGGGCACGCCCGCCCCGAGTCCGAGGTGGTAGAGGATCACGTCGTCGACGCCCCACTCCGACACCTGGCCGGGCAGCTCGACGCCGACGACCTTGGCCACGTCAATGGGCACGGTGCGCTCCCTTATCCCTGGAGCTGCTGCATCAGCAGCATCATCTCTTCGCTGACCCCGCCGGGGATGATGTAGTTGTCGGGCGAGCGGATCTCGTCGATGTGGGCGGCCACATCGTCGGGCGTGAAGCTCACGTCCTTGCCCGCGAACCAACCGGGCGTGAGCCCGAGGAAGACGCGTGCGATGCGCCCACCACCCACGCTGAAGATCTCGTGGGTGATGCCGCAATCGGGCGAGACGAGATAGGCGACCAGCGGCGCCACCTGCTCGGGCTGCAGCACGTCGGCCAGCGGTCCGAGCAGGCTCTCGGTGAGCCGGCTCTTGGCGATGGGCGCGATCACGTTCGAGGTGATGTTGTTCTTGGCCCCCTCGATGGCGAGCACGTTGGAGAGACCGATGAGGCCGGTCTTGGCCGCCGCGTAGTTGCCCTGGCCGAAGTTGCCGAACAGCCCGGCGGCCGAGGTCGTGTGCACGAAGCGGCCGAAGCCCTTCTCCTTCATGACCTTGAACGCGGGCTGGCTCACGTGGAAGGCGCCCCGCAGGTGGACGTCGATGAGGATGTCGAAGTCGGCGGGCTCGATCTTGGCGAAGCTCTTGTCCCGAAGGATGCCGGCGTTGTTGATGACGATGTCGACGGTGCCGTACGCGTCGAGCGCCGTCTGCACGATGGCGGCTCCGCCCTCGGAGGTGGCGACCGAATCGAAGTTCGCCACCGCCTCGCCGCCGGCCGCGAGGATCTCCTTCACCACCAGGTCGGCGGGGCTCTCGCTCGCCCCCGTACCGTCGGTGCTGCCACCCAGGTCGTTCACGACGACGCGGGCACCCCGGCTGGCGAGCAGCAGGGCGTGGGCCCGGCCCAGTCCCCCACCGGCGCCCGTCACAATGGCCACCCGGCCGTCAAAGGTCACGTCAGACAACGCTGCCTCCCAAGAAGATCGACTGGGCGAGAAAGTAGGGGCCAGCCCAACAAACAGTCAAGTCTGCTGGTTAAAGCAGCGTTGACTTTATGTGGTCGGGCACATTTCCTCGGAATCCTTGCGCTCGAACACATGTGCGAGTAGAATGACACCGTTGTAATTCTCACTTCCCCCCGTGAGAGGCTCCGATCGACGGAGAGGTGGCTGCGATGAGCGAGACGCTCGCAGAGCTGCGCTCGGCGGTGGAGGTGTTTGCCTCCCGCTTCGACGCGCGCCTGCTCTCCGCTGACGGCGCGTCGCGTTTGCTTCGTGACGCGACCGCCATTCGCAACATGATGTCGACGATCGAGGCCATGCTCTCCGACCGGGTGACCGAGTGCGGTCGTTGGCGAGGCGACGGCTCGAAGTCCCCTGCCGATTACATCGCCAAGCGCACCGGTGTGTCGGTGGGCCAAGCGGCCGATTTGCTGCGGACGGCCGAGCAGCTGCGCGAGCTGCCGGCTGTCGCCGAGGCCGCCCGACGAGGTGAGCTGTCGCCGCAGCAGGCGAGTGCCGTGACCAGCGCGGCCGCAGTAGCCCCCGCTGAGCAGGGCCGCCTGCTGGGCGAGGCCAAGCGCCTGGGACTCAAGGACCTCAAGGACGAGTGCGGCCGCACCCGCGCCGCCCACACCGACGCCGAGGCCCAGCGCCGCCGCGTCCGCGACGAGCGCTACTGCTCGACCTGGAACGACGGAGAAGGTGCTGGCCACCTCCACGCCAGGGGCCCAGCCGAGATCATCGCGGCGATGGCCGCTCGCATCAACGCCGAGCGCGACCGCATCTTCGAGACGGCCCGCAAGGACGGGCGCCAGGAATCACCGTCGGCCTATGCCTTCGACGCTCTGAAGGCCATCTGCCTCGGTGAGGCTGAATCGGGCAAGGTCGACGCCAAGGTCATCTGGCGGGTCGACCTCGAGGCGTTTCTCCGTGGCTACGCCACCGACGACGAGATCTGCGACGTGGCTGGTTGTCCCGTCGCCGTCTCCGCCGTCGAGGAGCTCCTGCGCTCCTGCAGCCCGTTCCTCTCCGCCGTCATCACCAAGGGCGAGGCCATCACCGGCGTGCTGCACTTCGGCCGGGCACCGACCACGAAGCAGCAGACCGGGCTGGAGTGGCTCTACCCCACCTGCGCAGCCGAAGGCTGCAGCCAGTCGGCGCGGCTGCAGCGTGACCACCGCGAGGACTGGGCCAAGACCAAGGTCACGATCTTCGACCTGCTCGACCTGCTGTGCCCGTTCCACCACGGCCTCAAGACCACCAAGGGCTACGGCCTGGTCACCGGCAACGGCAAACGGGCCTTCGTCCCACCAGAGGACGCCCGTCACCCCCAACACTCGCCACCCAACGCCGCGTAGCGGCGACGGGTGAGTCCGAGCGCAACCAGTCCCCGCGCGGGCCTGCTTCAACGCGGGCCGTCGCAGTTCGCAATAACGCCGGGGGGCCTGCATTACCGAACGCGTGGCTCGTGTCCCCCACCGGACTTGGTGGACAGTCCGACTCGCAGCCCGGCCGGTGGCAGTGCCATCGCGGGCGCGGGACCGGCTGCTCCCGCTAGTCGGGTCCGATGATGCAGAACTCGTTCCCCGCTGGGTCCTGAAGCACCCGCGTCGTCCACTCGCCTGCCTCCGTGCATGAGACAAGCGATGCGCCGGCGGCTCGCATCTCGTCGACGAGAGGCTGCGCTTCATCGACGAAGAGGTCCAGGTGAATTCGAGCCTTGGACGTCTTGGGCTCCGGCACGGACTGAAAGGTCACGACCGGGGGTCCGTCCGGGCTCCCGTCCACTCGCTCGAGCGTCACGTACGGCCCCCCTGAGGCACCTGGTCGCCGCGCGTAGCCGAGGCATCGCTCCCAAAACTCGGCCAACTGGTCCGCGTCGGGGCAATCCACAGTGATTCCGATGTGCTTCAGAGCAGGCATTGTCACATTTCCGTCCAGGGCCGAAGCCGTGATCAAGCCACGGTACGAGACCCGGGGCGATGAAACCCGCGATCTTCTTTGCTCGTGTCTCCGCCCTCTTGACCGCGCCGATTCGGTAGAGGATGGCGAAACGGTTGGCCCTGTCGAGCTCGGCGAAGAAGCCGGCAGCTGCGGGTGACGCG
>JBEEFQ010000242.1:0-3850 GCA_041166245.1 Actinomycetota bacterium | reverse complement strand
CAGACCCCGGGGATCCCTCGGTGAGCAACCCGGCGGGCTCCCATGACTGCGAGCTCCGTGGCTTTGCGTCTCGCCCTCGCGGACGATTTGCCCTTGGTCACCTCGGTTCTGGCTGATATGGGGTATCGGCCCCATGCCCCGCCAACTTGAACATCACTGAGGAAACCTCGTCGGACTGGCTTGCATCGGCTTTGCAGAGCGCAGTCCGAGCCCCGAACAAGCGTCCAGCCCTTAACGAACTGGGGCGGGCACATGGCCCGCCCCAGTAGGGAACTGACTAGCGGTGGCTTGCGCCTACCACTTCAGGTCGGTACCGCAGCCGCCCTTGCTGTTGGTGTTGGTGCAGGTGCGGGTGACCGCGGCCGAACCGGCGGTCTTGGTGATCGTGAACACGTTGCCGGACTTCGACGTCGACACGATCGCGTAGCCCTGGCCGCCGGCGGCCGGGGTGAACACGGTCGTGGCGGGGAGGCCGGCATCGGCGACAGCGGCGGAGCAGTCAGCGGCGCCGTAGTCCTCGGTCGTCGTGTAGCAGGACTCCACCTCGGAGACGGCGTTACGGGCATCGGACTTCGCGGACGAGTCCTGACCCTTGGCGCGCTGGCCGAGGAAGGCCGGCAGGGCGATCGCGGCGAGGATGCCGATGATCAGAATGACGACCAGCAGCTCGATCAGGGTAAAACCCTTCTCGTCCCGGCTGCGCTCTGCGAGCTTGTTGAGCATTTGGGTGATTCCCTCCTGAGGGATTGTTGGGCCTGTGGGTACTGGTGCTGCGTTGACTGTCGACCAGACCCCGGGGATCCCTCGGTGAGCAACCCGGCGGGCTCCCATGACTGCGAGCTCCGTGGCTTTGCGTCTCGCCCTCGCGGACGATTTGCCCTTGGTCACCTCGGTCCTGGCTTGAGTGGGGTATCGGCCCCATTCGCCCGCAACCTGAGCCGCGCTCGGCGAAACCGGCCCATTTGGCCCTCCAGCGGGGCTGAACTACCGTTTGTCGGGTCGTATGTTCGTCCGCCGGCTGCTCATGTTCTTCGTCCTGCTGTTCGCCGTCACCGCGCTGACGGCGGGCCTCGCGCCGCCGCCGCGGAAGCCCGCGACCGGCCCCGAACCGAGCCCTGTCCCGGTCCGTGAGCGCACGTCGCTGGTCGAGGAGACGCTCGACGCGGGCCGCAGCCGGCCGCGCACGATCACCCTGCACGTCGGCGACCTGCTGCGCCTCACCGTCCGCTCCGACGCCGGCGACGCGGTCGAGCTCCAGGGCCTTGGCATCATGCGCGCGGTGGGGGCCGGCACGCCGGTGACCTTCGACGTGCTGCCGGGCGCGGCGGGGAGCTACCCGGTGGTGCTCAGCGGCGAGGGGCGAACCGTCGGCACGGTGCGCGTGCTCACTCGTCCGCGCTAGGCGCCGGCGGACGCTCGCCGCTCCCACCGCACCAGGGGCACGTGACGGGATGCGGGTCGCCGCCCTGCGACGAGATCACGGATCCCGTGCCGCGGCAGGGAGAGCATTCGGCCATCAGCTCATCCCCGGGGGTGCGACCGAGGTCTGGGCGCGATCGCGGTCGACCGCGCCGAGCGTCGGGTTGGCCGGCTTGTCGTCGGCGAGGTGGCGGCGCTGGGTGGGCGGCACCTCCCGGTCGGTGACGTCGGTGCGGAAGCCGTAGCGCTCGAAGCCGCGCTCGAGCGCCATGTGGTCCTCGGTACGCAGCAGCAGGCCGAACAGCGCGGGATGACCGAGCGGCGAGCGCTTGGCCACCTCCTCGAGCATCTCCTGGGGCAGCACCCCCTCGAGCCGCTCGGACGCGACGGGCGGCGAGAAGACGAAGGCGACGTTCGGGGCCTCGTCCCCGAGTACCAGGAAGGCCGAGCCGTCGATGTTGGTCCAGAGCCAGCCCTCGATCCCCTCCTCGCGCGGCACGAGGCGGTTGGGCGCGAGCCGGTGCAGCACCGGGAAGCGGCCCCGGCCGACGTCCTTGCCGAGGTTGGGCGGGCCGTGGTCGATGCTGGCCACGGCCACCGAGCCCGGCGCGAAGCGCAGCGGGCCCAGGAGCTGGCCGTGCTCGACGACCAGCTCGGTCGGGGTCAGCGTGAGGCAGTGCGCACCGCGCGGCGCGCCGCCGAGCAGGCGCCTGACGCCGCCGCCCCCGGTGGACAGCGGGGCGGTGATCGTGGTGTTGGGCGGCGGTGGCGCGCTCACGCGTCCACTATGCCACGGCTACTTGATCGAGTCGTAGACCTTGAACATCGGCATGTACATCGCGATCACGACGAAGCCGACGATGGCGCCCACGAGCACGATCATGATGGGCTCGAGGATCGAGGTCATGGCCTTCACGGCGGCCGCCACCTCGTCCTCGTAGAAGTCCGCGACCTTGTTGAGCATGGTGTCGAGGCCGCCGGTCTCCTCACCCACGGTGATCATCTGCGACACCATCGGCGGGAACACGTCGAGCTCGCGCAGCGGGGTGGCGATCTGGCCGCCCGCCTTGACCGACTCGACGACTTCGACCATCGCCTGCTCGATCACCCAGTTGCCCGAGGTCTTGCCGGTCACCTCGATGGCGACCATGATCGGCACGCCGGCGCCGTACAGCGCGGAGAACGTGCGCGACCAGCGCGCCAGGGCGACCTTCTGCACGGTCACGCCGATCTTCATCGGGATCTTCATGCGCAGCTTGTCCCACTGGGGACGGCCCCAGCTCGACTTGCGCCAGTAGCGGAAGCCGTAGATCACGCCGAAGAAGGCGCCGAGGATCAGGTACCACTTGTGCGTGAACGCGTTCGAGAGGCCCACCGTGAAGCGGGTGATCAGCGGCAGCTCGCCGCCGAACTCCTTGAAGACGCCGACGAACACCGGGACGATGAACGCGATCAGCGCGATCAGGACCACGACCGCGAAGCTGAGCACGACCGCCGGGTACATCATCGCCGACTTGACCTGACGCCGCAGCGAGTCGTCGGCCTCGAGCTGGGTGGCGATCCGGTTGAGGGTGTCCTCCAGGATGCCGCCGGTCTCACCGGCGCGCACCATGGCGACGTACAGCGGGCTGAAGACCTTGGGATGACGCTCGAGCGCGTCGGAGAGCGTGAGGCCGGCCTCGATGTCCTCGCGGACGGCGGCCATCGTCTCCTTGAGCTTGGGGTGCTCGATCTGCTCCTCGAGCACGTAGAAGGCGCGCAGCAGGGTCATGCCCGACGAGACCATCACGGACAGCTGGCGCGTCATGATGGTCAGGTCGGTGGCCTTGACCTTCTTCGAGCCGAGGCTGATCTCCATCTGGAGACCACTGGCCTTCTCGTCGAGCTTCTGGACCGTGAGGCCACGGCCCTTGAGCTCGTCGGCGACGGCCTGCTTGGACTCGCCGACGATCTCCCCCTTGTAGGGGATGCCGGCGATGTCGACGGCGTTGTAGGTGAAGGTGCCGGAGTTCGCCATGCCTAGACCTTCGCCATCGAGGCTTCGAACTCAGCGGGCGTGACGGTGCCACCGCTCTCCACCAGGCGGCGGAGCTCCTCGGGCTCGGACGAGCGGCTGAGCGCCGTGGCCATGGTGATGGTGCCCGCGCGGACGAGGCCGGCGAGGCTCGAGTCCATCGTCTGCATGCCGTGCGCGCCGCCCGTCTGGATGAGCGAGTAGATCTGATGGATCTTGCCCTCGCGGATCAGGTTGCGGACGCCGGGCGTCGGGACCAGGACCTCGGCCGCGACCGTGCGGCCCAGCCCGTCGGCCGTCGGCAGCAGCGTCTGGGTGACGATGCCCTGCAGGCCGACCGCGAGCTGCATGCGGACCTGGCCCTGCTGGTCGGACGGGAAGACGTCGATGATGCGGTCGATGGTCTGCGGCGCGTCC
>JBEEFQ010000241.1:0-13667 GCA_041166245.1 Actinomycetota bacterium | reverse complement strand
ATCTGGCAGGACGAGCGGGGCACCAACCTGCTCGACACCGGCGCCCACTTCTACGAGGTGTACGAGACATCCGACGGCAAGTTCGTCTCCATCGGGTCGATCGAGCCCCAGTTCTACGCCCAGTTGATGAAGCACACGGGCCTCGACCAGGAGCCTGACGTCCCGCACCAGATGGACCGGACGCAGTGGCCGGCCATGAAGGAGCGGCTCGAGGCCATCTTCAAGACCAAGACCCGTGACGAGTGGTGCGCGCTGCTCGAGCCCGATCCCGAGCTGTGCTTCGCGCCCGTGCTGTCCATGGCCGAAGCTCACGAACACCCGCACAACAAAGCGCGCGAGACGTTCGTCGAGGTTGCCGGCATCACCCAACCCGCCCCCGCGCCGCGCTTCAGCCGCACGCCGGGCGCCATCTCCGGTCCGCCCGCCCACGCCGGGCAGCACACCGACGAGGTCCTGGCCGAGTGGGGCTTCACCCCCGACGAGATCACCAAGCTCCGCGAGGCCGGCGCCGTCAAGTAGGCAAACTGCTTGGTCTCGAGGAGAAGGCCAGAGTCCCGTTGGGGCCTAGGTTGTCCCCGTGGCAACTGCAGTGTTCTTTCATGCCCATCCCGATGACGAGGCCATCGCCACGGGGGGCACCATGGCCAAGGCGGCGGCCGCCGGCCACCGGGTCGTGTTGGTCGTCGCGACCAAGGGCGAGCACGGCGAGGTGGAGGAGAACTATCTCGACGAAGGTGAGGAGCTCTGGCACCGGCGAGTGCGAGAGACCGAGGACGCGGCCAGGGTGCTCGGCGTCGATCGCGTCGAGTTCCTCGGTTACGTCGATTCGGGCATGATCGACACGCCGGAGAACGAGGCGCCCGAGTCGTTCTGGCAGGCCGACGTGGACGACGCGGCGCGCCGGTTGGCGAAGATCCTCCAGGAGGAGCAGGCCGACGTCCTTACCGCCTACGACTCCAACGGCAACTACGGACACCCCGATCACATCCAGGTCCACCGCGTCGGCGTGCGCGCCGCCGAGCTGGCCGGCGTCCAGAAGGTCTACGAGAACACCATCGACCGCGACTACGTCATCGAGCTCATGAAGCGGGCCAAGGAGTTCGGCATGGAGATGGACGACGCTCCAGGCGATGGGGACACGTTCGAGCTCGGGATGCCCGGCGAGCTCATCACCACAATCGTGGACGTCCGCGGCCAGCTCGAGGCGAAGAAGGCGGCCATGCGGGCCCACGCCAGTCAGATCGCCGAGACGTCGTTCTTCCTCGCCATGCCCGACGAGGCGTTCGAGGCCATGTGGGGACAGGAGTGGTACATCCTGCGCGGCGCGAAGAAGGGCACCAAGGAGACGGACCTCTTCGGCGGCCTGTGAGGGTCCCCCTCACCCCGCTCGAGTTCCTGACGAGGGCCCGGCGGCTGTTCGCCCCCCTCGAGGCGGTCGTCGACGGCGACCGCAGGATCACCTACGGCGAGTTCGCTGACCGGTGCGATCGCGTGTCGACGTTGCTGCGCGAACGCGGGTGCAGGCCCGGCGACCGTGTCGCCTACCTGTGCCCGAACACCCTCGAGCTGCTCGAGGCGTACTACGGCGTGCTCCTCGCCGGCTGCGTGCTCGTCCCGCTGAATCTGCGCCTGGCAGACGCCGAGCTGCAGTTCGTCCTCGACGACTGCGGCGCTCGCGTCCTGGCCGTCCATCCTTCATTGCAGGAGGCGGCCGCTTCACTCGCGGTCCCGGACCGCCTCACCCTCGCGCCTGACTATCTCCCGGCACGCCCCGACGGGCGTAGCGCGCACGTGGTCGACGAGGACGATGTGTGCGAGCTCTTCTACACCAGTGGCAGCACGGGCCGCCCCAAGGGCGTCATGCTCACCCACCGCAACCTGCACACCCACGCGGTCGACAGCGCGCTGACCATGGCCACCACCCATCGCGACGTGGTCCTGCACACCATCCCCCTCTTCCACGTCAACGGGTGGGGCACGCCGCATTGGGTCACTGCACTGGGTGCCCGCCACGTCATGCTCGAGCGCTTCGAAGCCGGTGAGGTGCTGCGCCTCATCGAGGCGGAGGGGGTCACCCGGCTGCATCTGGTGCCGACCATGGCCGTCACGCTTCTCCAGCACGCCGACCTGGCGACGCGTGACCTCTCGTCGCTGGTGCAAGCGACGGTGGGCGGCGCCCCCGCCGGGCCTCGTTTGCTGGCCGACCTGGAGGCCGCCTTCGGCTGCGAGGTGATCCAGGGGTACGGGCTCACCGAGGCCGCGCCCCAGCTCACCAAGGCCTTGACACTGCGCTCCCACGACGCGCTCCGCGAGGACGACCAACGCCGGCGCCGGGCCACCACCGGCCTGCCCAACATCGGAGTCGACCTGCGCGTGCTCGGCGACGACGGCGCCGAGGTGCCGTGGGACGGCGCCACCTCGGGCGAGATCTGCGTGCGCTCCAACCACGTGATGGCCGGCTACTGGAACCGGCCCGAGGAGACGGCCGAGGCACTTGCGGGCGGGTGGCTGCACACCGGAGACCTGGCGACAGTCGATGACGAGGGCTACGTCACCATCGTCGATCGTAAGAAGGACGTCATCGTGAGCGGTGGCGAGAACGTGAGCTCCGTCGAGGTCGAAGTCTGCTTGTGCGAGCACCCGTCGGTGCTCGAGGCCGCCGTCGTCGGCATGCCGGACGCGAAATGGGGCGAGGTCCCCCGCGCCTACGTCACCCTCAGGCCTGATGTCGCGGCGGTGGGGGAGGCCGACCTCATCGCGTGGGCCCGCGACCGATTGGCCCACTTCAAGGCGCCGGCGCGCGTCGACATCGTGGACGCGCTGCCCAAGGGCGGCACCGGCAAGATCCAGAAGGAGAGGCTTCGACAAGTATGAGCTGGATCCACACGGGTTATGCGCAGCGCATCGTGTTCGGCGCAGGAACGCTGGACGGGATCGCCGAGGTGGTGCGAGAGACGGGCGCACGCAGGGTGATGCTCGTCACCACAGCGGGCCGCCTCGCGTCGGCCGGTGGCGAACGGCTCGCGAGCAGGCTCGGACGCCTCGTGGGATCAACCTTCGCCGACACCCGCTCACACGTCCCCACGACGGTGGTGCAGCGGGCGGTGTCGCAGGCCCGGGCCGACGGCGTGGATGGCATCGTCTCCTTCGGCGGCGGCTCGTGCGCCGACCTGGGCAAGGCGGTGTGCTTCTTCCTCGAGCAGGAGTCGGGCACGCCGGGCGCGTCGTATCTGCACCGCCCGGCGCTGCCCCATGTCTCGGTGCCGACCACGTACTCCGGAGCCGAGCTGACGCCGTTCTTCGGGATGACCGACGAGGCGACCCGGCAGAAGAGCGGGGCGGGTGGTCCCACCATCGCGCCGGTTGCGGCCGTCTACGACCCCGAGCTGACGCTCGACACGCCCGGTACCGTCAGCGCCGAGACCGGCATGAACGCCTTGGCCCACGGGATCGAGTGCGCATGGTCGCCGAGGCGGACGCCCGAGGCGGAGGCGATCGCGCTCGCGTGCATCGAACGCGTCGCAACCGCGCTGCCGGGCGTCGTGGAACGCCCCCTCGACCTAGGGCCTCGCACCTTGATGCTCGAAGGTGCCGCGCTCGGGGGCCGCTGCCTGCAGAACGCGAGCATGGGCGTGCACCACGGCCTGTCGCAGCTCGTCGGCGGTCGCACCGGCATCCCGCACGGCTTGGCCAACGCAGTGCTCCTTGCCCACGCCATCCGGTTCAACGCCGATGTCGTCGACCTCAGCCGCATCGGCGCGGCATTGGGCGACGTCGACGATCCTGCGGGCGCGGTGCACCGATTGCGCGACGCCGTGGGCCTGCCCGAACGACTGTCGGAGGCGGGTGTCGCCGAGGCGGAGATCGACGCAGTCGCTCGGCTGTCGCAGAGCAACGGGAACGTCCAGGCCAATCCCAAGCCGGTGAGCGAGGACGACGCCCGCGGCATCCTCGAGGCCGCCTACTGAGTGCTGGCGAGCGGGATCGTGAGGAACAGTGACGTGCCCGTCTCCGCCGCACTCGCGATCTCGATCTTGCCGCCGAGGGCCTCGACCCGGTCCCTGAGACCGATCAGACCCGACCCCTTGGTCGCGTCGGCCCCACCGACGCCGTCGTCGCGTACGGAGAGCCGGACCGCGAGGAGGTCCGCTTGGAGCTCGACGTGGACCACGGACGCCCTGGCGTGCTTGGTGGCGTTCGTCAACGCCTCCGACGCGACGTAGTAGACGGCCACCTCCACCGCTTCGGGGAGCCGTTCCTGGACGCTGAGGTCGAGCTCGATCGGGACGGCTGAGCGGCGGGCCAAGGTCTTGAGGGCGGGAACGAGGCCGCCTCTCGCCAGGACGGCGGGATGAATGCCGCGCGAGATCTCCTGGAGATCCGCCACTGCTTCGACGAGGCCGGTGGCGGCGCGCGACAGCTGCATCCTGAGATCGGAGAGCTCTGGCGGTATCGATGCCTCCGCGGCGCGCAGGCCGATGGCGAGCGAGACGAGCCGCTGCTGCGTGCCGTCGTGCAGGTCCCGCTCGATGCGCCGGCGTGTCTCGTCGGCCGCCGCGACCACGCGGGCCCGGGAGGCGGTGAGCTCGGCCCGACTCTCCGTGTTGGCGACGGCGCTGGCGACGAGCTCGGTGAACTCAGCGATGTGTTCCTCGGTCAGACCGGGCACGGGCGACTGCCCGGTCCACGACGCGACGATCGCTCCCCACAACGTGCCTTCCACGATCACCGGGGCGCCGACCGCGCACGTGGGCACGACGCCGCTGGTCGAGTCGTCGGAGGACAGGGTCGAGCCGTCGATGTCGGCGCGGGCAGGCAGGCCCGTCCGCCGAACCTGAGCGGCGGCGCTGTCGTCGTCGAGGGGCACACGAGAGCCGACGGCCGCAACGACGACCCCAGGCGCGTTCTGTGCCGCGACAACGGTTGCCGTCCCATCCGTTTCGTAGCGGAACAGGTTGGTGGACTGGGCGCGCAGGAGCTTGCTGACCTCGGCTGCCACCGCGTCGAAGACGCCCGTGGGCGCCTCCCCGCGGGCGACCAGCGTCGCCACCCTCCGTAGTGCCGCCTGCTGCTCGAGGAGGAGCCGGAGACCGGCGGGCTCGAAGCCGAACGTCTGCCGATGCACCCGGCGGGTGAGGGCGACCGACGCCGCGGTGCCGACGAGGAGGGCAATGCCCACGAAGGCAGCGGCCTGCCGAAGCAGGTCGAAGAGCCGAGCGTTGAGCGCGTCGGCGTCGATGGCGGCGATGACCTGACCGACGACCGCGCCCTCGGCGTCACGTATCGGCGTCTTGCCTCGAGCCGACGTACCGACGGCGTCGGGACCGAACAGCGTCACTTCCCGGCCATCCAGGGCCTGCGCCTGGTCGGGGTCCACCGGCCGACCGAGGAGGGCAGGGTCGGGGTGCGAGAAGCGGATGCCCCTGGTGTCGGTCACCACCACGAAGAGCGCGCCAGAGCGTCGGCGCACCCTCTCGGCGAGCGTCTGGATCTCACCCGAGGGGTCGCCGTGGGCCAGGGCCACCTGGTAGCGGCCGTCGGCGGCGACGGAGCGGGCGATGGCCAGCGCCCGCTGCTCGTACTGCTGAATGAGGTCGTTGCGAACGAACACGGCCATGAGCCCGAACCCGGTCGCGCAGACGACGAGAAGGACGACGATCTGCAGGAGCAGGACCTGCGTCGAGAAGCGGACGGACCGCTTCACCATGCCGCTGACCCTACGCCCGGAAGGCTGGGGTATTTGGATGGGACTGCACCGAAGGTCCGCAACGTTGGATAATCATGGGCGATGCAGGCATCGACGTGCGCATAGCGATCGCGGACGACGACGTCCTGCTGCGCGAGGGGATCGCCAGCCTGCTCGACCGGTCGGGATTCGACGTCGTGGGTCAGGCCGGCGACGCCGCCGAGCTACTGAGCATCGTCCGGGACCGGAACCCCGATGTCGTCATCACCGACATCCGCATGCCGCCCGGCCACGCCACTGAAGGGCTGGAGGCCGCCCAGGCGATCAGGAACGAGTTCCCGGAGACCGCGATCCTGCTGCTGTCAGCACACGTCGAGGTGGACGAGGCGATGGAGCTGCTTGCGGGCGGGCAGGGGATCGGCTACCTGCTCAAGAGCAGGGTCACCGATGTCGCCGATCTCGTGGACAACATCGAGCGCATCGCTCGCGGCGGTTCGGTCGTCGACCCTGGCCTGGTGGAGGAGCTCGTCGCCGCGCGTCGCAGGAACGATCCGCTCGATGCCCTGACCCCTCGCGAGCGCGACGTCCTTGCCTTGATGGCGCAGGGCTATTCGAACGCCGGCATCGCCCGCCGGGTCTTCGTGGCCGAGGGCACGGTGGAGAAGCATGTGCACAGCATCCTCCTCAAGCTCCAGCTCGAGGAGACGGAGGACGACCACCGGAGGGTCCTTGCGGTCATCACCTTCCTGGACGCGCGCTAGGGCTCTGCTGGGCCGCTGACCCGCGCGCGGCGCGCGCATCTGATCGCTCGTGAGACGGCAGGCTCCGAGAGGTCGGCTTTGGAGAGAAAGCCGATGGCGGCATCGACATCGACCAGATCCACGAGGTCGCATTCGGCGTAGATCGAGATCAGCACCACCGCTGACCGCGTCGCCGTGGGCGCGTCCGCAAGTGCGTGCGCCAGGTCGATGCCACTCTCGTCACCGAGGTTGACGTCGACGAGCGTGACGTCCGGGCGCAGCTCGTCGGCCCGTCGGAGTGCGTCGGCGATGGTCGACGCGACGCCCACGACGTCGACCCCTTGGTGCTCGAGGAGGCAGCGTGCCGCCCGCAGGAAGTCGATGTTGTCGTCCACCACCAGGCAACGAAGGGCCATGGGGGCACGATCGCGCTGGCGCCGCTGTCACGCATTGCAGGTAGCCGGGGGGGTCGGGGTGGCGCTGGCCCGGCGCCGAAATGGGCGCTGGCCCCCGAGACGGTGGACGGGCGAGGTGCGACCGTGGCGCTATGAGGGAGTCTGACGGCAGGTGCCTCGGTGCGGACGGCACTGACGAGTTGCGACCTCACGACATTGCGTCCGCGGCCGAGGGGATCCTCTTCGTCGAGGATGCACCATTGCCGCTCTTCGTCGCCGTGCCCGACGGCCGAGTTGCGTTGGCCAACCGGGCCCTCAGGGAGCTGCTCGGCTACCAGGGCGGGGATCTCATCGGGCAACGGGTCGCTGAGCTCTTCGCTGATCCCACGGCCGCGGCATTCTGGAGCGACCTGCTTGTGGCAGGGGGCGCGGCGGAGCGCGCCATGGAGTTGCGCCGGCGGGACGGGACGTCGATCGCGGCCCGCAGCGCGGCCGTCGTCGTCACCGGCAGGGATGGGGTCGCCCGGTGGGTGATCGGCCGCGTGCAGCCCATCTGAGGCGGTGAGCTCGGTACTAGGCGCGCACGGGGGTGGCCCGGCCGACGACGTAGCGCACTGCTCCGTTGAGGTCGGTGACGAGCACGCTGGCGGCTCGGACCGCGATGACCGACCCATTCGCGGCGCGCAAGTGCATGCGCAGCTCTGGGGTGACACGCTCGCCGTTCTTCACGCGGTCTTCCCATGCGCGCGACAGGTCGTCGGGGTCGGCTACGACGACGTCGTGCAGGGACAAGCCGGCGAGCGCGCCGAGCGGGTAGTCCAGCAGCGAGCGCATGGCCCGGTTGGCCATGAGGATCCGTCCCACGGGCAGGATGACGCCGAGAGGCAGGGGGGCGTTCTCAAACGTCAGGAGCGATGCTGCCGTTCCCGCGACCGTCTCCGCGTCCGCGGAACCGTGGCGGTCCGCGCCGTCCAATTCGCTCACCAGTCGGGAAAGTGAGGATCAGTCGGAGAGTCCGGCGGGCTTGCCCTCCGGCGAGCGCCGTTGCCGCAGCAGGGCCGCGAACTCGTCGGGGGCCCGCTCGAGGTCGGCCAAGGTCAGGCCCAGGGCCACTGCGATGAGCACCACGTTCTTGATCGACGTGTCGCGCTGCTCGAGGAAGCCCTTGACGGTGCCGACGGCGATGCCGGTGAGGGCTGAGATGGTCACCGCATCCTGGCGGCTCGCGGCCATCGCCTTCCTGGCGTTGGCTCGGATCCAGCCCAGGCGTTCGACCGCGGCCGTCTCGATGAGCCGGCGCACCTCGACGACGAGCGTCCCATCGGCAAGTTGTTCTTCCACGGGTCCAGTTCTAGCAGGCCCGGAAGAATTCTAACAACTATCCTGCAACAAGATTCTGTTCAAATTGGGATATAAGGACTGATGAGGCCCAGGGGTCATCGTTCCTCGACTGCACGGGCAACGATATAGCGCACCGCTCCCTGGCTGTCGGTCACAAGCACGCTCGATGCACGGACCGTGATCACCGAGCCGTCGCCGCAGCGCAGTCGCATCCGCTGCTCGGGAGTGACGCGTTTATCGGGAGGGAACCTTTCCTCCCAGACCCGAGCGAACCGGGCCGGGTCACCGATGATCACGTCGTACATGGACTTGCCGACGAGGTCATCGAACCGGGAGCGGAGCAGCGCCCGCATGGCCCGGTTGGCCATGACGATGACCCCAGCAGGGCGGACCACGCTCAGGGGCAGGGCCGCGTTCTCGAAGGTCAGGAGCGATTCGGCCGTGCCGGCGACCGTGTCGTGACCATCAGGATCCTCGTCTCGTTCCCCAACCACAGCGCTCGTCAAGATCAATCGGGGAGAGCTGCGTGACCGGGTTCGGAAACGTGCCGCTGCGCCAGGAGCACCGCCAGCTCCTCGGCCGGTCGCTCGAGGTCGCCCAGCCCCAGGCCCAGCGCCACGGCGATGAGCATCACGTTGGTGATCGAGGTGTCGCGCTGCTCGAGGAAGCCCTTGACCGTGCCGACCGCGACCCCCGTGAGCGCGGACAGCGTGACCGCGTCCTGACGCCCGACGACCGAGGCGGTCCTGGCATTTGCCCTGATCCAGCCGAGTCGCCCGATGGCGACCGTCTCGATGAGGCGCCGCACCTCGAGGACCAAGGTGCCGTTCGCCAGCCGTTCTCGCACGGTTTGGGGTTTTAGCACCGGTTCCGAATGCCGAGCAAGGATCTTGTCTCAATACTCTGTGGAGCTTTCTGGAGCGAGATCCTGCGCGCGCGAGTCCGGCGTGACCGTCCGCCGCCGTGGTCGAGGCTCGCCCGCTACGACAGCGCGGCGGGCAACACGCGGATGACGAGGATCGCCATGTCGTCGCGGGGGAGCCCGGGAATGAAGTCGCCGACTGCCTGCCGCACCGTGTTGGCGATGGCCCGAGCATCCTGTCCGGTGCAGCCCGCCAGCAGTTGGAGGAGGCGCGCCTCGCCGAAGATCTCCTGCTCACGGCGGGCCTCGATCACGCCGTCGGTGTAGAGGACGATGGCGTCGCCTCCTCGGAGCACAGCGTCTTCCTCGGTGAACTCGGCGTCAGGAAGGCTGCCGACGATCGTGCCCCCGGCTCGCACCTGTTCGACGCCGCCCGCGGCCCGCACGATCACCGGCGCGGGGTGGCCGCCGCACGCGACCGTCAGACGGGCCACGCCGTCGCGCAGGGCGAGGCGGGTGTAGGCGATGGTGAGGAACCGGTTGTCGGCGACCTGGTCGAGGATGGTCTCGTTCAGGAGCCGCAGCACGCGGGCCGGGCTCTGCTCGCGAACAGCGGCGGCGCGGAGTGAGTGGCGGGCCAGGCCGGTGAGGGCCGCCGCCTCCGGTCCCTTCCCGCACGCGTCGCCGATGACGATGGCCCACGCACCATCCGCCGTCTCGAACAGGTCGTAGAAGTCCCCGCCGATCTCGACGCCCTCGGCCGCGAAGCGGTAGCGAGCGGCGATCTGCAGCCCGGGGATGGTGGGCAGCCGTGGGGGCAGCAGCGTCTGCTGCAGGGTGCGGGCGACGTGGCTGCGCTCGCGGTACACCCGGGCGTTGTCGATGGCGAGGGCGGCCCGCCGTGCCAGCTCCTCGGCGAGGGCGAGGTCGGCTTCGTCGTAGAGCCGGTCGGGATCGCTGGAGACGAGGGTGAGCCCACCGATGGTGCGGCCCCGCGCGACGAGGGGCACCAGCATCGCCGATCGCATCTCGAGGGCACGGAGCATGCTCAGGTGTTCCTCGTCGAGGGCGGTCGCAACGATGAGGCTGTCGTCGATGCGTTCCATGAGCTGCGACCTGCCGGTGCGCATGACCTCGGCCAGGCCCGTCGCCGCGTCTGGCAGCGGGGGATAGCGCCGGCGGAGCTCGTGGGCCATCTCCACCTTGGCGGGGTCGGCGTGGGCGACGACGAAGGGCTTGTCGTCGCTCTCCTCCTCGGGCACTTCCACGCTGCACCAGTCGCCGAGGCGGGGGACGGCGAGGCGCGCGACCCGCGCCAGCACACTGCGGTAGTCGAGTGACTCGGCCAGCACTGCGCTGGCTTCGGCGAGGAAGGCCAGCCGGTCCTGGGCCTCCTCCGCCGTCGCCCTGGCCACCTGTTCGGCCTCGAGGAGGCGGGTGCGTTCGGCCGCCGCCGCTTCGCGCTCGGTGACGTCCGTCGCCACACCGATCATGGCGAGCGGGCGGCCTTCGGCGTCGCGTGTCACCCGCCCGGTGCCCTCCATCCACCGCACCGATCCGTCCGAGTGGATGAATCGGTGCAGCACGTGGTGGGGGGTGCCGTCCTCCACCGCCCGTTGGACCGACGCCTCGATGGCGGGCTGATCGTCGGGGTGCAGGAAGCCCTGGTAGGTCTCGTAGGACCCGTCGAAAGTGCCGGGCGCCAGTCCGACGATGGCCTCCATCGTCTCGGACCACCCGACGCGTCCGCTTGCGAGGTCCCAGTGCCAGATGCCCATGCGGCCCGCCTCGATGGCCAGGCCGAGTCGCTGGCGCTCGTCCCGGAGCTCGTCCTCGGCGCCGACACGCGCCATTCCGGCGCCGACGACGTTGGCCACTGCCTGCAGGAAGTCGACGTCGTGGGCCGACCATGCGCGGGGGGTGCGGATCCCCGCGTTGAGCACGCCCACGCCCGCCTCGGTGCCGCGGATGGGCACGCTGATCATGCTGGCGATCTGCTGCTCGCGCACCGGGTCGGTGACGACGAAGCGGGTGTCGTTGGCCACGTCGGTCGTGATGACGGGCCGGTTGTGGCGCAGGGTGGCGCCCGCCAGCGTCTCGTCAGTCGCGGCAACCGTTCGGCCGAGGTAGCGCTCGGGCCAGCCGCACACCGCTCGTGCACGGAGCACGCCCTCGGCGTCGTCGAGCTCGAGCACCGCGGCCAGGTCGACGCTGAGGGTGTCGGCGACGACGTTGCACGCGTCCTGCATGAGGCCGGTGATGTCGGGGTCGCGCAACGCCCGCTCGCCGAGCTCGGCCACCGCCGCCTGCTGACGCGCCCGCTGGCGCACTTCCTCCCGTGCCCGGCGCTCGTCGGTGATGTCCTGCACGATGATCCCGACTCCCGCGGCCTCGTCTGCGCTGGCGGGCACGGCGTAGAAGCTGGCCAGCCAGTCGCGGGTCACACCCGGATCGGCGGCGACCTCGCCCCGCAGCTCGATGTTGATCACGGGGTCGCCCGTCGCGAGGACCTTCTCGCATGCGGGCTCGAGCAGAGGGGCGAGATCGGGGAGGAGCTCGCGGATCAGCCGGCCGCGGTGATCGTCGGGCGCTACGCCGTGGATGGCAGCCAGGGTGTCGTTGACGCGCGCGAATCGCATGTCGCGGTCCACGAAACCCAAGCCCGCGGGAGCAGCGCGGAAGATGGCGTCCACCAGCGCCGCCGACTCGTCCGTGCGGCGCAACGCGTCCTGCACCTGCTCGTGGAGCCTGGCGTTGTCGACGGCGACCGCGCAGCGGCGGGCCAGCAGCTCGATGAACACGAGATCGTCAGGGGCATACTGCCGTTCCGCGCCACCGAGTGACAGGGCGAGAACACCGAGGGTTCGGCCCCGCACCACCATCGGCGCGACGAGGGCCGACGAGGCGCCCAGTGCGTCGTAGAGCTCGACGTCGCGCTCGTCGTGGGCGGTGTGCAGGATGAAATCGCGCGGGATCTCGGCCACCATCTGCGGGCGACCGGTGCGGATGGCTTCGCCGATGGGGTGGTCGCCGGCGACGTTGACCCGCTGGCGGCTCATGAGCTCCTCGGCCAGCGCCACCTTGGCCGGGTCGCGGTGATGCACGCCGGCGCGGTGCAGCTGGCCGTCCTCGCCGATGAGGTGGATCGAGCACCAGTCGGCCAGTCGGGGGACGAGCAGCTGGGCGACGTGGCCGAGCGTCTCGTTGATCTCGAGAGACGCGTTGATCACGTCGCTGGCCTGAAGGAGGAACGCAAGTCGCTCGCGCGCCGCGTCCCGCTGATCTCCCGCCGTCAGCTCGCAAGCGAGCAGCGGAGCCGATACCCCCGGAGCGTCCACCGTGACCAACGGTACCCGCCTGCCGTCAGGGCTCGTTCGAGTCCTTCAGGGCTTCACGCACGGCGGTCGCGATGCGGGCCGCTTCGTCGCCATCGGCCAGCTCGTCGACCTTTGTGAACAGGCCCGGGCCTGTCAGCTCGGGCGGGGCGTAGGGCATGCGCGGGAGCAGCACCATGTGGAAGTGCGGGAAGCGCTCTCCGTACGCGAGCACGTAGATCTTCTCGGCCCCGGTGACGGCCTTGATGGCACCGCTCAGATGAGCCACGTCGAGGCCGAGCTCGCCCGCCTCCTCGCTGTTCATCGCCATGGGCCCCTCGACATGGCGCCGCGTCTGGAGGAACAGCCATCCCGGGGCGGCGTAGCCCTCGGCCACGCACGCCGACCACAGGTCGGTCCGCAGCACCCAGCCGCCGGGAGGCTCGGTGGGCGCGGTCTCCCTGGTGCATATCTGGCATTCACTCACAGTGGCGGAGTATGTCAGTTAGAGGGTATGAATGTGCGGGTTCTCGGGTGCCGATCGGGGGGCCCGGGGAGAGGTGAGTCTCATGCGCAGGATCCTGGCGACAGCGACCGCGGTGGCGATGGTCCTGGGGACGGTGAGCCTGCTCGGCCCGGCGAGGGCGGCGGATCCCGACCCGTCGCAGGTCGGGAGCTTCGGGAAGGCGTTCCGTGAGGACGGCAACCCTGAGAGCGAGGACACTGCCGGCTGCGGTGACGGCACGACGTGCCTTCCTACGGCCGCGTCCGTCAACGTCCTGCCCAACGGCAAGGTCCTCTACTGGAACGCGCTCGAAGGCACCGAGAGCATCCCGCTGAATGCCGTCCTCGAGGGCGCCGACCTCACCCTCGACGACCAGACCCGTGTGCTCACCCTCAACGAGAGCGACCCGGCAAAGAGCACGTGGGACAAGAGCGAGCCGCTGCAGGGTGGCGCCAACCCCGACGGCAACACCGAGAGCGATGTCGGCGCGCCCGCGGATGCGGCGAAGAACGACGGCGACATGTTCTGCACCACCCACGTGCACCTGCCGGACGGGCGGCTCATGGTGATGGGTGGCACGGACTACTACCAAGACCCCCGTCTCACGCCCGAGCCGGGCTACGGCGTCATCGAGCTCGAAGGCCTGAAGGCCAGCCGGACGTTCAACCCCGCCACCAGTTCGTGGGTGAAGGCGGGGTCCATGAACTGGGGGCGCTGGTACCCGAGCGCCCTCACTCTCGCCGACGGCGACATCTTCGTGGCCAGCGGCGTCACCAAGCTGATCAAGCCCCTCTACACGGACCAGAAGAACCTGCCGAACTCCG
>JBEEFQ010000240.1:0-7172 GCA_041166245.1 Actinomycetota bacterium | reverse complement strand
CTCCACTCCGAGAACGACCTGCGCTGTCCCGTGGCCCAGGCCGAGGCCCTGTTCGTCTCACTGCGCATGCTGGAGCGCGACGTGGAGATGGTGCTGTTCCCGGGCGAGGGTCACGAGCTGTCCCGGTCAGGCGCACCCAAGCATCGGGTGCAACGGCTCGAGATCATCCTCGAGTTCTTCGACCGCTACCTGCAGTAAGTCAGTAGGCCGGGTTGGCCGGAGATGCGCAGGTCGTGGGACTCGGACACAGGTACTTGCTGAGGTTGACCGTCCACCAACCGAGCTTGCTCGCCGACGGGTCCCAGTAGTCGTCGTTGCCGAAGTCGAAGGCGGCGCCACCGGAGTCGAACGACGTGGCCGACGTGTAGCACATGACGTCCTCGGCGCTGTCGTTGCAGTGGGCGCCGTCGAAGGCGTGCGGAGCCACCCCCTGGACCGCGCCCAGGTTGTGGCCCATCTCGTGCATGGCGGTGCGGCCTCGACAGAAGCCCCCGGTTGCGGGGTCATTCGTGGGGTACGGCCGGTAGACGATGGCGGTCGTCTTCAACTCGTTGTTGTTGGCCGCGGTCCGGCGGGTGTCCTGGTACAGCTCACCCTGTCCGCAGTACTGCGACGCAGCGTCGAGCCACACGATGTACTTCTTGTTGGTCTTGTTGAGGCCCCTGGACGCGATCTCGTTCTTGACCAGGGTGAACTGGCTCGCGCTCCCGAGCCGCTTGGCGGTGTTGCTGCTCCTCACCACGGTGATGTCGATGAGCGTGCCCCCGTTGCGTGTGTCCCAGCGCACGGCCTTCCCGAGGGCGTTGAGCCGGTCCGACGCCTGGCGGGCGTCGGCCTGGATCATGGCCGCGAACTGAGAGAAACGGCTCGTGCCGTTGGACGGGTACATGTAGATGGCGTGGAACTGCGGGAGGGCATTGGCATCGGCCACGTCGCTCGTCTGGGTTCCGCCCGTCCACTGCCCCGAGCTCCACGGTGCGTGGGCGTCGACGGCGTACGGCGGCGCGGCGACGACGCCCGGCTTGCCCCGTCCCCGACCATCGAGGTCGACGCCGTCGGGACCGTGCGAGTGAGCGTGCTCCTCACCGGTGGGCGACGCCTGATCAGGGAGCCCGGCCGCCGGACCCGCGGTCGCGCCGCCCAAGGCCGCCAGTGCGACCATCGAGAGCACAACGAAGATCCGTAGCCGCGCCACAATGCCCCCCGGTTCCGCCGACCGCCGCAGTCTCGCCTCGGCCGAACTGCAGAAACAGGCACGTTCCGGAAATGGTCAGATCGGCCTAGTCAGGCCCTCACCCTTGTCGCAGCCAGCCGGTACCTTGCCAGGGCAGTGGGCATCGTCGCCGAGGACATCGACAAGGTCAGGGAGGCCACCGACTTCGTCGCCGTCGCCTCCGACCACATCGCCCTCAAGAAGGTCGGCCAACGCTGGACGGGCCTGTGCCCGTTCCACGCCGAGAAGACGCCGTCGTTCAGCGTCAACGCCGAGGAGAAGCTCTTCTACTGCTTCGGTTGCCAGGCCAAGGGCGATGTCATCACCTTCGTGCGCGAGATCGAGCACCTGGACTTCCCGGACGCCGTCGAGCGACTGGCGGCGCGGGCTGGCATCCAGCTGCGCTACGACGACGCGGCCATCGGCCAGGACCGTCAGCGCCGCAGCCGCCTCACCGAGGCCATCGAGGCCGCGGTCGACTTCTACCACCAGCGCCTGCTGACGTCGCCCGACGCGGGGCCGGCCCGGCAGTACCTGCGGTCGCGCGGGTACGACGGCGAGGTCGTGCGCGCCTTCCGCATCGGATGGGCGCCGGACGACTGGGACGCCCTGTGCAAGTCCCTCAAGCTGCCCGACGACGTCATCAGCGACGCAGGGCTCGGCTTCGTCAACAAGGTGCGCAAGCAGCAGGACTCGTTCCGGGCCCGGGTGATGTTCCCGATCTTCGACGCCGGCGGCAAGCCCGTGGCCTTCGGCGGCCGCATCCTCTCCGGCGAAGGACCCAAGTACAAGAACAGCCAGGAGAACGCCGTCTACTCGAAGCGGCGCACGCTCTACGGTCTCAACTGGGCCAAGACCGACGTGGTGGAGACGGGCGAGGTCATCGTCTGCGAGGGCTACACCGACGTGATCGGGTTCTTCCAGGTCGGCCGGCCGCGAGCGGTCGCCACGTGCGGCACCGCCCTCGCCGATGAGCACTTCAACCTGCTCAAGAACTTCGCCCGCCGGGTCGTCCTCGCCTACGACGCCGACGCCGCCGGCCAGGCCGCCGCCGAGCGCTTCTACGCATGGGAGCAGAAGTTCGAGATCGACATCGCTGTCGCGGTCATGCCGCCAGGCGCGGATCCCGGGGACATGGCCAAGAGAGACCCCGACGGGCTGCGCGCCGCGGTCGACAAGGCCCAGCCCTTCCTCGCCTTCCGCCTCGAGCGGGCGCTCGACGGTGCCGACCTGCGCACGGTGGAGGGCAGGGCCCGCGCCGCCCAGGCGGCCATGGTGCAGATCAGCGAGCACCCCAACGACCTGGTACGCGACCAGTACCTGATGGAGGTGGCCAGCCGCTGCCGCGTGGACCCCGATCGGCTGCGGTCGATCATCGGCACGGCATCACCACAACGCGCGCAGGGGGCACCACGACGGGAGCCGACGCGCAGCGACCGGGGCCCCGAGGTGGAGGCGCTCAAGCTCGCGGTGCACCGCCCCGAGGAGGTGGCCGACCGCCTCGACGAGCTGCTGTTCGTCGACGAGCTGCACGTGGCCGCGTTCCGTGCTCTGGCGAGCGCGGAGCGGCTGCATGACGCCATCGCCAACGCGGATCCTGGTGCGGCCGACCTGTTGCAGCGCCTGGCGGTGGAGGAGCCAGAAGCCGAGACCGACGACGTGGTCGCCAGGCTCGTGCGCGAGGCGGCGCGGCGTGCCATTGCCGAGCTCGACGCCGAGTCGCACGTATCGGAGGAGCGCTTCGTGGCGCTGTCACCCGTGATCGGGTGGGCCAAGCGCCTCGTGGAGGATCTGGACCAACCGGCTACGAGACTCGACGCGGCGAACCGATTGGTAGCCTGGCTCACTGAACGCGCGGAGGAGGTTTCATGACCGAGGGCGTCCCTACGCTCTCCACACCGCCCGGTGTGCCAGCTGACGATTTCGAGCGATTGCTCGAAGCCGGTCGGCAGCGCGGCTCGTTGACGCCCGACGACTTGATGCTCGTCCTGGAGGCCGTCGAATTGAGCCCCGAGCTGATCGACGCGGTCGTGCTGCGGGTCCGCGCCGAGGGCATCACCTACATCGAGGACGAGGTCGCGGCCGACGACGACGAGATCGAGCTGCCGACGGCCGAGGTCGCGGTCGTGCCCCCTCCCGCCGAACCCGCGGCGCGCGCACCGCGGCCGCCCCGGGCCAGGCCGGCTGCGCTCGAAGCGCTCGAAGAGGCGGCGCAGACGGGCGGACCGGGCGCCGACCCAGTGCGCATGTACCTCAAGGAGATCGGGAAGGTCCCGCTTCTCACCGCCGAGCAGGAGGTGTCGCTCGCCCGCCGCATCGAGGCCGGTCTGGCCGCGGCGGCGCGCATCATCGAGCTCGAGGACGAGTACGGCTCGTGCTCCGACATCCCGCCCCAGACCTTGTTCACCGAGGAGCGTGTCGTCACCGACGGGCTGGCGGCCAAGAGCCTGCTCATCGAGGCCAACTTGCGCCTCGTCGTGTCGATCGCCAAGCGCTACCGCAACCGCGGCCTCGCCTTCCTCGATCTCATCCAGGAGGGCAACCTCGGGCTCATGCGTGCGGTCGAGAAGTTCGACTACACCAAGGGCTTCAAGTTCTCGACCTACGCCACGTGGTGGATCCGCCAGGCCATCACGCGTGCCATCGCCGATCAGGCCCGCACCATCCGCATCCCCGTGCACATGGTGGAGACGATCAACAAGGTCGTGCGGGTGCAGCGCCAGACGCTGCAGGAGCTGGGCCGCGAGCCCACCATCGAAGAGCTCGCCCTGCGAGTCGACATGGCACCGGCCCGTGTGCGCGAGATCCTGCGCATCAACCAGGACACCGTCTCCCTCGAACAGCCCATTGGCGACGAGGAGGACTTCTCCCTGTCCGATGTCATCGAGGACCAGGGTGCGGTCGTGCCTGCCGATGCGGCGGCGCGCGCCATGCTCAACGAGGCGGTCAAGCAGGCGTTGGGCGAGCTGTCAGACCGCGAGCAGAAGGTCGTACGGCTGCGGTTCGGCCTCGACGACGGGCAGATGCGCACGCTCGAAGAGGTCGGCAAGGAGTTCGGCGTCACCCGCGAGCGCATCAGGCAGATCGAGTCGAAGACGCTGGCGAAGCTGCGCCACCCGATCCGCTCGCGTCGGCTGCGGGACTACTTGGACGACGTGTAAGGACCGGCGGGCGACGGCTCGCCGTTGTGGTGGCCGAACTTGTCCTCCACCACGTCCTTGGCCCGTTCCACGCCGAGGTCGACGACGGCCTTGGCCTTGTCGGTGGCCACCTCGTAGGCGTCCGACCCCTTGGCCTTGCGGATCATGCGGTTGATCTGCTCGTAGCGCTGCCGGCCGGCCATGGTGCCGAGGTAGTACCCGAGTCCGAAGCCGAGCAGAAGTCCGATGCGAAATCTCATGGCGGGTGTCATACCCCGTTTCGCGTTCCCGTGCACCAGCACCTGGTCATTGCCGAAGGGGCGCGCTGCTACTGTGCGACGCCAATTCCGGGGTAGCTCAATCGGCAGAGCATCTGACTGTTAATCAGAGGGTTGAGAGTTCGAGTCTCTCCCCCGGAGCTCGGCTCAGAAGGCGGCAGGCACCATGCCGGGGTCGCCCTGCTCCGGCGGCCGCAGCCTCTCGAGGATCGCCGCCGCCTTGCCCTCGGGCTCGGCCACCAAGGCGAGCAGCAGGTCTTCCGGCTCGACGAGCGAGCGGCCATCGGCACGCGCGTCCTGCATGGCGCGGTCGAGGATCTCGATGAGCCTCGCCGAGCGCCCGGGGCGCCGTCGGGCGGGCCTGCCCGCGACGGTGCCGAGCTTGTGGGCCGCCTCGTAGCGCACCTGGCGGAGCGAGTACCCGAGACTGTTGAGGATGGCGGCCGGACGGCCGCGATCGTCGGCCAGCAGCCCGAGCAAGAGGTGGGGCGTGCCGACGGCCTGCCGCCGCAGCCGGGCCTCGAGCTCGGCCGCGGTCAGCGCGGTCGCCGCCTCAGTCGTGAGCCATTTCGCCACGCCGGCAAGTTACCCGCCGTTTCGCGGCGGTCGATGGATACTGGACGCTGGGGCGCGTAGCTCAGTGGTCAGAGCAGGGGACTCATAATCCCTCGGTCGCAGGTTCGATCCCTGCCGCGCCCACCGGGAGCGTGTCAGTCCCCTGCTCCGCAGGGGCTGACACACAGCTCACTCGCGCTCGGCGCCCCAGTCGGGGGCGCGCTCGAGCAGGAGGCGGCTGACGGCGAGGCAGCGGTCGAGCACCTCGCAGAGCATCTCCTCGCCGGCGAGGACGCGTGCCAGTGACACCTGTTGGCGCGCGACGACCGTGAGGCGGCGCTCGGCTGCCTCGGTGGCGTTGGGAAAGGAATCGCTGGCCGACACCTCGAGCGGCAGCTCGATGCCGCCCACGCCGGCGAGGTCGATGGTGAGGCGCAGGAGGTCGGGCGGCTCCTTGAGCGGGGGCAGGGCCCACGTGAACACGAGAGGGAACTGGAAATCGTCCGGCGGGTCGGCGTCCTCGGGCAGCTCGAGCACGATGTCCTCGAACGCGAGCAGCACCCGCGGGTCCACCTCGAGCGCGAGGTGCAGGTCGAGGGGCTCGCGGCATCCCTCCTCGGGGTGCAGGTCCACCTCCCACAGCTGCCGCAGCGAGTAGGTCTCGACGAAGTGCCGCTCGTCGTGCACGTGGAACCCGTGGTCGACGGCGTGTTCCTTGATCTCAGCGACGTACCCCGCAACGTCAATAACAGCCACGGGACCAGGCTAGGGGGGCGCGGGCGGAATACCTTGCCTCAGTGACCGACGCTCTCATCGACGTGCTGCATGCGGCGTGTGACGCGGTGCGGGACGCGCTCGGGGGGCTCGACGACTGGAGCCTGGCCGGGACGCGGGCGGGCCAGTACCGCAGTGATCTGGCCGCCGATGCGGCCGTGCTGGCCGTGCTCGAGCGAGCCAACCTCGGGGTGCTCAGCGAGGAGTCGGGCCGCCACCACGCCGACCGGCCCATCACCGTCGTGGTCGACCCTGTCGACGGGTCCACCAACGCCGATCGGGGCATCCCCTGGTTCGCCACCAGCCTGTGCGCGGTCGACGGCGACGGGCCGCTCGCGGCCGTCGTGGCCGATCAAGCGAATGGCGTGCGCTTCGAGGCCACGAGGGGCGGCGGTGCCCGCCTCGACGGGGTGCCCATCGCCCCCAGCGGCTGTGAGCGCCTGGGCGACGCCATCGTCGGCCTCTCGGGCTACCCGGCCACGCATCTGGGGTGGCGCCAGTTCCGGGCTCTCGGGGCCGCGGCCCTCGACCTGTGCGCCGTCGCCGCAGGCACGCTCGACGCCTACATCGACTGCAGCGACGACGCCCACGGCCCGTGGGACTACCTGGGCGGCGTCCTCATCTGCCAGGAGGCGGGTGCGAGCGTGGCCGACCTCGGTGGCCGGGACCTCGTCGCCCTCGGCCACAGCGACCGGCGCACCGTGCTCGCCGCCAACTCGCCCGCCCTGCTGACAGAGGTGTCCGAAGTGCGCAGAAAATCAATTGACGGCACGCCCCTGGCATGATGCGATAACGAAACCGGCGTCTGCCGGCGACCGAGCAAGCACATGAGTCAGCGAACGGAGGAAGCGAACACGATGGCAAGCACGACGCGCACGATCACCGCCATGGGCATGTCCCTGGCAGCCGCGCGCGGCTCCGTGCAGCTCCATGCCGTGACGCCGATCGCCAACGCTGCGGGGACGTCGTGGAAGTTCCGCAAGAACGACGGCACCACCAGGCGGCCGAAGGACCCAGGAGACACCGCTGGCTAGACCAGCCAGGATCTCCAGAAGGGCCCCAAGGCCGCCGGGAAACCCCGGCGGCTTTTTTGTTGCCCGATCGTCGGTAGACGACCGGTCCAAACCATGAGGGGAGAGGGCGACATGTTCGCCAACCAGGAAGCAGCGTTCATCGAGGAGCTGGCCCCAGAGATAGACTGGTCGCGGGCGC
>JBEEFQ010000239.1:0-8274 GCA_041166245.1 Actinomycetota bacterium | reverse complement strand
AGACCCTGCCTCAGGAGTAGCGCCTCGCGCCGCGGGCCTCAGATGGCGATGAGCTCGACGTGCCGGCCGGCGGCGCGGGCCAACTCCCCGAGATCACCGGTGTCAGAGGTGAAGATCTCGTCGCCGTCGTCGCTCAGCACGACGATGGCCGCGTCGATCACATCGCCGCCGCGAGCTGCGCCGAGCAGCATGCCCGCTCGACGACCCATCTCGTCGTCGAGGGGCCGGACGTCGACCCCGGGGAGGAGTCGGGCCAGGCCAGCCTGCCGCCCGCTCCCACCCCGCCACACCTGACCGATGACGCCACCGTGGGTCAGCGGCGCCCGGTCCTCCAGCCGTTCACGCTTGAGCACCGCGACCATGTCCCGGTCACCCCGCTCGACGGCGAGAAGCGCACCGGCATCGAGGATGACGGTCATGCCCGAGCGCGCTTCCGCGGGCGGGCCGGCGCACGGCCCGAGGTCCTGATGACCTCGGCCCGAGCCCGCGTGCGGCGGGTCGCATCCCGCATCTCGGCCTCGGTGATCTCACCATGCTCGGCCTCGTAGGCGGCGAGGAACTCGTCGAGCGCATCCATGCGGCGATCGTGCTCGGCCTGGCGACGGAGGGCGTCGTTGACCCACGCGCTCAGACTCTCGGCCCGGCCCTCGGCCACTGCCGCTCGGCCCGCCTCGAGCAGCGCCCCCTCGACGGTCGCCGACAATCGCTCACGTCCGCTCATACCAACATGCTACTCGTATCCCACAATCGTGGCATGCGAGAATCACCAGTCCTCGGCGTCGTCCGGCAGGTGGTCGGGCACGGCCACCGGCCGCCACTGCTCGCGCCGGGCCTGGCGCTCGATCTCGCGCTGTTGGGCGGACACCGCCTCGACCCGCTCGACCAGTGCCGCCCGTGCCAGCCGGCTCGCCTCTGCGGCCGCGCGCGCTTTGGCCGACGGGCGGCGGGGCTTGGCGCCGAAGTCGATGATCGTCGCGAAGGTGGCGGTCGACAGTGGCCCGCAGTGACGGCACACCGGCCAGCGGTCGAGCGGCAACGGATAGGGCCCATCGGGCTCCCAGCCCCGAGCCCCCCGGCCCCGACGGGGCCCCACCGTGATCGCACGTATCCAGTTCCCGGGGGCCCAGTCGAAGATGCTGAGCATGTCGTGAAAGCCCTCCTCGGCCCGGTGCGAGGCGACCGAGTTCGCCATCCACGTGCGCGTGCCCCATCCGGTGTGGAAGACGATCGGGCGGTGCGCGTCCTCCTGTCCGGCCCGTTCGAGCGAAGCCGCGCAGAGCAGGCAGCAACACAGGAAGGCGCCCTGGGTCAGCGGCCGGTCGGGATGTTCGTGGGCGTACCAGGGGTGCAGTGCAGCGGTCATGGCCCCAATGATCCCAGGGGGGTGTGACAGTGAAATCAGGCGCAGGCGATCCTGCGTGTCGATGGAGCCACGCAAACCCGCACGACCTATCCAGCGTCGCGAAACGCCTGGTATCGCTCCGCGAGTGACTCCGCGCTCGGCTGCTGGGCCTTGGCCCTCGGCACGATCGCCAATCGACCGCCATGCAAGCTCTGCAAGCCGTGCTTGAGCATGGGGCCATCGACTTCGCCGAGAATGTCGTGGCGAACCTCGATGACATGGTCAGGTCGGACCCCGACGATGTTCGCGTCGAACGCGCTGTGGTGCAGTTTGCAGAGCGCCAACCCGTTCGAGACAACGGGCTCGCCCCGGGGATGACCGTCAGGAAGGATGTGCGCAGCGTCGAGGAGCGGGCGGTGCCGCAGCCGACACATCGCGCAGCTTTCCCGATATGCGCGCAGCACCCGCTCGCGGAACGCGACCTGGTGGAGCCGATGGCGTGCCAAGCGTGTCACGTACATCCTGCGAACGTCCTCAACGACGTCGGAGGTGAGATCACCACGGAGCGCCTGGGGCTCATCCATCGCGACGGTGAAGGTCAAGGCGCCAGGGTTGTCCCCCACGATGAAGGCCGGCCATTGCGGGAGGTACTTCCCAGGCTCGATCCCGTGGAAGTACACGAGCGGCGTGTTGGTCGTCATCGCCCGCCGCAGTCCTTCGTTCTCGTGATGGCGCGGGTCGACGCCCCGGTACCGGTAGCGCAGCAAGCCGTCTGGTCCGACCTCATCCTCATACGGTCGGTCCCTGCCAGCCACAAGCGGGACTGTTGTGATGGAGAGCGGGATACCTGAGCGCAGTACCGCCGGCTTGAAGATGCCCTGCGGTCCGACGAGCGGCACTCGCACATCTCCGTACGCAAAGCCTTGCTGCAGTAGCTGGCGCGGGAGAACCTCGCCGTGGACCTCTGACTGCTTCCGGAGGAAATCGAACGCCGCGAGCCGCACCCGCCGGTCGAGATCCTCATCCACGGGAGGAGTTTGCCTGGTGCGCGGGGTATCGCGCCGCGCCTCCTCGAGCGAGTTCGGCCTTTCAGCAAGCGCCTTCTGGAGCGGTGACCATCGCCACCGACTCAAGACTTTCGCCGCCAGCACCTATCGCCTTGCCTTTCAGGAAAACCTTGGAGGCCGGAGCGAACTCGCCGAGCTGCCGTGCCGGGGATCCGGGTGTCCACGGCGGGGTTCCCTTCCATGGACCACCGGGTTGGATCGCGGCCTCGACCTGATAACTCGCGAGCCCCTCTTGGTCGCCCGGCCAGGCAAGGAACACGTGCCATCCTCGCCCGCTCCCAGGACAAACGAAGGACGATGCGGTGAAATCCGGAGGACGCAAGGCTGGGGGCGCAACGACGGTCGTCGGCTTCGACCCTTGACCGATCACCCGTTGGAGGACGTCCGGCAACAGAGTCACTGAGAAGACGATGACGGCGGCGGCAGTCACGAGGCGCCTGACCTCCGATCGACCGGAACGCCGGGTTCGAGCCTGCTTTCGCTTGGGTGGCGTAATCGGGCGCTTGTTGCTTGTTCGCCTCTTCGTCGACGCCACCTTTGGCGTCCGCGTTGAAGGCGAGGAGGACACGTGGGCCGGCTCTTCCGGCGGTGGCATCCACTCACGCAACGCCGACGCAGCGAGAGCCGCAAGGTCCGCCACCGCGGCATCCGCTATGAGCCGAGGCCGCGCCAGCAGGGTATGCACCAGCCGTGACGCGCCCACCACGATGACCCCTCCAACGACTAGGCCGTCAGGGATCTCCGATCCGTGAATGCACAAGACAGGTGTGATGGGCACTGTTCGGCCCCCGCGGTGGAGTGCAAGTTCGCCTCCGGCCGATCGTGCTTCCCATGACGCCTTCTCGAGCTCGCGCGTAAGCGGGTGCGTTCCCGTCCAGAGCGTGCCGTTGCTCAGCGTGACTGGATAGGTGAAGTTCTTGGAGTCGACCATGAACACACCAGGCGGACCGACGACCAGGTGGTCGACGTTGGCCCGGCTTCCGGGGAGCGACCGGTCATGCATGACGTGGAACGAGGCAGGAAGTTGGCTTAGAAGCTCGGCCGTCTGTCGTTCGCCTACGGCTCCTCGCTCCCACGCGGCAGCGGTCGTCTCGGCGCCTGCGATCGCCCGCAGCCGTGCGCCCTCGCCCGCGGCGGAACCGCCAGCGGTGTCTCCGTAGCCCACCGACATGAGGCTGTATCGGCGTCGATCGGGGCCGGGCTGAGGGACGATATGGGGAGTTCGGAAGGGATCGACTCGTCAGGTGGGCGGTGCGAACGCCACCTCGACCTCGAGGCCCCCATCGGCCCGGGCCCGGGCCGAGGCCTTGGCCCCGTGGGCGACGGCCACGGAGCGCACGATGGCCAGGCCGAGCCCGGCCCCTCGGTCAGAACGCGTGCGGGCCATGCCGATGCGGCGGAACGGTTCGAACAGCGGCTCCACGTCTCCCGGCTCGATCACCTCGCCGGAGTTGGTCACGCGAAGCCGGCCGTCGCCCACTTCGACCCGCAGCCAGCCGCCCTCGGCCACGTTGTGGCGCACCGCGTTCTCGACGAGGTTGGCGACCATGCGCTCGATCAGGGCCGGGTCGCCCTCGACGACCAACGGCGCCAGGGCGCTGTCGACCCGCAGATCGCCGGTCGGCGTGGCCGCCAGCACCCGCCGCACCATCGGGGCCACGTCGACACGCTCGCGCTCGACCACGCCGCGGTCGGAGCGGGCCAGCACCAGCAGCGACTCGATGAGCCGCTCGCTGCGCCCCACCGCGTCGCGTACCCGCTCAGCCGTCGAGCGCAGCTCGTCGGTCGACGCGTCGGGGTCGGCCAGGGCCACGTCGACCTCGGTGCGCATCGTCGCCAGCGGGGTGCGCAGCTCGTGCGACGCGTCGGCCACGAACCGGCGTTGGCTCTCGAAGGCGGTGTCGAGGCGGCCGAGCATGGCGTCGAAGGTGTCGGCCAGCTCCTTGAGCTCGTCGTCGGGCCCGTCGAGGTCGATGCGCTCGTGCAGGTTCTCCCGCGTCGCCCGCCGGGCCCGGGCCGTGATGCGGTGCACGGGCTCGAGCACCTTGCCCGCCGTCCACCACCCGAGGCCAATCGACGCCACCGCCATCACCACCAGCGCGTAGCCGGACTGCACGAGCAGGCGCTGCAGGGTGGCAGCGGTCGCGTCGACCTTGACCTCGGCCAGCACCGCCCCGAGCTTCTCGCCCGTGACCGGGTCGATGGGCTCAGGCGCGCCGAACTTCACCACGTCCTCCGCTGCCTTCTTGGCCATCGCCATGTCTTCTCCGACCCTCGACACACCGGCCCCGCCCGCGATGCGCGGGTCGCCGGGCCCGAGCGGCCCGGACGTGAAGACGATCGAGGCGCCGGGCTCGCGAGTCTCGAGCGAATGGCGCACCAGGCCGTAGGTGACGGCGAGCAGGGCGGCACCCGCCAACAGGAACAGCCCGCCGTACATGACGGCGAGCTTGGCCCGCACCGTCAAGCGGTTCACAGCCGGTACCCGGCGCCGAGCACGGTCTCCACCATCGGGGGCGGGCCCAGCTTGCGGCGCAGCGTCATCACCGTCACCCGCACCGTGTTGGTGAACGGATCGGCGTGCTCGTCCCACACCCGCTCCAGCAGGTCCTCGGCCGACACCACCGCCCCGTCCGCCTCCAGCAGTACCTGCAACACGCCCAGCTCCTTGCGGGTGAGCGACAGGGGCCGGTTGCGCCGGGTGACGAAGCGCCGGGTCACGTCCATGATCAGGTCCCCATGCGTCAGCACCACGCCCGTCGCCCGCCGGGGCCGCCGGGCCAGGGCCCGGATGCGCGCCACCAGCTCCTCGAAGGCGAAGGGCTTGGGCAGATAGTCGTCGGCGCCGATGGACAGACCGTCGACGCGGTCCTCCACCGACGCCGCCGCGGTGAGCATGAGCACGGGCGGGGGCTCGGCCAGCTCCACCAGCGAGCGGCACACGTCGTCGCCGTGCACCTCGGGCAGGTCGCGATCCAGCACGACCACGTCGTAACGGGTCAGGCGTATGTGCTCGAGGGCCGACGCCCCGTCGGCCGCCACGTCGACGGCCATGGCCTCGCGCCGCAACCCTCGGGCCACGGCATCGGCCAGCGCCGCCTCATCCTCCACCACGAGCACCCGCACGCCCGCACCGTGGCGCCCGAAACGTAAAGCCAGCGTAAAGCCCGGCGCTTACGGCCCCTTTAGCCGCCCCGGCGTACCAACCGCCCCATGACACGACTCATCGGCATCCTGGCCCTCACCGCCACCCTGGCGTTGGGGGCGTGCGGCGGCGGCTCACCCGCCGCCGGCAGCACCACCACCACGACCATCGACAAGGACAAGGCCATGCTCGACTTCGCCAAGTGCATGCGCGAGCACGGCGTGAACATGCCCGACCCCGAGACCGACGGCAAGGGCGGCGTGTCCATCGCCATCGAGGGGGGACCCGGCGACGAGGACACCCTCGACGCGGCCCACGAGGCGTGCGAGAAGTACATGCCCAAGGGCCCCATGAAGGACCTCGACCCCGAGAAGCGCCAGGCCCTCGAAGACGCCATGGTCGCCTTCGCCCGCTGCATGCGTTCCAAGGGCATCGAAATGCCCGACCCAGACATCGGCGGCGGCGGTGGGATCAAGATCGAGCGCAAGGCGGGCCAACGCGCCCCCGAGGACGACGCCGACTTCCAGGCGGCCGAGACGGTGTGCCGCAAGCAGCACCTCGAGCAGGTCGAGAAGGACCTCGGCATCGAGGGCCCGAGGCGCAGCACGGGCGGCGGGCCGGCCAAGGGCAACAGCAGCAGCGGCGGCAACTGATGTCCATCCGCGGACTCCTTCCCTTCCGGCGGATCGCGGTCGGCGCCGTCGGGCTGGCGGTGATCGGTGGCGTCCTCGCCGTCGCCCTGCGCCCGGGCGAGCCGTCATCAGCGTCGCCGACTCTCGCCCCGGCGGCCACCGCAACCGTCGAGCGGGCCACCCTCACCGAGACGGCCGAGCTCGACGGCACCCTCGGCTACAGCGGCGCCGCCAACGTGGTGGGCCAGCGCCCCGGCACCGTCACCGCCCTCGCCACCGAGGGCAGCGTCATCGACCGGGGCCAGACCCTCTACGAGGTCGACGGCCGCAGCGTGCCGCTCTTCTTCGGCACCCGCCCCATGTGGCGCAACCTGGACGAGACGGTCGCCGACGGCGGCGACGTGCGCCAGCTCGAGGAGAACCTGGCCGCCCTCGGCTACGGCGGCGCCTTCCGGGTCGACGACCACTACACCTCCGACACCACCGCCGCGGTCAAGCGCTGGCAGGCGGCCCGCGGCGTGGAGCAGACAGGCCGCGTCGAAGTCGGCGACGTCATCTACCTCCCCGGCGCGGTGCGGGTCACGGCCCGCAACGCGACCGTTGGCGCCAGGGCCGAGGGCAACATCCTCGCCGTCACCTCCACCACCCGGGCCGTCACCGTCGAGCTGGGCGCCAGCCGCCAGCACCTGGTCAAGGTCAACGATGCCGTCGAGGTCGAGCTGCCCGACGGCAACCGCGTGGCCGGCACCATCGCGTCGATCGGGGCGGTGGCCACCGCCGACAACAGCGACAACCCGGGCGGCGGCGGGGAGCCGACGGTCACCATCACCGTGACCCTGGCCGAGGGGCCCGCCGGCCTCGACCAGGCGCCCGTCGGCGTGCACGTCACCCGGGCCAAGGCCGAGAACGTGCTCACCGTCCCCGTCAGCGCCCTGCTCGCCAACCCGAGCGGCGGCTACGTGGTCGAGGTCGTGGAAGGAACCGCGCGCCAGCGCGTCGCCGTCGAGACCGGCATCTTCGCCGACGGCCGCGTCGAGGTCACCGGCGACATCACCGAGGGCCAGAAGGTGAGCGTCCCCGCATGAGCAGTGTCCTCGAGCTCGTCGACGTCACCAAGACCTACGGCGAGACCGACGTCCTCTACGACGTCAACCTCGCCGTCGCCGCGGGGGAGATGGTCGGCGTGCTCGGGCCCTCGGGCTCGGGCAAGACCACCCTGCTGCACGTCATGGGCACCCTCGAGCGCCCGACCTCGGGCCAGGTGCTCGTCGCCGGCGACGACGTGGCCGACCTGCCCGACAAGCGGCTCTCGGCCGTCCGCGCCGAGCGCATCGGCTTCGTCTTCCAGCAGTTCTTCCTGCTCGACGGCATGACCGCCACCGAGAACGTGGCAACCGGACTCCTATATAGAGGTGTCAGCCGGGCCGAGCGCCGGGCCGCGGCGTGCGACGCCCTCGACCGGGTGGGCCTCGGCCACCGCCTCGACCACCACCCCAACCAGCTCAGCGGCGGCGAGCGCCAGCGGGTGGCCATCGCCCGTGCCCTCGTGGGCCGCCCCGCCTTCCTGCTGGCCGACGAGCCCACCGGCAACCTCGACAGCCGCAGCGGCGCCGGCGTGCTCGAGCTGCTGCACGAGCTGCACGGCGAGGGCGCCACCATCGTCGTCATCACCCATGACATGGGCGTGGCCAGCGAGCTGCCCCGTCGCGTCGAGCTCATCGACGGGCGCGTCGTGGCCGACCTGGTGCCGACATCATGAAGCTGCGCGACGCGCTCTCTGTCGGCGGCGTGGGCCTGCGCACCCGGCGCCTGCGCGCTGCCCTGTCCGGACTCGGCATCGCCATCGGCATCGCGGCAATGGTCGCGGTGCTCGGCGTGTCCGAGTCGAGCAGGGCCGACCTCATCGCCGAGCTCGACCGGCTCGGCACCAACCTGCTCACCGTCGCCCCTGGCCAGACGTTCAAGGGCGACGCCGCCACCCTTCCTCCGTCGGCCACGGGGATGATCGGCCGCATCCCCGACGTCGACGCGGTGGCCGCCACCAGCCCCATCGACGCCAACGTCTACCGCTCGGATCGGATCGACCCC
>JBEEFQ010000238.1:0-7393 GCA_041166245.1 Actinomycetota bacterium | reverse complement strand
CACCGAGATGCCGGTCAGGTCGGCGGGGAGGAGATCGGGCGTGGCCTGGACGCGTCGGAAGTCGCCGCCCATGGAGCGGGCCAGGGCCTTGGCCAGGAGCGTCTTGCCGACGCCGGGCACGTCCTCGTTGAGCAGGTGCCCGCCCGACAGCACGGCGACGAGGGCCAGCCCAAGGGCGTCCTCCTTGCCCCGGATCACCCGCCGCAGGTTGGTCAGGAGCGAGCGAGCGAGAGCCCCCGCCTCCTCGACCGAGTCTTCGCCCGCCGCACGGGCGCGTTGGACCACACCACATCATCGGCCGACGGAGCCCCCTACCTGAGCGCGACCTCTGTCTCGAGGAAATGGCGTACCGGATCGGTACGCCATTTCCTCGGGAGTAGCGTTTAGGTCGTGGACGCCAAGGATGCAGCCAAGGGTGGGGTGGCGGAGGCGGCCGAGGAGCTGATCGGGCTCTCGCACCGAGTGCACGGCCACCCGGAGCTGTGCTTCGAGGAGGAGCAGGCGGCGACGTGGGCAGCCGAGGTGCTGACTGCCCACGGCTTCGCCGTCGAGGCGGGCGTGGCCGATCTGCCCACCGCCTTCACCGCCACGGCGGGGTCGGGGCCGCTCACCATCGCCATCTGCGCGGAGTACGACGCGCTGCCCGGTGTCGGTCACGCGTGCGGCCACAACGTCATCTGCGCGGCGGGCGTCGGTGCCGGCCTCGCGCTGGCGCCACTGGCCGATGAGCTCGGCATCACGGTCAAGGTGATGGGCACGCCGGCCGAGGAGGGCGGCGGCGGCAAGATCCTGATGCTCGAGCGGGGCGCCTTCGACGGCGTCCAGGCCGCGATGATGGTGCACCCGGCGCCGATGGAGATGGACACGTTTCCCTGTCTCGCCGTTTCCCACGTCGACGTTTCGTACACGGGCAAGGAGGCGCACGCATCGGCCTTCCCCGAGCTCGGCATCAACGCGGCCGACGCCATCACCGTCGCCCAGGTCGGGGTGGGCCTGCTGCGCCAGCACATTCGGTCCAGCGACCGCATCCATGGGATCGTCACCCACGGAGGCGAGGCACCCAACATCGTGCCCGCCCATACAACGAGCAAGTGGTACATCCGCGCCGCCACCCTGGCCCAGCTGGCCGAGCTGGAGCCCAAGGTCCACCGCTGCTTCCAGGCCGGCGCCGTCGCCACCGGCTGCGAGATCGAGGTCGAGCAGATGAGCCCCCGCTACTCCGAGATGCGCGACGACGCCGACATGCGCGCCCTCTACCGCCGCAACGCCGAGACCCTCGGCCGAACCTTTCCCGAGCTACGAGGTGCGGCCAAGATCGCCGGCTCCACAGACATGGCCAACATCTCGCTCGCCATCCCCACCATCCACCCCATGCTCGGGCTCGGGTCCTACCCGGTGTCCAACCACCAGCCCGAGTTCGCGGCGTTCTGCGCGACCGAGACGGCGGACAAGGCCGCGCTGGACGGAGCGACCGCCATGGCCTGGACGTGCATCGACATGGCGGGCGAGGGCGAGCTCCGCGACCGGTTGGTCAGCGGCTTGCGCTGATCACCAACGCGTCACCGGGAGGGCCCACGTTGGCCGCGTACCAGTCCTCGGCGGCCCGGCCCGTCGGCGTGGGACCGTCGACCCACACCATCAGGTCGTAGTAGCCCCGGAGCTGAGGCCGGGTCGAAAAGGGACCGTCGACGACCACCAGGCCGCGCGCCGGAACTTCGATCACATCACCACCGGCGATGTAGCGGCCGGCCTCGCCCACCGCAATGGGGTCGAGCACGTCCTCCACCAGCCGGCCCCAGTCGAAGCACAGCTCGTAGGCCTCCTGAGGGTCCAGCCCTTCTCGCCGGTCGCGCGGGAAGTCCTCCATGCGGACCACCGCGTCGGGCTCCAGCGCGGCCGCGACGTCGCCGCTGGTGCGGCCGGGGCCGTCGACGGCGACGAGGACGAGGTCGGCGCCGTCCACCGCTGCCAGTCGAGCCCGGATCAGATCGAGCACTATTCGGCCGCGTCGGCGAGCGCTTCGGCCAGCGCCGGGTGGACGAGCAGCGATTCCACGATGTCGCTGACCTTGAGGTTGGCGGTCACGGCGAGGGCGATGACCGAGATCAGCTCGGACGCCGAGTTGCCGACGATCGACCCGCCCAGGACGACGCCGGTGGCAGGGTCGCTCACGATCTTCACGAAGCCGCGCGGGTCGCCGTCGATGAGGGCGCGGGCGTTGGCCGCGAACGGCACCTTGGTGACGCGGATCTTGCGGCCGATGGCGAACGCGTCGGCCTCCGCCAGGCCCACGTCCGCGATCTCGGGCTCGGTGAAGATGGCGCTGGCCGCCTTGTCGTAGTCGAGGTGGCGGTGCTCGCGGGTGTGCAGGCCCATCACGTGCTCGGCCACCTTGCGGCCCTGCATGAAGGCCACCGACGCGAGAGGCAGCTTCCCGGACACATCGCCGGCCGCGTAGATGTGCTTCACGTTGGACTGGCAATGCTGGTTGACGGGCACGTAGCCACCGTCGTCGACAACCACGCCCGCCTCGGCCAGGCCGAGCCCGTCGGAGTTCGGCACCGATCCGATGGCGAGGAGCGCGTGCGAGCCCACGGACCGACGTCCGTCGTCGCACTCCACGGTGACCTCGTCGCCGGAGCGCACGATGGATATTGCGCGCGCGCCCTTGAACAGCCTCACGCCGCGCCGGAGGAAGTCGTCCTCGAGGGTGGCAGCCACCTCGGGGTCCTTCTGGGGCAGCACCTGCTGGCGGCTCACGATCAGGGTGACGTCCGATCCGAACGAGCGGAACATGTGCACGAACTCCACGCCCGTCACACCCGAGCCGATCACGACGAGATGGGAAGGCAGCTCGGGCGGTGGGTAGGCCTGACGCGTCGTGAGCAGCCGCTCGCCGTCGGGGTGGCACCAGTCGGGGATCCGCGGCCGGCTGCCGGTGGAGACGAGCACGGCGTCGGCTTGCAGCTCCTGCATGCCCGCGGCCGTCTCGGCGACGACCTCGTGGGGGCCCTTCATCACCGCGGTGCCAGTGATGATGCGGACGCCCTGGCTCTCGAGCAGCTGACACGCGCTCCGATTGAGCCCCTGGCTGATCGTGTCGATGCGCGAGCGCAGGGCAGCGAAGTCCAGAGCCGCCTCCATGGGCGCCAGGCCCATGGTCTCGGCCCGGCGGCTGACCGACATCACCCCGCCCGTGGCGATCATTGCCTTGGACGGGATGCAGTCCCACAGGTTGGCGGCGCCACCGACCACGTCGCGCTCCACCATGGTCACCTCGGCGCCCAGGCGCGCCGCGTGCGTCGCCGCCTGCACCCCGGCGGGCCCGCCGCCGATGATCACGAAGCGCACTGCCATGGCGACTGAGGCTACCCAGGTCCCATCCTCTGGCCCGCACCTGCTCGGGACGCCCGGACCTTTCTCGCTACGGTGCTCGCCATCGCCGAGATCACGACTGAGCCCCAGCACCCGACCGACGGCGACGACGCAGTGGCGCCGAACCCGGACGCCCCGACACGCGCCGCGCCGCGGACGCTGCGGAGCGATGTCGTTCGGTACGGCACGCCAGTTGCGATCTTCCTCTCGGGCCGGCTGCTCACCCTCGCCGCGGCCCACGCGGCCCGACTCATCAACCCTGCCAAGGGGCTGTTGAGCATCCATGGTTCGTGGGACGCGGCCTGGTATCGCAACCTGGCCGAGAACGGCTACCCCACCACGCACCCCCCTGGCGTGGGGGATCCCGCCCAGTCGACGCTCGCGTTCTTCCCTGCCTTCCCGATCCTGATCCGAGCCGTGCACGCGGTGACCGGCATCTCGTACAGCTCGGCTGGCATCCTCGTCAACGTCGTCCTCGGCGCTGTCGCGTCGATCCTCATCTGGCTCGTCGCCGAACGCGTGGCGAACGCGAAAACCGCGACCCGCGCCGTTGCGCTGTTCTCCTTCTTCCCTGGCAGCTTCATCCTGGGGATGGGGTACACCGAGGGGCTCTTCCTCGTCTGCGCGGGTGCCTGTCTGCTCGCCCTGATGCACGAGCGGTGGCTGATCGCCGGATTGGCTGCCGGCGTGGGGAGCGCCACGCGAGCGACGGGCTGGGTGCTGTGCCTCGTGTGCGCGTGGGCCGCGTTCGTGGTGTGGCGTGAACGGCGCACGTGGAAGCCCCTGCTCGCCCCAGCCCTCTCGCCGCTGGGGCTCATCGCCTTCAGCGTCTACCTCTGGGCGCACACCGGCGACCCGCTCATGTGGCGGGCGAGCCAGAAGATCGGCTGGAACCAGGGCTTCGTTACGAGCGACACCATCCGCGGCCTGTGGGACTGGCTGCCCCGCCCGCTCTTCAGCTTCAACATCCTGGTCTCGGCGCTGACGATGGCTATGGTCGCCGTCTTCGTGCTGTCCGTGCTCCGTTGGCGCTGGCGCCTCGGCAGCCTGCTCGGGATCTACACCTTCGGGGTGCTGACCACCGCGATGGCGGTCTCCCAGCTGAACTCGACACCCCGCTACGTGATGCCCGCGTTCGGCGCGTACATCTGGGTCGCCAACAAGCTGTCGGAGACGACCTACTCGATGCTTCTCGCTGTTTGGGCTGGGGGCATGGCGATTCTCATGCTCATGTCCGGCGGGACGCAGTGGTACACGCCGTAGGCGGGGCCGTCTATGCGGGCCGAACGGACCGGACGTGCTGCAGGCCGCGCGTCACGACCGCTTCGACCTCGCGCCCCTGCACGCAGTGCGGATACACCGCTCGACTCACCGACCACGCGGCGATCCTGTCCCCGGCGCCGGTGTCGACGGCGACGTAGCGGCGCTGGCCACCTTCGTCCTTCGGTGGGTTGAACTCGAAGCCGGCCCGCTCCCGACAGCGCACGATCCTGCCGACCACCCGGCGGTCGCCGGACACGAGGTCGCTCAGGGCCAGCACCGCTTCCGTGCCGAACCAGACGAGGAGCAGGATCCCCAGCCCGGTGACGACCGTCCCGGCCCGGTGCAGCCAGGCCACGAAGTCCTCGTAGTTGGCGTCGGTCACGGCCCGCATGCCGCCGCCCAAACGAAACACGTTCCAGGAGACGAACGTCCCGATGACGCCGGCGACGAGGGCGACCCACGGCCGGCGTCCCCAGCCCGGTCGCAGCCGCGGGTACCTGACCCGGACCTGGCGCCAGCGCCCGCCGTAGTTCGACCAAGCCCGCTCGTCGTCCTCGGCACCGAGCGGGAGGTCGCGCACCGCGCCGGTGGCCAAGCCGAGCGCCGCGCAGTACGCCAAGTACCGACCCCTGACCACGACCGAGGAGGCAGGGAGCGTGGGGATGACGTCGTTGTCCTCGTGGTGGGCGCCGAAGCCCAGCCAGTGGGCGGCCGCACGGCGTCCCGGACCGGTGTCGCGCTGGCGGTCCGACGCGGCGATGAAGGCGGCAGACGCCACCGCCACCACCATGCCGACGAGAGTGACGACGAACAACGGCGTCGCGTCGACCTTCTCGAAGTCGAAGCGCACGCTGGCCCAGAAGACCACCCCGATCCCGATGAGCGCGACCCACAGCGCGCCGACGATCCCCCGGTCCCACAGCGGGCGGCACAGGTCACGGCGCTGGGCCTCACCGACCACGTCCTTGCGGAAATGCGTCCACCATCGTCTCGAGGAATCCTGAGGCCCGGTGGTGAGCGCAGCAGCCGGCACCCGACCGTCCCGCGCCAGAGACTGCACGTGGTGCAGCACCCGTTCCTCATGCGGTAGCAGGTCGACGATTTCGCGGCGCACATCGACGTAGGTGTCGTCGCCGTGGCTCTCGATCTCGACCGCACCGCGGGCGGCCAGGTCGATCAGGGTCGCGGGCAGCGTGTCACGCGTGACCAAGAAGTCGTTCGCGAGCATCCCGGCCACGGCGGGGGGCTCGGGCCGCAGCTCCATCGTCTCCGGACCGGGATCGGGCGACCGCGGACGGCGTGCGACACGAACGGCGGCCGTCGCCACCAGCCACAGGGCCAGCCCCGCGGCGGCCAATGTCAGCAGCGGCGCGATGGGCTCCTGCAAGCGCTGCTAGCGACCGGGCTGGTAGACGCCGAAGACCTCGCGCAGCGCGTCCGACACCTCGCCGAGGGTCGTGCGCCGTCGCAGCGCTTCCTTCATCGGCTCCATGAGGTTCTGCGTGCCGCGCGCCGCGGCGGTGACGTCGACCAGGGCCGCGTCGACCGCGGCCTGGTCGCGCTCGGCCTTGAGCTTCGCTGTGCGCGCCGCTTGGTGGCGCTGCATCTCCGGGTCGATCGGGAAGACCTCGGCGGGAGCCGGCGCGGAGTCGACGAACTTGTTCATGCCGACGATGATGCGCTCGCCGTCGTCGATCGACTTGGCGTAGGCGTACGCCGCCTGCTCGATCTCGTCCTGCATGAAGCCGGCCTCGATGGCGGCCACCGCCCCGCCCATGCCGTCGATCTTCTCCAGGTAGGCCCACGCCCCGTTCTCGACCTCGTCGGTGAGCGACTCCACGAAGTAGGAGCCGGCCAGCGGGTCGACGGTGTCGGCCACGCCCGACTCGTAGCCGATGATCTGCTGGGTGCGCAGCGCGGTGGTCGCCGCTTTCGCTGTCGGCAGGCCGAGGGCCTCGTCGAAGCCGTTGGTGTGCAGCGATTGGGTACCGCCCAGCACCGCGGCCAGGGCTTGGACGGCGATGCGCACGATGTTGTTCTCGGGCTGCTGTGCGGTGAGCGTTGAGCCGCCCGTCTGTGTGTGGAACCGCAGGAGCTTGGACTTCTCGTCCTTGGCCCCGAAGCGCTCGGTCATGATCTTGGCCCACATGCGGCGGGAGGCCCGGAACTTGGCCGCCTCCTCGAAGAAGTTGTTGTGGCCGTTCCAGAAGAAGCTGAGCCGCGAGGCGAACTCGTCGACCTTGAGGCCGGCCGCCACCGCCGCCTCCACGTAGGCGATGCCGTTGGCGAGGGTGAAGGCGATCTCCTGCACCGCCGTCGAGCCCGCCTCACGGATGTGGTAGCCGGAGATGGAGATGGTGTTCCACTGCGGCAGGTGCTGCTGGCAGTACTCGAAGATGTCGGTGACGATCCGCATCGACGGGCGAGGCGGGTAGATGTAGGTCCCGCGCGCCACGTACTCCTTGAGGATGTCGTTCTGGATCGTGCCGCCGAGCTTCTCCGACGGGATGCCGTTCTCCTCGGCGACCAGTTGATAGAGGAGCAGGAGGATCGACGCGGTGGAGTTGATCGTCATCGACGTCGTCACCTCGTCGAGGGGCAGGTCGGCCAGCAGCAGCCGCATGTCGTCGATGGAGTCGATGGCGACACCCACCATGCCGACCTCGCCCTCGGCGCGGGGATGGTCCGAGTCGTAGCCCATCTGTGTCGGCAGGTCGAAGGCGCACGACAGACCGGTGCCGCCGTTGGCCAGCAG
>JBEEFQ010000237.1:0-2619 GCA_041166245.1 Actinomycetota bacterium | reverse complement strand
CAAGCACCTGCCGGTGCGCTTCCACGCCACCGCCTGACCCAGAAACCCCGGTTTCTGGTGCACTGACGGTCGACTATGGCAACCAGTGCACCAGAAACCTGCAGTTGGGCTACCAGGTGTCGATCATGGGGCGCTTCTTGCCGGTGCGCGGGGGTGCGGGAGGGGCGGAGTCGAGGGCGGCGACGATCCAGCGGCGGGAGTCGGCCGGGTCGATGACGTCGTCGATCTCGAAGTAGGTCGAGGTGTTGAGCGCCTTGCCGTGCTCGTACATGCGGGCGACCATCTCCTCGAACAGCTGCTGCCGTTCGCTTTCGTCCTCGACCGCCTCGAGCTCCTTGCGAAAGCCGAGGCGCACCGCGCCCTCGAGCCCCATACCGCCGAACTCGCCCGTCGGCCACGAGATGGTGAACACCGGCGCCTTGAACGACCCGCCGGCCATCGCTTGTGCGCCGAGCCCGTAGCCCTTGCGCAGGATGATCGTCATGAAGGGGACGGTGACGCTGGCGCCGGTCACGAACATGCGCGACACGTGGCGCACCAGGGCCGTCTTCTCGACCTCGGGGCCGACCATGATCCCGGGCGTATCGCACAGGAACAGCAGCGGGATGTCGTGGGCGTCGCACAGCTGCATGAACCGTGACGCCTTGTCGGCGCCGTCGGCGTCGATGGCGCCGCCGAGGTACGACGGGTTGTTGGCGATGAGGCCGAGGGGCCGGCCCTCGATGCGCACCAGCGCCGTCACCATCCCCGCTCCGAAATCGCGTCGCAGCTCGAGGACCGAGCCAGTGTCGGCCAGGCCGAGCACGGCGCGCCGCACGTCATAGGCCCGCAACCGGTTCTCGGGGATGACCGACCGCAGGTCGGTCTGATCGGCGCAGTCCCATGCCGAAACCGGGCCCTGGAAGTACGACAGGTACTGCTTGGCCGCTGCCACCGCGTCCGCTTCGTCGGCCACGGGCACGTCGACCACGCCGTTGGGCACCTGCACGGACATGGGCCCTACCTCCTCGGGCGCGTACACACCGAGGCCGCCGCCCTCGATCATGGCGGGCCCGCCCATACCGATGTTCGAGTTCTCGGTGGCGATGATGACGTCGCACACACCAAGGAGCGCGGCGTTCCCAGCGAAGCACCGCCCCGAGTTCACGCCGATCAGCGGCACGAGGCCGCTGAGCCCACCCCACAGGGCGAAGGCGAGGCAGTCGAGCCCCGACACGCCGGAGCCGTCGGTGTCGCCGGGCCGGCCGCCCCCGCCCTCGGTGAAGAACACCACGGGAAGGCGCAGGCGCTCGGCCAGCTCGAACAGCCGGTCCTTCTTGCGGTGGTTCTGCAAGCCCTGGGTGCCGGCCAGCACGGTGTAGTCGTAGGACATCACGATCGTGCGGTGGCCGTTGACGGTGCCGATGCCGCCGACCAGGCCATCGGCGGGGGTGCGGCGGATGAGGTCGTCGAGCTCGCGCCGACGACGCTGGGCGGCGATGACGAGCGGGCCGTACTCGACGAAGCTGCCCGGGTCGACGAGGTCCTCGACGTTCTCGCGCGCGGTGCGCTGGCCCGTCTTGCGGCGCCTGGCCACTGCGTCCGGTCGCTGCGCGTCGAGACCGAGGGCGTGCCGTTCCTCGACCTCAGCCAGGTCGTGGCGCTCGGCCGTGATCGCGACCTGCTCATCCGCGGGAGCCGCGGTGGCGACCTCGCCCGCCTCGACCAGCACCAACGGATCGCCGAGCTGCACGGTCTGCCCCACCGCCACCTCGATGCCGCGCACCACGCCGTCGTGGTCGGCACCGATGACGTGCTCCATCTTCATGGACTCGATGACGACGAGCTGTTGGCCGGCCCGGACATGGTCTCCGGGCGCGACGTCGACCGACACGATCGTTCCCTGCATGGGCGACTCGACGGGCTGCATCAGGGACGGCGGCCGGAGAGGTCGAGCAGGCGGTACTGCAGAGAAGCCTGTTCGTCGACGTCGTCGCTCGGCCCGGCGCCGAACTGCCCCGTCTTGCCGATGAAACCGGCCATCGGGAGCATCGCCTCGTAGACGACCGCGACGAGCTCGGGGTCGAGCGTCTCGTCGCCTCCGATGGCGCGAGCCAGGTCCCAGGAGTGCACCGTGTAGTCGGTGAAGCGGAACCCGAGGAACTGGGGGGCAGGGATATCGCCGACGCGGTGGTGGATCACGACCTCGAGCGCGCCCGGCCGGCGAAACGCCTGGTCGAGCGCGTCGGCACTCGCCTGGAACGCGCCCAGTGGGTCGGACCCGAGTGTCGTGGCCTCTCTGGCCGCTTGACCCTCCTCCCTCGTGCCGCCGGCCAGCAGCACGACGGACATCGCGTTGCCCGAGACCACGTGGTGCACGAGCGCGCTGACGTCCCATTCGTCGCACGGTGTCGGGAGGCGCCATTGGTCGTCGCCAATGGCGGCCACCCGACGCTCGAACTCCGCACGACCGGCTGCGAGCGTGTCGAGCGGGTCCATGGCCGCAGCGTATTCGGGCCTACCGAGCAGCGAAGGTGAAGTCGGCGCCGGTGCTGAACTTCGTCAGGGTCACCGTCGAAGGCTCCTTGGCCGGCGGGGCGGACGGATCGACGGTCACGTCCCAACGGAGCTCGCCGGTGC
>JBEEFQ010000236.1:0-11124 GCA_041166245.1 Actinomycetota bacterium | reverse complement strand
CGGGCCCGCACCTGCGCCGGCACGGCCCACGCCTGTCGCCGGGACCGGTGGTTGGGCGCGCTGGCAGCCTCGTCCGGGAGCGTGGTCGCCATCGCCCGATTCTGCCCGGTCGCGCCGACGGGTTGTGGGGAGGGCCGCCGGTAGACTGCCGTCAGTCATGAGCGTGTTCACCAAGGTCCTCCGCGCCGGCGAGGGCAAGAAGGTCAGGGCACTCCGGGACATCGTCCCCGAGATCAACGCCCTCGAGCCCGAGATGCAGGCCCTGTCCGACGACGGCCTGCGCCACAAGACTGTCGAGTTCCGCGAGCAGATCGCCCGGGCGGGTGAGGACAACGTCCACGACGCCATGAACGACCTCCTGGTGGAGGCGTTCGCCGTCGTCCGCGAGGGGGCGTGGCGGGTCATCGGCCAGCGCCACTTCGACGTCCAGCTCATGGGCGGCGCCGCCCTGCACTTCGGCTGGATCGCGGAGATGAAGACGGGCGAGGGCAAGACCCTCGTGTCGACGCTGCCCGTCTACCTCAACGCCGTCAGCGGCCGGGGCGTGCACGTCATCACCGTCAACGACTACCTGGCCGGCTTCCACGCCGAGTGGATGGGCCGCATCTACCGCTGGCTCGGCCTCACCGTCGGCCTCGTGCATCCCGACCAGAACGACGCCGCGGCCAAGCGGGCCGCCTACCAGGCCGACGTCACCTACGGCACCAACACCGAGTTCGGGTTCGACTACCTGCGCGACAACATGGCCCGCTCACGCGAGCAGATGGCGCAGCGGGGTCACGTCTTCGGCATCGTCGACGAGGTCGACTCGATCCTCATCGACGAAGCCCGTACCCCGCTCATCATCAGCGGGCCCGCGGACGAGGCGGCCAAGCTCTACTTCCAGTTCGCCGGCGTGGCCCGGGGTCTCACGCGCGACGTCGACTACGAGGTCGACGAGGAGAAGCGCACCGTCGTCCCCACCGAGGAGGGCATCGAGAAGGTCGAGCGCCTCCTCGGTGTCGAGAACATGTACGACCTGGTCTCGGTGAACTACGTGCACCAGCTCGAGCAGTCCCTGCGCGCCAAGGAGCTGTACAAGCGCGACAAGGAATACATCATCGAGCACGGCGAGGTGAAGATCGTCGACGAGTTCACCGGCCGCACCCTCGAGGGCCGGCGGTGGTCCGACGGCCTGCACCAGGCGGTCGAGGCCAAGGAGCGCGTCAAGATCAAGGAGGAGAGCCACACCTGGGCCACGGTGACCCTCCAGAACTACTTCCGGCTCTACGAGAAGCTGGCCGGGATGACGGGCACGGCCGAGACCGAGGCCTCCGAGTTCGCCAACACCTACAACCTGCCGGTTGTCCCCATCCCCACCCACCGGGAGATGATCCGCCAGGACTCGCCCGACCTCATCTACAAGACGGAGCTGGCCAAGTTCAACGCCGTCGTGGAGGACATCGAGGAACGCACGGCGCGGGGCCAGCCCATCCTCGTCGGCACCGCCTCGGTGGAGAAGTCCGAGGTGCTCTCGGACATGCTGAACCGCAAAGGCATCCCCCACACCGTGCTCAACGCCAAGCAGCACACGCGTGAGGCGCACATCGTCGCCCAGGCCGGACGGCTCGGCGCCGTCACCGTGGCGACCAACATGGCCGGCCGCGGCGTGGACATCCTCCTCGGAGGCAACCCCGAGGGGCTGGCCCGCCAGGAGGTGCAGGCCCAGGGCCTCGAGCTCGACAGCGAGGAGGGTCAGGCGCTGTACAACCAGCTCCTCCCCAAGTTCGAGGACGAGACCAAGCTCGACGGCGACAAGGTGCGCGAGCTCGGCGGCCTGTACGTGCTGGGCAGCGAGCGCCACGAGAGTCGACGCATCGACAACCAGCTGCGCGGCCGCTCGGGCCGCCAGGGCGACCCGGGCGAGAGCCGGTTCTTCCTGTCGCTCGAGGACGAGCTGCTGCGCCTGTTCGCCACCGGTGCCATGAGCTGGGTGATGGGCAAGGCCCTACCGGACGACGTTCCCATCGAAGCCAAGATGGTCACCAAGGCCATCGAGCGGGCCCAGAACACCGTCGAGCAGCGCAACGCCGAGATTCGCAAGAACCTGCTCAAGTACGACGAGGTCCGCAACGAGCAGCGCAAGATCATCTACGCCCGTCGCATGCAGATCATCGACGGCGACGACCTGCGCGAGGAGACGCTGCAGACGCTCGAGAGCGCGCTGTCCGACGTGGTCGAGAACAACTGCGAGACCGACTACCCCGAGGACTGGGACGTCGAGGGTGCGCTGGCCGAGGCGGGCACGTACTACCCGACAAAGTTCACCGTCGACGAGCTCCGCCAGGCCGCCACCAAGGACGAGCTGGCCGAGAGTCTCATCGCCGAAGCGCTGGCGTACTACGAGGCGCGAGAGCAAGCCATGCCGGGCGGCGCCGACACGATGCGGGAGATGGAGCGCGAGATCATGCTGCGCATCATCGACACCCGGTGGCGTGAGCACCTGGCGGAGATGGACTACCTGTACGAGGGCATCCACCTCCGGGCCATGGGCCAGAAGGACCCGCTGGTCGAGTGGCAGCGCGAGGGCTTCGACATGTTCGGCAAGCTCATGGACTCCATCGAGGACGACTACGTCAAGTACGTCATGCACGCCGAGGTCGTCGTCGAGGAGCCCGAGCCCACCCTCGACCGCGCCAACTACGTGTCGGCCGACGGCCCCGTGCAGGGCACCGAAGGCATGCGCCAGGCCGCGGCCGCCGCTCCGGTCGCCCAGGACGACGGGATGGGCGGTCAGATGCCGGTCCCCGAAGAGGAGATCGTCAACGTCCCCGTGGTGCGCTCGGCCGAGGAGAAGATCGGCCGCAACCAGCCCTGCTACTGCGGCTCCGGCAAGAAGTACAAGCTCTGCCACGGCCGATGAGCCCAACCCCGTTGCCGACTTTTTCGCGATTCCCTGCGCAATGCGCAGGGACTCGCGAAAAAGTCAGCTGGTTCTGGGTCTGAGTCGTGCGCGACTTCTCCGATGACCTTGCCGCGCTCCGGAAGCGGCTGACGGAGGCCGAGGGGTACCTCGACCTGGCCGGGTCGTTGGCGACGCGCGGCGAGCTGGAGCAGGAGATGGGCAAGCCCGACTTCTGGGACGACCGCGATCGCGCCGCGGCCATGTCGAGCGCCTACGGGCGGGCCGACACCGATGTGAAGCTGCTCGAGGACCTGGCCGGCCGCATGAGCGATGCCGAGACGCTGTTCGAGCTGGCCCAGGAGGAGAGCGACGAGTCGGTCGCGGCCGAGCTCGAGGACGCGGTCGGCGCATTGACCAAGTCACTCGACGCCCTCGAGGTGCGGTCGCTGTTCAGCGGCGAGCACGACGAGGGCGACGCCGTCTGCGAGATCCACTCCGGCGCGGGCGGCACCGACGCCGCGGACTGGGCCGAGATGATGCTGCGCATGTACAGCCGATGGGCGGAGAACAAGGGCTTCGCCATCGAGATCGACGAGGTCACCGAGGGCGGCGAGGCGGGCATCCAGTCCGCCACCTTCATCATCAAGGGCCGCTACGCCTACGGCCTGCTGGCCGCCGAGCGGGGCGTGCACCGGCTTGTGCGCATCTCGCCGTTCGACGCCCAGAGCCGGCGCCAGACGTCGTTCGCCGCCCTCGACGTGGTCCCGTTCATCGAGGACGTGAGCGGCGAGGTCGACATCGACGAGAAGGACCTGCGCATCGACACCTACCGGTCGTCGGGAGCAGGCGGCCAGCACGTCAACGTCACCGACTCCGCAGTGCGTATCACCCACCTGCCGACGGGCATCGTCGTGTCCTGTCAGAACGAGCGCAGCCAGCACCAGAACAAGGCCCGGGCCATGCAGATCCTCGGGGCCAAGCTGGCCGAGCGCCAGCGGGAGGAGCGCCGGGCCGAGCTCGACGCCCTCAGTGGTCCCCAGACCGACAACGCGTGGGGAAACCAGATCCGGTCCTACGTCATGGCGCCGTACCAACTGGTCAAGGACCTGCGCACCCAGTACGAGACCGGCAACGTGCAGGCTGTGCTCGACGGCGATCTCGACGCCTTCATGGAGGCGTGGCTGCGCTGGAACCGGGGTCAGCAGGGGTGACGGGGCATGCCACTGCGGGGCGAAGTGGGTTGCTAGCCTGCCTTGTCGCCGCGGCCCCCGCTTTCGTGGCACCTAGGACTCGATGAGCTCCCTCACTGGATGATCAGGCTCGAGAACGTCACAAAGTCGTACAAGGGATCGACCGTCGCGCTGCGCGACGTGTCCGTCGACCTCGCCAAGGGTGAGTTCGTGTTCCTCGTGGGTCCGTCGGGCTCGGGGAAGTCCACCTTCCTGCGCCTCCTCACCAAGGAGGAGGAGCCGGAAAGCGGTCACATCTGGGTGGCGGGCAAGGACATCGCTCAGCTGAGCCACTGGAAGATCCCCTACCTGCGCCGCAACATCGGCTGCGTCTTCCAGGACTTCCGGCTCCTCCCGAACAAGTCGGTCGCCGAGAACGTGGCCTTCGCCCTCGAGGTCATCGGGCGGCCTCGCCACGTGGTGGATTCCCAGGTCCCGCAGATCCTCGAGCTGGTCGGGCTTTCCAAGAAGATGGTGAACCTGCCCCATGAGCTCTCCGGTGGTGAGCAGCAGCGCGTCGCCATCGCCCGCGCCTTCGTTAACCGCCCGCTCATCCTGCTGGCCGACGAGCCCACCGGGAACCTCGACCCCAACACCACCATCGGCATCATGCGGCTGCTCGATCGCATCAACCGCACGGGCACCACCGTCGTGATGGCCACCCACGACCAGTCGATCGTGGACTCCATGCGCCGCCGCGTCATCGAGCTGGACCGCGGCACCGTCGTGCGCGACCAGGTCCGCGGCGTCTACGGGTACGGGACGTAGCCCGTGGCCATCTCCGTCACCCGCGTCACGCGCGAGACCGCGCTCAACCTGCGCCGCAACCTCCTGATGACGGTTGCCGCCATCCTCACCGCCGTCGTGTCGCTCACCCTCGTGGGCTTCGCTCTGCTCCTCAAGCAGGGCGTCACCAAGGCCACGCTGCAGTGGCGGGGCGGCGTCGAGCTCAACATCTTCATGAAGCCCGACGTGGAGCCGACGCAGAACCAGGCCGTCGAGAAGCAGCTCGCATCCATGGACGAGTTCGTCAAGGGCTACACGTACGTCAACCAGACGGCGGCCAAGGCCGAGTTCGACAAGATGTTCGCCAACTCGCCCGACATGGTCGACAGCGTGAAGGCCACCGACCTGCCGCCGTCGTACCGGGTCGTGCCCAACCGGGCCGAGCTGGTGGGCACCATCGGTCAGCGCTTCGAGAAACAGGCCGGGGTGCAGGACGTCGTGTACGCCAAGGAGACGATCGACAAGATCCTCCGCGTCGCGCGCCGCGCCCAGATCTTCTTCCTGGGAATGGCGGTGGTCGTGCTCCTTGCCGCCGCCACCCTCATCTTCGTCACCATCCAGATGGCGATCTTCGCTCGAAGGCGGGAGGTGGCCGTCATGAAACTCGTGGGCGCCACCAACTGGTTCATTCGATTGCCCTTCATGCTGGAAGGCCTCGTGCAGGGTCTCATCGGCGCGGGCGTCGCCTTCGCCATCGTCTACTTGGCGCGCAACGCCGTCCTCGGTCTCGTGGACACGCTCTTCCTCGGCATCGGCGACCGCCTCTTCACCACGTCGGCCGAGGCCATCGGCACCGGCATCTTCCTCTTGGTGGTCGGCGCCGTCGTCGGCGCTCTCGGCGCCGCCGTGGCCGTCAGACGTTTTCTCGACGTCTGACTCTCACACTCGCTCGCTCGCTTGCTGCGCTGCGCTCGCTGAAGGCGATGGGGACCCCAACCCCATCGCGGGCTCCTGCCGGAACGTTGATCGGCCGGTAGACAACGCGGCTCAAGTTGGGGGGCGCCCTTGGCCGATGTGACTGAAGTGTCTAAAGTTCCTGGTGTGAAATTGGCCGGCCGCTGGGCCGCGCTCCTGCTGGTCGTTGCTGTCGTGGCCGTCGACGCCGCGCCCGCCGTCCTGGCCCAGACCAACACGACGTCGAAGGCCAAGCGCCAGGCTGAGATCAACAAGCGGCTCAGCACACTGCGCAGCCAGGTCTCGGAGGCGTCGGCGGAGGAAGCCACGCTTCTCGGCCAGCTCGACGACGTCGAGGACAAGCGCGTCGAGCTCGACGCCAAGGTCGCGGCGCTCGACGCCCAAGTCGCGGCCGCCCAGCACGAGCTCGACGCGGCCTCTTTCGCGCTCAACGATCTCTCGGCCCAGCTGGCCGGCGCGCAAGCCGAGCTCAACGAGGCCCGGCGCCTCCTGGCCGAGGCCCGCCGCAGGCTCACCGACCGGGCCGTGCGCGCCTACATGGGTCAGCCCGACATCGAGGCCGCTGACCGCTTCCTGCAGCCGGGCAGCCAGCGCGAGATCATCGCCTCCGAGACCTACGTCGCCACGCTGGTGGAAGCCCAGCAGCACCTGGTCGACCAGTTCAACGCGCAGCGACGTGAGCTCGAGACCCGTCAGGCCGAGGTGCAGACCCGCCGCGACGCGGCCCAGGCCCAGCGCAACGTCGTCGCCCACCGCACCGCCGAGGTGGAGTCGGCCCGCAAGGTCCAAGCAAGCGCACGGGCCGAGGTGGTTGCGCAGGAGAAGCAGAAGGAGGGCCTGGTCGCCCAGGTCCGCGGCCGGAAGCGCGAGTTCGAGACGCAGATCGCCCAGCTGCGGGCCGAGTCCAACGCCATCACCGCGTTCCTCCGCGGCGTGCAGAAGGGCCAGGGCAAGGCGATCTCCGGGAAGGGCATCCTCGCCTCGCCCATCCCCGGTGCGGCGGTCACCTCGGGCTACGGCTCACGCGTCCATCCCGTCTACGGCGACGTGCGCACCCACACCGGCATCGACTTCCGCGCCGCGACGGGCACACCAGTGCGGGCCGCCGGCGCCGGCAAGGTGGTCTACGCCGGGTGGCGGGGCGGCTACGGCAACACCGTGATCATCGACCACGGCAACTCGCTCGCCACGCTCTACGGTCACCTCAGCTCCATCTCGGTGGGCGTGGGCCAGTCGGTGGCCAAGGGACAGATCGTGGCCCGGGCAGGCTCCACCGGCCTCTCGACCGGGCCCCACCTCCACTTCGAGGTCCGCGTCAACGGCGTACCCGTCAATCCGCTGGGGTACCTGTAACTCCGTGACTGCACGGGACTTCGTCCCGCCCACCAACGACCTCGCTGCACTGGCTGCGGCATCGCTGACGTGCAAGGGATGCCACCTCTGGGAGCACGCGACCCAGACCGTCTTCGGCGAGGGCCCGCCCGGAGCCCGCGTCGTGCTGGTCGGCGAGCAGCCGGGGGACAAGGAGGACCTCGCCGGTGAACCCTTCGTGGGCCCCGCGGGCGGCCTGCTCGACCGCGCCCTCGCCGACGCCGGCATCGACCGCTCGATGACGTACGTCACCAACATCGTGAAGCACTTCAAGTGGACGCCGCGCGGCAAGCGCCGCATCCACCAGAAGCCCAACGCCACCGAGATCAAGGCGTGCTGGCCGTGGCTGGAGGCCGAGGTCGCGGCGATCAAGCCCGACATCGTCGTCTGCCTCGGGGCCACCGCCGCCCAAGGCGTGCTCGGCCGTCAGTTCAAGGTGACGCAGCGGCGGGGTGAGATCCTCGAGTCCCCCCACGGCTGGCGGGTGACGGCCACCGTGCACCCGTCCTCGATCCTGCGCGCCGACGACGCGCGGCGTCAGCTCGAGTACGAAGCCTTCGTGCGCGACCTGCAGGCAGTGGCCCCGTTGCTCGCTTGAGCATCAGGCCGCGTAGCGGGCGACGATGTCCGGGATCTTGCGGAGGAAGCCCAGCTTCTCGTAGCAGGCGGTGGCGCCCAGGGCCCGGCTCTTCCCGAAGATCTCGACCCCGGCGTGGGCGCTCACCACCAACACCCGCGACGTCGGTGACGTGTGCCGCAGCTCGGGCAGGGCGGACAGCCCGTCCCGCACCGGCATGTACAGGTCGAGCACGATGATGTCGGGATGGCCGAGGTCCGCGGCGGCGATGCACTCGTTGCCATCGGCCGCCTCGTCCACCTCCGCTCCTTCGTGCTCGAAGGCGAAGCGGTAGAGCTGTCTGATGGACGGCTCGTCATCGCAGATAAGCACCCGCACCGGCCCAATGGTACGGATCGGCCATGCTCGCATCCATAGCCCGGACGGGCTAACGCGGTTACCGTGACACCCGGTGCCCGAGTTCGAGATGAACGCCCGAACCGACGGCGACAAGGCCATCCTCGCCGTGCGCGGTTCGGTCGACCTCACGACCGCGCCGGCCCTGCGTACGCGCCTGGCCGAGCTCATCGACGACGGCTACATCTGCATCATCGTCGACATGGCCGACACCGACTTCCTCGACTCCACCGGGCTGGGCGCGCTGGTGGCCGCGCTCAAGCGGTTGCGGGTGAAGGACGGTGAGATCCGGGTGGTGTGCACGACGGGCCACGTCCGCAAGGTCTTCGAGATCACGAGCCTCGACCGGGTCTTCGCCGTGCACGAGTCACTCGAGGCCGCGCTCGCTTGAGTTGGCGCCCGGACGGGTACGTCGTCCGGTATGCCCGCTGACCCCGCCCCCACCGCGAAGCCGGACGCCGTGGCGATCCTCGTGCGCGACCACAAGGAGGTCGATCAGCTCTTCGAGCAGTTCGACCGTGAGAGGGAGACCTTCGAGGGCGGGCTGCTCCGCCGGATCATCGAGGCGCTGTCGGTGCATGCGGCCGTCGAGGAGCAGGTGGTCTACCCAGCGATGCGCAAGGCCCTTCCCGATGGCGACGCGCGCGTGCAGCAGGCCATCGCCGATCACCAGAAGGTGAAGGAGGCGCTGGCGGAGCTCGAGAAGATGGCGCCCCTCGACCAGGGCGTGCTGCCGGCGGTCGAGCGCCTGGCGAGGGACGTGCGGGCGCACGTGGAGGAAGAGGAGGGCGACCTCTTCCCGCGCCTGGCCGAGGCGCTGGATGAGCCCACGCTGCAGGACATGGGCCGTGCCATCGAGAAGGCGCGCAAGGGCGCGCCGAGCCAGGTCGCCGGTGCCGTCGACCGGGTGCGCGGCCTTCTCGACGAGGCGGCCGACAAGGGCCGCGAGTTGTTCGCGAGTCGCGGCAAGAAGCAGCCGTAGCATCGGCCCGGTGACGGACCGGGTTCCCGACAGCGAAGCAGACCAGGCCTTCCGGGCGCGCGTGCGCTCCGAGCTCTCGCAGCGGTTGGTGGCGCGCGCCGACCGTGCGGTGCCGTCCGTGCTCGGCGCCGGCAGCGACGACCTCGATGCGGGACGCACCTTTCTCGCTGCGCTCGCGGAAGGGGGCCTGGCCGCGCCGACGTGGCCGGCGGCCTACGGGGGCATGGACGCCACGCCCGAGCAGACGTCGATCCTCAACGACGAGCTGGCCGCCTTCGAACGCCCCGACCTCTACCCGTTCATGGTCGGCATCAGCCTGGTCGGTCCCACGGTCCTGACCCACGGGACCGACGCGCAGAAGGACCGCTGGCTGCCGCGCATCCGCAGCGGCGAGGAGATCTGGTGCCAGCTGTTCTCCGAGCCCGACGCCGGCTCCGACCTGGCCGGGCTGCGGTGCCGGGCCGTCCGTGACGGCGAGCAGTGGCGGGTGAGCGGCACCAAGGTGTGGAGCAGCCGAGCCCACTACTCCCGCTGGGGCCTGCTGCTGGCCCGTACCGACTTCTCCGTCCCGAAGCACGCCGGGATCACCGCCTTCGCCCTCGACATGACGGTGCCGGGCGTCGAGGTGCGCCCGCTGCGCCAGATGAACGGCGACACCCACTTCAACGAGGTCTTCCTCACCGACGCGCCGATCGACGACGATTGCCGCATCGGCTCCGAGGGGGAGGGCTGGAAGGTCGCCATCACCACTCTCATGCACGAGCGCTCGTCCATCGGCGGGGGATGGGGAGTGACACGCGACCAGGTCGCCGCGCTCGGGCGGCGGAGTCGGGGAGCGGTAGACCGTGACCGGCTGGCCGCCGTGATGGCCGATCTCGAGGTGGCCCGTCTCACCGGACTGCGGGCCAAGGCCGCGGCGCGCGCCGGTCGCCCACCCGGGCCGGAAGGGTCGGGCGGCAAGCTGCGCATGAGCGCGACGCTCAAAGCGCTGGCGAGCCTGGCCCTCGATCTCGGCGCCGACGACGAGGAATGGCGGACCCTCTTCCTCACCTCGCCGTCACTGTCGATCCGGGGCGGCACCGACGAGATCCAGCGCAACATCCTGGGTGAGCGCGTGCTCGGCCTTCCTCCCGAGCCTCGGCCGGATAAGAAAGGACCCTTTGCTGGGTAGGGTCCCCGGCATGGGAGATTTCCTCACCGACGTCAAGACCCTTCGCGAGCGGGCCAGGCAGCAGATCGAGCAGGGCCCGATCACCGACGCCTACGGCGCCGACCGTGAGCGGGTGATCCAGGTCCTCAACGAGGCCCTCGCCACCGAGCTCGTGTGCATCCTGCGTTACAAGCGCCACTACTTCACGGCCAAAGGACAGAACGCCACCGCGGCCGCGGCCGAGTTCCTGCAGCACGCCACCGACGAGACGACTCACGCCGATCAGATCGCCCTGCGGATCACCATCCTGCAGGGTGAGCCCGACTTCAACCCCGACACGCTCACGCTTCGGAGCCATGCGGAGTACGCCGAGGGCAACACCATCGCCGAGATGGCGAAAGAAGACCTCATCGCCGAGCGGGTGGCCATCGCCTCCTACCAGGAGATCATCAGCTGGCTGGGCAACGGTGACCCCGTGACCCGCCAGATGCTCGAGACCATCCTCGCCGTCGAGGAGGAGCACGCCAGCGACATGCTCAACATCCTCGAAGAGCTCAGCTAGACCCTCAGCCCACGGGTTGGTGCACTACCCGCCAACTGTGGCATCTAGTGCACCAACCCGGAAGACGCAGTGGAGGTGGCGGGTTTCGATCCCGCGTGCTTCGACGTATCAATGGGACTTCTCCGAGCGCAGCCGGTGCAAGGTGTTTCGGGCTCCGCTTCCGCACCGGCGAGGCACGGAGCCCTAGTCAGCTGAAGTGTCCCTCGGCCGCCCACTGACGAGACGGTCGAGGTGAGCCCCGCAAGATGTCGTTCCGTACCGACCCGCAGGGC
>JBEEFQ010000235.1:0-2650 GCA_041166245.1 Actinomycetota bacterium | reverse complement strand
GTAGAGCTCGAAAGCCTTGAACAGCAAGCGGTTCAGCGGCAGGTCCCACTCACCGAGGTACTCCACCGCCTCACCGCCGGTGCCGAGCTTGAACTGGATCAGGCCGAAGTGGGCGTCGCCCTCGTCGAGGGTGTCGGTGATGCCGCGCAGGTCGTAGACGGTCGCGCCCGCCTCGCGGGCGTCGCGCAGCATGCGCCACTGGATCGCGTTGGAGCCACGCACGTCCCGCTTGCTGCTCGACGATGCGCCGTAGGAGTACCAGGCGTGGTCGCCGACGCGGACCATGGTCGTCGCGGCGACGAGGTCACCCTCGTGGCGGGCCAGATAGAGCCGGATCCGGTCGGGGTCCTCGGCCGTCATCGCCGACCACATCTGCTGGAAGTAGGACAGCGGCCGGCCGGTGAAGCCGTCACGGGCCGCCGTCTCGACGTAGAGGGCGTGAAACGCTGGGAGGTCGGTCGCGTCGCCGACGCTGACCTCGACACCCGCCTTGTCGGCCTTCTTGATGTTGCGGCGCCACAGCTGGTTGAAGCCCTTGAGCAGCTCGTCCTCGTCCCGGCCGGCGAGCGGCACCTGGAAGACGAACTGCGGCTGCCCGGCCGCGAAGCCCTCCTCGTCGGGAGGTGCGCGCCAGCCGAGCCGGCGCAGGGTCGCGGCCACCCGGTCGCCCACGGGGTCGGTGGCGTCGGGCGGGAGGTCGGCCAGCCTCTTGGCGCTGTTCGCCGCGATGGCGGCCTTGATCGTGCTCGCCTGCCAGCGCCGCACCGGCACCGGCGGGCCCATCTTCACGCCGAAGGCGCCCTGGGCCTTGAGGTGCGCCACCATCGGGGCCAGCCAGGCCCCGAGATCGTCGGCGGCCCAGTCGATGACCGGGCCCTCGGGCAGGTAGGCGAGGTACTTCGCCAGCTTGGGGACCTGGCGGTAGAGCACCAGGCCGGCGCCGACGAGGGTGCCCTGCTCGTCGTACCAGCCGATGCTCTCCGAGCGCCACTCGGGCTTGACCTGCCCCCACGACGGGCACTGCAGGAAACTGGCCGAGGACCGGGACGCCAACAGCCCGAGGTGCTCCTCGGCGCTGATCGGGTGAACGGTCAGCGCCATCGGGCTCCTCGGGCTGTGGGCGGTTTGGCCAGCTCGGACTCTCTACGAGGGTCCGAGGCTACCCAGCCGGGGGGTCAGGCCTGGCGAACCGCCTGGGCCTCGATCTCGATCACGATCTTCTGGGACACCAGCACGCCACCGGTCTCGAGCGCGGCGTTCCAGCTCATCCCGAAGTCCTCGCGGTTGATCTCGGTGCGGGCGGACACCGCGATCTTCTCGTTGCCGAACGGGTCGGTCACGACGCCGTCGAGCTCGACATCGAGCTCCACCTGCTTGGTGACGTCCTTGATGGTGAGGTCGCCGACGACGGTGAACTTCGTGCCCTTCTGGGCGACGACGCGGGCGTTGGCGAACGTCAGGTCGGGGTACTTCTCCGCCTCGAAGAAGTCACCGGAGCGCAGGTGGTTGTCCCGGTCGGCGACACCGGTCTCGACGCTGAGCGCCTTGATGGTGGCCTGGGCGGTCGACTTGGCCGGGTCCTCGGCGATCGTGATCGAGCCGTCGAACTCGCCGAAGTTGCCGCGCACCTTCGTCACCATGAGGTGGCGGGCGATGAAGCCGATGCGGGTGTGGGTGGGGTCCAGCACGTAGGTGCCGGGGGCGGGCAGGTCCACGCCGTCGACGACCCGCAGGGCGGGGGTGGGGCTCACGTTGGTGGTGGTCATGGGGATCCTCCAGAAGCCTAGAGCAAGTGGTTGAGTGTTCAACGACTGCTGTAGCAAAGATTGCCTCAGCAATATTCCACTTGTCAACTTCCGGTAGACTTTCCCCGTGACCGACCCACGCCCCGCTTCCCTCGACGACCCCCGGCTGACCGTGATGGGCCTGTTCGCCGAGGCCTTCACGGGAGTCGCGGCCAAGCTCACCGCTCAGCTCGGCACGCTCGGCCTGGCCGGCGCGGAGTGGGAGGCGCTGATCCGCCTCGCACGCTCGCCCAACGCGCGGCTGCGGATGACCGACCTGACCGCCCAGACCTCGCTGACCAGCAGCGGGATCACCCGGGTCGTCGACCGGCTGGTCGACCGGGGCCTGGTCGCCCGTGAGGCCTGCCCGACCGACCGGCGCAGCACGTTCGCCGTGATCACCACCGCCGGGCAGCAGCTGGTCTCCTCCGCCCTGCCGGGCCACCTCGAGCTGGTCGAGAAGTGGCTGCTCGGCCCGCTGGATGCCAAGCAGCGCCGGGCGCTGGAAGAAGCACTCCGGCGGGTCCGCGACGCGGTGCAGCCCGATGCGACCGCAGGGGCCGACGGTCAGGGTTGGCCGGACGAGCTTCCGCAGCCCCGCCCGGGCGGGCTCAACCCGGCAGCCGCTCGCGCAGGAAAGTGATGTCCTTGCCCTGACCCGCCGCACCGCCGGGCGTCTCGCACACGACCGGCGCACCGGCGGCAGCCGCCACCGCGACGATCAGGTCGGGGTCGACCTGGCCGGACCCGAAGTTCGCGTGCCGGTCGGCGCCTGAGCCGAACGTGTCGCGGGAGTCGTTGGCGTGCACGAGGTCGATGCGCCCGGTGATGGCCTTGACCCGGTCGACGATGCCGGCGAGGTCCTC
>JBEEFQ010000234.1:0-48630 GCA_041166245.1 Actinomycetota bacterium | reverse complement strand
CGGTTGATCGGCGCCATGGCCGACTTGTCCTTGTCGGTGGCCCGCACTGCGAACACGCCGACGATCGACGCGAGCACGCCGATGGCGCGGCACGCCACCGGGAAGATGAGGCCGGCGACGGGGTTGGCGACGCCGAGCGACTCGAAAGCGGCAACGCCCAGGATGATCGAGGCGACGAGGGTGACCTCGTAGCTCTCGAACAGGTCGGCGGCCATGCCGGCGCAGTCGCCCACGTTGTCGCCCACGTTGTCAGCGATGGTGGCGGGGTTGCGGGGGTCGTCCTCGGGGATGCCGGCTTCGACCTTGCCCACCAGGTCGGCGCCGACGTCGGCCGCCTTGGTGAAGATGCCGCCGCCCACGCGCAGGAACAGCGCCAGCAGCGAGCCGCCGAAGCCGAAGCCGATGAGGATGGCCGAGCTCGTGTTCTGGAAGATGATGATGATGATGGTGGCGCCGAGCAGGCCGAGGCCGACGGTGAACATGCCGGCCACGCCGCCGGTGCGGAACGCCACCTTGAGGGCGGCGGGGAGCGAGCCGGAGCGGGCGGCGGCGGCGGTGCGCACGTTGCCTCGCACGGCCAGACCCATGCCGATGAAGCCGGTGAGGCCGGACATGAGACAGCCGGCGATGAACGCCAGCGTCCGGAAGATGCCCGACTCGGCGAAGCTCAGGGCCTCGGTGCCATCGGGCTTGGCGACCGCGGTCGCGGTGAAGAACACCACGACAGCGAGCGGGATGAGGATGACGCCGATGGTCTTGAACTGCCGGCGCAGGTAGGCGATGGCGCCTTCCTGGATCGCGGTGGCGATCTCGATCATCTTGGGCGTGCCCTGATCGGCGGCGAGGACACCGCGCATGAGGCCGAAGCCGACGGCCAGAGCGAGGATGGCGGTGCCGGCCGAGAACAACAGCCAGAACCACTCACCGCTTCCGAGCTCGAAGGACTGGTATCCCCCTTCCGCAGCGAGGAGGTGCGTCATGCCGATTCCTTTCTTCTCTTCTTGCTGGTCTGCTTGCGAACAAAGATCTGGCGGGCGACCTTCTCGCCCAAAGTGCGGTCCTGGCCGTCGACGCGGACGACGACGGGACCGTCGAACGGGTGCTTCTCGCGCACCTCGAGCTCGACCCCGGGGCGCAGCCCGAGGGTGTCGAGGAATGCGACGACGTCGGCGTCGGTGGAGCCGGGCAGGGCCACGACCGCCACGTCGCCCGCCTCGAGGTCGTACAGCGGGGGCATTTGCGGGATGTTCTCGACCTCCGGTTCGGGGATCGGGAATCCGTGCGGACAGGTCGAAGGGCGGTCGAGGGCGACGAACAGCCGGTCCTCGACCTCTTGCGGCAGCTCGTGCTCGAAGGAGCCGGCCAGCCGGTCGGCCTCGTTCCAGGCGTAGCCGAGCATGTCCGCTAGGAAGCGCTCCACGATGCGATGGCGGCGGATGGCGGCGACAGCGGCCCGGCGCCCGGTGGCGGTCAGCTCCACTCCTTTGTAGGGCTTGTGGTCGGCCAGCTCACGGTCGGCCAGGCGCTTGATGGCGGCCGTCGCCGTGCCCGGACTCACGCCCAGCGAGTCGGCGAGATCGCCCGTGTGGGCGTCACCGTCCTTGCTGAGTCGGTAGATGGCCTTGAGCGTCTCGCGCTCCGAGCGCGAAAGGTTGATGTGATCCATGGTTCTGAGCGGCGCAACGTAGTTTTTGGGCCTCCAAAATGTCAACTGCAGCGCAGCACTGAAGTTGTGCGCGGCGCAGGCAGCCACTTTCATGTCGCCGTGCACGTGATCGTGGTCGGATGCGGCCGGGTCGGCTCAGAGCTGGCGGTGAACCTCGAGGAGGGCGGCCACTCCGTCGCGGTCATCGACAAGAACCGCAACGCGTTCCGGCGTCTCCCCGAACGGTGGAGCGGCCGGGCCGTGCTCGGGTTCGGGTTCGACCGCGACCACCTCGAGCAGGCCGGGGTCAAGGAGGCCGACGCGCTCGCCGCGGTGACGAGCGGCGACAACACCAACATCCTGACGGCGCGCATCGCCCGGGAGACGTTCCAGATCCCTCACGTGGTGGCCCGCATCTACGACCCCAGGCGGGCGGTCATCTACCAGAAGCTCGGCATCCCCACCGTCGCCACTGTGACGTGGACCACCGAGCAGGTCACCCGCCGCCTGTTCCCCGAGGAGTCCCACACGGACTGGACCGATGCCGGCGGCCAGCTCAGCCTGGTCGAGCACGACATCCCCCCTGGGTGGGCAGGGCGCAAGATCGCGGAGATCGACGAGGGGCAGCGGTTCCGCGTCGTGTCGGTGAGCAGAGGCGGGTCGGCCGACCTGGTGCGGCCCGACCTGGTCGGCCAGGAGGGTGACGTGCTCCACATCCTCAGCCGCCGCGACGCCATGGAGGACCTCGACACCAAGCTGGGCCAGGGCGGGGGTGAGCACGCGTGAAGGTCGCCATCGCCGGCGCAGGGAATGTGGGCACGTTCATCGCCGCCGATCTCAAGGACGCGGGCCACGAGGTGCTGCTCATCGAGCAGGACCCCGACCTCGTCACCCGGCAGCGGGCCGGGCTCGACGTGACCTGGTTCATCGGCGACGCGTGCGAGTTCAACAACCTCAGCGAGGCGGGGCTGGCCAGCGTGGACGTTGTCGTTGCCGCTACCGGTGACGACGAGGACAACCTGGTGATCTCCCTGCTGGCCAAGCAGGAGTTCGCGGTGCCGCGCGTCGTCGCCCGGGTCAACCACCCCAAGAACGAGTGGCTGTTCAACGAGGCCTGGGGCGTCGACGTCTCGGTGTCGACCCCCCACCTGCTCACCGCCCTGGTCGAAGAAGCGGTGTCAGTGGGTTCGCTGGTGCGCCTGCTGCAGTTCGAGGGGGGCGAGGCCCGCCTGGTCGAGGTCACCCTCGCCGAGGACTCGCCCGCGGCCGACATCGGCATCGCCGACCTCGGCGTCCCCCGCGACGCGACGATCGTCGCCGTCATCCGCGAGGGGCACGTCATCGTCCCCCGAGGCGACACGGTGGTGCAGGGCGGCGACGAGGTCCTCATCCTCGTCACCCCCGACAGCGAGGGCCCCGTCAAGGACATCTTCATCGGCTTGAAGTCGGGCTGAGATGCGAACCCGGCCGTAAATCGCGCCGGGTTCCGGCCTGATTTACGGCCCGGTTCGGTTAGAGGAGCTCGTAGCGGGGGTTTGTGATCAGGAGGCGGCCGCCCTTGCCCTTGGCCGCGCCCCGGCCGCTGACCATGAGGCGCTTGCCGGCGGCCACGCCGGCGATCCGCCGGCGGCCGGTCCACATCACCATGAGGTGGCCGGTCCCGTCGGAGACGGTGGCCTCCAGCCACGGCACGCCGTCGGGGCGGGGGACGATGCGCAGGCTGGTGATCTCGCCGACCACGGTGACGACCTCGCGGGGCTTGGCGTCGGCGATGCGCACGGTGCCTTCGAAGCGCTGGCAGTACTCCCGCAGCTTCTCCGAGTCGAGCTCGGCGACCGAGGCGGTGAACTTCCGGAACCGCTCTTTGATCGCCATGGCTTCAGTCCTCTCCGACCCTGCCGCAGTACAGCGTCATCGTCACCGAGGTGCCGTCGTCGCCGGAGTCGAAGGCGACCTCGTCCACCAGTGTACGGATCAGGGGGATGCCGAGACCGCGCTCGAAGTTGAGGCGTTCGGGGTCGGTGACCGGCGGGTGCTCGGGGAGCGAGCCCGGGTCGAAGCCCTCGCCCCGGTCGTCGACGCTCACGTGGAAGCGGTCGTCGCCCTCGTGGCAGCGCACCCGGACGCGGTCGTGGACGTCGACTGCGGTGTGGGCCTCGATGGCGTTGGTGCACGCCTCGGACACGGCGAGCTTGAGGTCGTCGACCCGCTCGTCGGCCAGCACCCGCCGGCCCGACGCGAGCGACGAGACGACGAGGCGAACCAGGGCGATGTACTCCGGGCGGGCCGGGATCTCGAGCTCGACGGCCTCGCCCACGGTGCCTACTCGCCGCCGACGGCGGCGTCCACCGAGTCGTGGATCGAGAAGACCTTGGTCAGCCCCGTGATCTCGAAGACCTTCAGGATGCGGTGCTGCGTACACACGAGCGCCAGGTCGCCATCATGGCTGCGAAGCCGCTTGAGCCCGCCGACCAGCACGCCGAGCCCGGTGGAGTCGAGGAAGTCGACCCCTTCGAGGTCCACGATGATCTGGTGCTTGCCCTGGCTCACCAGCTCTACCAGCCGCTCCCGCAGACGGGGCGCGGTGTAGACGTCGACCTCCCCCCGGACGGCGAGGATCGCATACCCGTTGCGCTCCGTGACGTCCAGACCAAGCTCCATTGCGTGCCTTCCTCTCGCAGACCGTGGCGGCAAACGTACCCCGCAGGCCTACCTTCGGCACATGTCGGCCGCGGACACGGGCGTGCACCCCGACCTCGAGCAGGTCGTGCGAGAGCTCGCCTCCAGCGGCCAGCTCGTCCATCTCGAGCGGATCCCCGCGCGACCGGCCCGCACCGCCAAGCTCTCGCGTCCGCTCGCCGGGCCCGTCGCCGAGCGGCTCCCGAGCGGCGGGCTGTGGACCCACCAGGCGGCCGCCATCGACCTGGCCCGGGCCGGCCGATCCGTCGCCGTCGTCACGGGCACGGCCTCGGGCAAGTCGCTCTGCTACCAGGTGCCGCTCGCTGAGGCGGTGACGGTCGATACGCCCTCCACCGCCTTCATGGTTTTCCCAACCAAGGCCCTGGCCCAGGACCAGCTGCGGTCGCTGGCCGCCCTCGAGGTGCCCGGCCTCGTGGCGGCGACCTACGACGGCGACACGCCGAACGAGGACCGAGCGTGGGTGCGTCGCCACGCCAACGTGCTGCTCACCAACCCCGACATGCTCCACGTCGGGATCCTGCCGAACCACGCCCGGTGGGCCACGTTCCTCATGCGGCTGCGCTACGTCGTGCTCGACGAGCTGCACACGCTGCGCGGCATCTTCGGCACCCACGTCGCCCATGTGGTGCGGCGGCTGCGGCGGCTGTGCGCCCACTACGGGTCGGCGCCGACCTTCGTGTTCGCATCGGCGACCATCGGTGAGCCCGGCCGTCTGGCATCGGCGGTGTGCGGCCTGCCCGTCGACGAGGTCACTGACGACGGATCGCCGCGCGGCGAGCGCCTCTTCGCCCTGTGGAACCCACCCCTCCTCGACAAAGGGGCCGGAGCGCGTGTCTCCGGCACGACGGAGACAGCTCGCCTGTTGGCCGGGCTCGTGCGCACCGATCACCGGGGCATCGCCTTCAGTCGCAGCCGCAAGGGTGCCGAGCTCGTTGCGGCCCAGGCCCGCCGCCTGCTGCCCGAGGAGTTGCGTCCGACGGTGCGCCCGTACCGCGGCGGGTTCCTCGCCAAGGAGCGGCGCGAGATCGAGGCCGACCTGTTCGCGGGACGGCTGCGCGGGGTGGCGGCGACGACCGCACTCGAGCTCGGCATCGACGTCGGCGGCCTCGACGCCTGCGTGCTCAACGGCTTCCCCGGCACCATCGCGTCGATGTGGCAGCAGGCGGGCCGGGCCGGTCGGGCCCAGCAGCGCTCGCTCGCCGTCCTCGTCGCCGGCGACGACGCCCTCGACCAGTGGTTCATGACCCATCCGGCCGAGGTGTTCAGCCGCTCGCCCGAACCCGCGGTGGTGAACCCGTCCAACCCGTTCGTGTTCGACGACCACCTGGCGTGCGCGGCCTACGAGCTGCCCCTCACCGACGCCGACACGCAGTGGTGGGGCGACGACCTCGACGACGGCGTCCGTCGCCTGGTGCTCGACGACCGGCTCGTGCTGCGCGGCGGACGGGCCGTCCACGTCGGCGCGGCACCGGCGTATCGCGTCGGCCTGCGCACCGGCTCGCACCACGAGTACGGCATCGTCGACACGGACGGGTCGCTCATCGGCACGGTGGAGGAGAGCAGGGCCTTCGAGGTCGTCCATCCCGGGGCCGTGTACCTGCACCAGGGCCAGCACTACGTCGTGGACCGCCTCGACATCGCCGATCGCACGGCGTGGGTCCGCACCGTCGACCCGAGCGAGATCACGCAGACACGCTCGGACACTGACGTGCGCATCCTGGGCGAGGACGATTCGACCGAGGTGGGCCGGGCCCGCCTGCACCTCGGTCCCGTCGAGATCACCGAGCAGGTCACCGGCTACCGGCGCAAGCGCCTGTTCACCGGCGAGGTGCTGGGTGACGAGGATCTCGACCTGCCGCCCACGACGCTCGTCACCCGGGCGTTCTGGTACACGGTCACCCCGCGCGTCCTCGCCGCCGCTCGTCTGGCACCGGCCCAGGTGCCGGGCACCCTGCACGCGGCCGAGCACGCGGCCATCGGGATGCTGCCCCTCTTCACCATCTGCGACCGCTGGGACGTGGGCGGCGTCTCCACGCCATGGCTGGCCGAAACCGGTGCCCCGACCATCGTGATCTACGACGGCTACCCGGGCGGCGCGGGCATCGCCGAGCTGGGGTTCGACGCCGGTCGCACCCACCTGGAGGCGACCGTGGAGGCCATCGCCGCCTGCCCCTGCGACGCGGGCTGCCCGTCGTGCGTGCAGTCACCCAAGTGCGGCAACCTCAACGATCCGCTCGACAAGGCGGGCGCCGTCGCGCTGCTGCGCGCCGTCCTTGGCGGCTGACCGACTACTCGTCGAAGGGTTCGACGGGCTCGTTGACGGCGACGGCAGGCAGCGGCTCGCGGTTGACCTCTTCGCGCAGCCACAGCATGTGCATGAGCACGACGGTGACGAGCAGCCCGGCGGCCATGAAGCGCAACGTGGTCGGCTCATCCTCGTCGGACGAGGCCAGCGTCTCGGCCGCGAGGGCCTGCTGCTTCGATTCTTCATCCATCGCGGGCTCGTCCGCGGTGCTGGACTCGGCCTGACTGCCGAATGGCAGGTCCTCGTCGAACCCGCCGTCGGGTGCGGGCGTGGAGCGGGCCGCGGGCAGCCGGGCGCCGCCCGACGGCAGGAGGGCGGCGAAGCCGGAAAGGTCGGCCTTGCCCTTGGTGGCGAGCGTCGTCGGCTTGGTGCCGGGTGCAGGGGTGGTGGTGGTCGTCGCGCCCTTCACCGTGGTGGTCGTGGTCGTCGGTGGCGGCGACGAGGTGACCTTGGCCGATGTCTTCGTCGGCGCCGACGGGATGAAGCCATTGCCGCCCGCGCTCGGTCGCGCCGCGTAGACGTGGTACGTGTACGTGCCCGCCGGCAACGAGCCGATGTCGTCGGTGAAGCTCGTCTGCTCGGGCTTCGCGATCTTGCGCTCGACGAGCTCGTCGCCTTCCTCGCGGTACACGCCGTACCCGGTGAGATCGGGCTCGGGGTTCGCGGCCCATGAGATGGTGATCGTGCGCTTGGTCTGGTTGACCGTCGCTTTCACGCCGCTCGGCGCGGCGGGCGGCACGTTGAGGGTGAAGGCGTGGGCCACCGACGTGACCTCGGCGCCATTGATGTCGAAGTTGTCGGTGCCCTGGGCAAGGGCGGTCACCTTGTAGTTGCCGTTGTAGGCGAGCGGCGGCGTCCACGTGAACGTCACCGGGTTGTTGTTGTTGTTGCCCGGCACGGTGTTCGTCGCGGGCACAGGGTGTCCCTCCAGCGACTCGATCGAGATCTGCACGTAGTCGACGCGGCCGTTCTGCATCGCGGCCTGCCCGGCGATGCCGACGGGCTGGGTGAGGACGGCGCCGTTGGCGGGCGAGGTGATGGCGACGCTCGGCGCGCGGGCCAGTGCAGGCTGCGGGACGAAACCCACGATGGCGAGCGCGACCAGGACCGCGGCCCCGAAGCCCCCGAGCGCCCGTCTTGTCACGCCGCGACCGAACCGCCCCGCGCGTAGGTCGCCTTCACGACGAGGCGCTGCGCGGCGGATCCCTTGGGATGGCACGTGGTGAGGGTCAACGTTCGCTTGGTGGGGTCGTTGGCGACGACCGTGAGGTTGTCGGGCTTGACGATGTACGGCGCCCGGCTGAGCTCGTACGTGCAAGACCCGACGGGCGTCTCCAGGATGATGGTGTCGCCCTCCTTCAGCCGGTCGACGTTGGCGAACGGCTTGCCATAGGTCGTGCGGTGCCCGGCGATGGAGACGTTTCCGTCCTCGCAAGGCAGCGGCGTCGCCGGGTAGTGCCCTGCTCCGGCGCGCAGCGCGCTGGCGGAAATCCCCTCCACGACGACCACATCGACGTCGAGGGCAGGAATCTTGATGCGGGTCAAGCTGTCACCGATCTTGAAGCTGCGGTTCCGGTAGGCCTCTTTGAGCTCGGGGCTGGCGAGCTGGCGGTCGAGCCGACTCTGCACCCTGCTCTGGTACAGGTTCGTGTACAGCGGGTAACCGAGGAGCCCGACCGCGAGCGCCAGCAGGCCGACGGAGAGGGTGGACAGCCCTCGCCTGGCCCACTGGTGCGAGCGGAGGAATCGGATCAGGGCGTCCACGGATGCATCACCTCTCGTTGGCCTTGCGCGTCAGACCAAGGGTAACGAAGGCCCCGAGGCTTGCAGCCTCGGGGCCTTCCGCGGATTTGCTTCGGTCAGTCCCGGACGGTGCGGACGGCCAGGGCCCGCCGACCGACCAGGGCGATGGCGAGCATGCCGATGCCGGCCATGGGGATCCAGGGGGTGCCGCCCGTGCGGGGCAGGGTGGTCTGGGCGGCCAGCACCTGGCTCTGAGGCGTGACGACCCCCGGCGCACCGGCGACCTCGGCCTCGGAGTGGGCGAGCTGCAGGACCACACCGCCGTCCATGGCGGTCGGGCTGCTGGCGCCGATGCCCTTGAGGAGCTCGAGGGAGACGCCGTCGGCAACAGCCTTGACGCCGCCGTCGGCGAGGTTCTCGACCCGGCCGGCGGCGATCCTGATGGTGGACTCCAGCGGCGTGCCGGCCAGGATCGTCTGGGTCTGGCCCGGAGCGATCTCGATGTGGCTGAGGGCGGCCGGGAGGCCGAGGGCGGGCGCCAGGTCGATGGTGACCAGGGCGGCGCTGAAGGACGGCGTGGCCTTGGCCGTCGCACGGTCGTACGTCGCCGTCGCCTGCGAGGAGCCGACCTTGATGACGGCCAGCGGGATGTCGCCGAGGGTCGTGGAGATCGGCAGCAGCTTGATCGTCGCGCCCTCAGCGGTGCCGACCGAGGTCAGCTTGCCGACCTCGGTGATCACCGACGAGGTGGCCTTGCCGAGGGTGACGTCCAGGGCCTTGGTCGACAGCAGGTCGTTGAGCACGCCAGTGAGCGTGTCCACGGTCTCGTTGACGTCGATGCCTGCAGCGGCGGCGGCGTCGAGGATCGGGGCCAGCGCGTCGAGCACCGGAGCCGTCAGGTCATCGAGCGGCACCTGGCCGAGCACGTCGGGGATCGGCAGGGCGGCGAGCAGGCTCGACGCATCGAGACCGAGCGACGTCACATACCCGTTGCTGTTGGTACTGGCCAGGCCGTTGAGCACACTGGCGACCGAGGTCGAGCACGCAACACCGAGGTCGATCACCTGGCCGAGCGGATCGGGCAGCTGCGGCAGGCCGCAGGTCTCGCCGTCCTGCTTGGTGCCGGTCGACGTCGTCGCCGACGTGGCGCCCACGAGCGAGGGCAGGATCTGCCCCGCCGCCTTGGCGACCGGGTCGAGTGTCGACTTGACCGTGCCCGTGGCGTCCCCGAAGGAGAGCTTCTGCCCGAGCACCGACAGGTCGAGAGCGCGGCCGGCGGACACGCCGACGAGCCGCTCGGGCGTGTCGGCTGACGCAGGTGCAACCCCCACCAGTGCGCCGACCACAGTGGCGACCACAGCGATCGCCGCCACTCGTCGAAGAACTTGCATGTTCGTCCTCTCTCTCCCCGAAGCCCCTGGTGGGACCGTGCTGAGGATGCCAGATCCAGCCCAGTGGGGCTAGTTACGTTCCGTGGTGATAACGAAGAAGTTCCCCGGCAATGACGCGGTTCCTGCTGGTTTCTGGCCGCGGAGGGTGAAAATTTCGCGCATCCCGTCAGCTTTCAGGGCGCATTGCGGCATTTGCCCGGAGGACGAGATCGGGCACCAGCGCTCCCACGACGGGAAGGTCGGTCGGCGAGCGGTAGCGGACGGCCACGCGGACTAGTCCGCCGCGACGCACCTCGACGGTGAGCCGGTCGGCCCGCAGGCCGCTGCCGGCGAGCGCCGCGGCCCGGGGGGCGTCGGCCGGCGAGCCCACCGCGGCGGCCCGGGCCGCCTCCCGGGCCGCATGGGTGGCGAGGACCTGATCGCGCACGACGAGGCCCACCTGCACGACGGCGAGCAGCAGCAGCGCGACCAGCGGGAGGGCGAGGGCGAGCTCCACCCCCGCCAGGCCCCCCAGGTCGCGCCGGCTCGCCGTCAACCGGCGTGGCCCAGGAGCTTGCCCAGGACGGTGTCGAGGAGCTTGCCGACCTTGTCGGTGCGGGTAGCCCAGCCGACGACGAGCAGGGCGACGGCCGCCGCGCCCAGTAGGACAAGGGCGTATTCGGCCGAGGCCTGGCCCCGTTGATCACGGAGCAGTCGGGCGGTCCAGCGCGCCACGGCGAGGTCGAAGGAGACGGCAAGGGAAAGGACAGGCAACAAGAGCATTGGGTTCCTCCTCAGATGACAGTCACGACAGGCGCAGCGACCGGAGGGCGCCGGCGACGAGGGGGGCCACGGTGAGCAGCCCGAAGGCGGGGAGGATGCAGACGACGAGGGGGAACAGGAGCTTGACGGGCACGCGCCGGGCTGCGGCCTCTGCTCGCCGGCGGGTATCGGCCCGGACCTCGGCCGCCAAGCGCTCGAGGCCGGCCCCGACCGGCGCGCCGTAGCGCTCCGACGCGAGCAGCACACCGACGAGTGGCCGGGTCGACTCGCCAGCTCGAGCCGGAACCTCGTCGAGGGCGTCGGCCAGACGGCGACCCTGATCGGCCTCGGCGACCGCGCGCGCCAGCACCGGAGCGAGGGGACCGTCGGCCCGGGCCGCGACTGCCGCGACGGCGTGGCGGACGGTGAGGCCGGCGCCAGTGGCGAGCACCAGGAGGTCGACGACCTCGGGCAGGCTGGCGTCGATCGCGGCCTGCCAGGCCCGGCGGGCGCGCCGTTCCCGGACACCAGGAAGGGCCCAGCCGACAGCGGCGGCGGGAACGACGGCCACGGGCCGGATCGGAAGCATGGCCAGGCCAGCCAGCACGGCAAGGCCGGTGCGGTGGGCGAGGAGTGCCGGCGGATCGGCGCGGCCGAGACGCCGGAGCACGGCGCGGCCGACAACGACCGCGACCGATGGGCGCGCTGTCGTCGTCTGCGCCGCCACCGCCGATCGCAGGCGTCGGGCGGGCACAGGTCGCAACCGCACCAGCGCGGCGGCCGCGAACAGGGCCCACCCCCATCCGAGCAAGGCCGCGGTCATGGTGCGGGCCTGGTGAGACGAGCCATCCACAGCGCGCCCACGGTGTCGAGAAGCAGCCCGGCGATGAGCACGGCAGCGCCGGGCCCGCTGCGGAACAGGAAGGCGGCCACCCGTGGATCGGTGGCCGACGTCAGCCCGCAGAACGCGAGCGGCGACAGGGCGATGACGGCCGCGGAGGCGCGGGCCTGACTGGCGAGGGCGCGCGCCTCCGCAGCAGTGCCCAGCCGCTGGCGCAGGGTGGCGGCGACGCCGTCGATGGCGCGCGCCTGGGCGCCGCCTGTCTCGGCGCCAAGACAGAGCGCGGCGACAGCGAGCCGCACACCGGGGAGGGGCCGAGCCACACCCCACGCGTCGAGGGCAGCGACGACCCCGCTCGACTCGGCGGTGCGCGCGACCACGGCGATGTCGGTGCCGAGTGGTCCGGGCGTGACCGCGGCGGCCTCGGCCACCGCGCCTCGAAGGCTTGCGCCCGAGCGGAGGGACCGGGCCACCGCTTCGAGCGCGGCTGGCAGCGCCGCCTGGAGGCGAACCTCGGCTCTGCCCCGGTTGGCGCGCCACGCGACCGGCGGGCCGGCCGACACGATGACGAGGCCCAGGGCCGCCAACCCCGGGCCCGCCGCCCACCACAGGCCGAGAGGGACTGTGACGGTGGCGACGAGCCAGGCCCGCCACACCGCGTCGGGGCGCACACCCACGTCGAGGGCGGTCAAGCGCTCGAGGAACCACGCGGGTACGGGCCGACCCTCACGGCACACCGGCCGAGCCCCGATGAGATCGCGGGTGGCGCGCGTCCTTCGGCCGCGGCACACCGCGGCGTGGACGCCGACGAGCGCGGCGGCAACGAGCGCGGCGGCGAGGAGGCCGGCGGTCACGACGCCACTCGGCGGACACGTTCCGGCGCCCGCTGGAGTCCACTGCGGTCGGCAAGGGCGCGCACGGCGACGGGCGCGCCCCGCTCCCGATCGGGCACGACCTCGGCGACTGCGGTCACTGCCCGCCGGCCGTCCGCGCCTCGCTCGACCTGCACGACCAGGTCGAGGGCGCCTGCGATCTGATCGCGCACCGCGTCGAGGGGCAGCGCGACGTCGCCCATGAGCACCATCGTCTCGAGCCGCCGCAGCGCGTCGACGGGGCCGTTGGCGTGACAGGTCGACAGCGATCCCTCGTGTCCGGTGTTCATTGCTTGCAACATGTCGAGTGCTTCGGGACCCCGCACCTCGCCGACGACGATGCGATCGGGACGCATCCGCAGCGCGTTCCTGACGAGGTCGCGCACCCGCACCTCACCCACGCCCTCGGCGTTGGGCGGCCGCGCTTCGAGGCGCACGACGTGCTCACGCGCCAACCGCAGCTCGGCCGCGTCCTCGACGGTCACCACCCGATCCTCGGGCCCGATGCACGCGGCGAGGGCGTTGAGCAGGGTGGTCTTTCCCGCGCCGGTGCCGCCGGAGACCACGATGTTGCGCCGCGCCTCGACGGCCCACGCCAGGAAGGCGGCGAGGTCGGACGGGCAGAAGTCGGCGAGGGGCACGGCGACGGCGGCGAAGCGGCGAACGGTGAGGCAGGGCCCGTCGACGGCGAGGGGCGGGATCACGGCGTTGACGCGCGACCCGTCGGGGAGGCGGGCGTCGACCAGCGGGGAGGAGCGGTCGATGCGGAGCCCGAGCGGCGCCACGATCTTCTCGATGAGGTGCTCGATGCCGGCGGCGTCTATCTGCAGGTCGACGCGCTCGAGGCGGCCCCCTCGCTCGACCCACACCCGGTCGGGACCGTTGACCATCACCTCGCTGACGGCCGGGTCGGCCATGAGCGGCTCGAGCACGCCGAGACCCGTCGCCTCGGCCATGACCTCGGCGACGACGGCCCGCAACGACTCGGCGCCGAGAAGCGGAGCGGCCTCACGAACGAGCTCGGCGACGCGCCGGTGGTCGATCGTCGGCCCGCTGGCTTCGGCGAGCAGGCGTTGATGGACCTGGCGGCAGAGCTCGACGCTCACTGGACACCCATCTCGCGCGCTCGATGGGTGTCCATCTCCATCACACTGGTTCGCTTCGCGGGCTCGCTCACGCCGCGGCGCGCAGGGCGCGGTGCAGTGGCCGGGGGACGCGGGTGCCGAGCAGACCGGCGTCGACGCAACGCGCGACGGCCGGATCCCAGGGGATCTGGGCCCGCACCGGCACACCGAGCACGTCTTCCACGTCGCGACGCCCGAGCGAACGGCCCGGCTCCTCGACGAGCACGACCGCGGACGGGCGCAGCGGCGCGGCGAGGGCCCGACGCAGGGCGATGTAGCAGGGCCGGATCACGAGCAGGGACAGTCCCGCACCGGCGGAGATGGCAAGGCCGACGGGCCCGCCGGGCGGCCCGCAGTCCACGATGACGATGCGAGCGTCGGCGGCCAGCTCACTCAGAAGGCGCTCGCCCGCATCGGGAGCAGTCGGCGCGGACGCGCCGCACGGCAGGATCCGCACGCCCTCGGGGCCAGCGAGCTCGAGACGGCGCAATGATCCAGGCGCGGCCGCGTCGCCGGCGGCCAGCCAGTCCGACAATCCCGGGCCGTCAGGGTCGGGGAGCCCGAGCACGGCCGGGCAGTCGCCGCCCAGGTCGGCGAGCAGGACGTCGCGGCCCGACGACTCGGCCAGCACGCTTGCCAGCGCGGCGGATACGACGGTGGTGCCACTGCCACCCTTGGTGGACCAGCAGGCGATCAACACAAGAACCCTCCCCCAGACGCGGTGAAACCGGCGGCGGGGAAGGGCTCGATCGGAGGGTACGACCGCTTGCGGTGCGGCGCAAGGGTTTGTCGGCGCGGATCTGTGGAGAAGTTGCTGGGTGAATGAGTCTTCTCCTCCTGCTCCTGATCCCCGGCACGCTGGTGCTGTTGCTCGCGCTCCTGCTGCTGTCGGCCCTCGTCGAGGAGCGGGTGCTGTCGCCCCAGTCGATGATCCTGCAGGTGGCACGCACGAGGGCCTCCTCGCCGGAGTACGCCGAGGCGTTCGTGGCCAGGGAGTTCGACCGCCTGCTGCGTCAAGCACAGCGTTAGCCGACCGGGCTCCTACGCTGCCTTCTCGTGGAGGCAGCCTTCTTCGACCTCGACAAGACGGTCATCGCCAAGGCGTCGATGGTCGCCTTCGGCCGGCCCTTCCTGGCCGAGGGCCTGATCTCACGGCGCACGGTGCTGCGCGGGCTGTACGGCCAGCTCGTCTACATGCACCTCGGGGCGAGCGAGGAGAAGCTGGTGCGGATGCGGGAGTCCGTGCTGTCCTTGACGAAGGGCTGGGACCAGGCCCGCGTTCGCACCATCGTCCGGGAGACGCTCGAGGAGGTGGTCGAGCCGATCATCTACGCCGAGGCGCTCGAGCTCATCGAGGAGCACAAGGCAGCCGGTCGACGGGTGTTCATCGTGTCGGCGTCACCGGAGGAGATCGTGCTGCCGCTGGCCGACTTCCTCGGTGTCGACGAGGCCATCGCCAGCCGGGCGCGCGTCGATGAGGAGGGCCGCTACACGGGCGAGATGGAGCGCTACGCCTACGGTCCGTTCAAGGCCGATGTCATGCGCGAGATCGCGGCGGAGGAGGGCATCGACCTGGCCGCGTCGTACGCGTACTCGGACTCCTACACCGACGCACCGATGCTCGAGGTCGTCGGCCACCCGGTCGCGGTGAACCCCGACCGGGTTCTGCTGAAGCTGGCGCGCGATCGGGAGTGGGAGGTAAGGACGTTCGCCCATCCCGTGCGGTTGCGCGACCGCATGCCGGTGCCCGATCGCAACCAGGCGCTGGCCGGCGTCGGCGCGTTGGCCATCGGCGCGGGGCTCGCCGTGTGGCTACGGGTTATCCGCCGGCCCCCGCCCCCCTCGACATGGCAGCGGGCTATTCGACCCGCAGCTTCTTTGCAGCGACGGTTCCGAGGGCGATGAGGATGGCGAGCAGCAGCAGCTTCTTCATGCCCGGAGCCTAACGACGATCCGCGGCGATGGCTCCCGAGAGTCGATCCGCGGTCCTGGCGAGCGGGCTGAGCCTCTCGTACGCGTGGCAGGGCGCTGGAGCTGGATGCGCCGTCGTGCTGCTGCCGGGCCCGACGGACTCCTGGCGGTCGTACTTGCCGTTGCTGGCCGCTTTGCCCGAATCGGTGCCAGCCATCGCCGTCTCCCAGCGGGGCCACGGCGACTCGGACAAGCCCGACGCGGGCTACCGGGTCGAGGACTTGGCCGGGGATCTGGCGCCGTTCCTCGACGCGGTGGGGGTCGACCGGGCGGTGGTGGCCGGCCACTCGGGAGCGGGCCTGGTGGCGCGCCGGTTCGCGCTCGACCATCCCGACCGGGTCGCGGGGTTGGTGCTGCTGGCGGCGCCGACGACGCTGCGCGGGCATCCGGGGCTCGAGGGCTTCGAGTCGGCCGTCGTCAGTGGCCTCACTGACCCCGTCGACCCCGAGCTCGCCCGATCACTGGTCGCCGACACCACGGGGCCGCAGCTCCCGCCGTCGTTCGCCGACGACATGGTGGCGGAGATCCTGAAGGTGCCCGCACGTGTCTGGCAGCAGACGTTCGGCGCGCTGTTGGAGTACTCCGACATCGACTCGCTCGATCGGATCGAAGCACCGACGCTGCTGGTGTGGGGCGACGGGGACGAGCTGGTGGGCCGCGAGATGCAGGACGCGCTGGTCTCGTCGATGGCCTCCGCGACGTTGGTCGTCCATTCGGGGATCGGGCACTCGCCGCATTGGGAGGACCCAGCGCGCGTGGCCGCCGATGTCGCCGCCTTCGTCGAGCGGGTCGGCGCGCCGCCGGGATAGGTTCCCGGCGGAGGTGTCCGGCGACCTGGTGGCGCCCCCCGCCTTCAAAGCGGGTGGTCGTGGCGATCCCATGACGGCGGGTTCGATTCCCGTCCACCTCCGCTATGGCGATACACGAGGTACGAGCTGTGGTGGCGCCCGGCAAGGGCGCGCCAGTGGAGACCGTCACGGTGCTGGTGCCCGACCCGGGGCCGGGCGAGGCGTTGGTGCGAGTGCAGGCGTGTGGGGTGTGCCACACAGACCTGCACTACCGGGAGGGCGGGATCAACGACGATTTCCCGTTCCTGCTCGGGCACGAGGCGGCGGGGGTGGTCGAAGCGGTCGGTTCGGGCGTCTTGAACGTGGCGCCGGGGGACTACGTCGTCATCGCGTGGCGGGCGCCGTGCGGCACGTGCCGGTCCTGCTCACGGGGACGGCCCTGGTACTGCTTCGGATCCCTGAACGCGTCACAGCCCATGACGTTGGCCTCGACGGGGGCACCGCTGTCGCCCGCGTTGGGTATCGGCGCCTTCGCGGAGAAGACCCTGGTGGCCGCCGGCCAGTGCGTGCCCGTCTCATCTGCGGCGCGGCCCGAGGCGGCGGGGCTGATCGGGTGCGGGATCATGGCTGGGTTCGGCGCGGCGGTGAACACCGGCGGCGTGTCTCGGGGCGACACGGTCGCAGTCATCGGCTGCGGCGGTGTGGGCAACGCAGCGATCGCCGCGTCGGCGTTGGCGGGGGCGCGGGTCGTGATCGCGGTCGACGTCGACCCCCGCAAGCTCGAGTGGGCGCGGGGGTTCGGCGCGACCCACGTCGTCGACGCGTCTGCTGTCGATGTGGTCGAGACGATCAAGGCGTTGACCGACGGGAACGGCGCCGACGTGGTGGTGGAGGCGGTCGGCCACCCCGAGACCTACAAGCAGGCGTTCTTCGCCCGCGACCTGGCGGGCACGCTCGTGCAGGTCGGCGTCCCCAACCCGACCATGACCATCGAACTGCCCTTGATCGAGCTGTTCGGGCGGGGCGGCGCGCTCAAGTCGTCCTGGTACGGCGACTGCCTGCCGTCCCGGGACTTCCCCCTGCTCATCGACCTGTACCTGCAAGGCCGCCTCGACCTCGACGCGTTCGTGTCCGAGACCATCTCCCTCGACGACGTCGAATCCGCCTTCACCAAGATGCAAAAGGGCGAGGTGTTGCGCTCCGTCGTCGTGCTCTAGGCCCAACCCCAGCCGTCTCGAGGAAATAGGCCACGGATTCCGTGGCCTATTTCCTCGGGAGTTCACGCGGCGCGGGCTTCGAGGACGGTGTCGACGACCATCTGGGGGTCGTGGCGCAGCTCCTCGTAGATGAAGCGGTAGGGGCGGTAACCGTGGTTGAGCGCTTCCCGGTCGCGGCGGCGGTCGTTGGCCATCTGGTCGACCCTCGTGTGCCACCGGCGACCGTCGGCCTCGAGGATGATCCGCTGGTCCTCGTACAAGGCGTCGCAGCGGCTCGGAAGCGTTGAGCGCCAAGGCAACTGCGCTTGGAGGCGGGGCTTGGGCAGGCCGGCATTGCGAAGGATCTTGAGCAGCAGCCGCTCGAGCGCACTCTCAGGCGGGATGTAACCAGGACCGCGCTCGGCCAGGATGCGGCCCAGCTTCTTCATGCCGTGCTTGCCCGGCCGGCGCAGGTCGGTGAACAACGCGATCAGCTCCTCGAGCCGGCACTGTCCGGTGATGTGGGCATCCTCCACTGCGGTGGCCAATCGCTCGCGCCCTGTGACCGCAGCAAGGTCGAACAACGTGCGCACGGGAGTCGTCACGGGGAGCCCATCACGGATGCGCACGTGCTCCGGCCGGAGGTCGGTGCTCTGGCGCATGTCGGCCAGCCCGTGCCAGTGGTGATCGCCGTGCTTCGTGGTCAGCACGATGCGACCCCGGGGGAAGTTCGTCAGCCGATGGACCGCCGCCGCCGTCTCATGACTGACGACGGCGTCAGGCCCCGTCGCAAGGAACGCCCTCCAGACCTCTCTCCACCACGACTCAGGCCAGCCGGGCATCCCGTAGACCCCTTCGGCCTCGTGTGTCAGTCGACTCGCCGCAAGTGCGAGATCGAGCTTGCGCTGCGTCTGGCCGCGCTTCAAGGCCTGCAGGCGACTGAACAGTCCGTACTGGCGCTTGGCCAGATCCACAACAGCGGCGTCGAACACGCCTCACCTCCACGTTCTTGGGACTCTGGAGGAAATGGGCCACGGAATCCGTGGCCTATTTCCTCGAGACGTGGGGGAAGGGCTGGATCTAGACGGTCAGGAGGTCTCGGGCGCCGGTGTCGGAGCTCGGGTGGCGGAGCTTGGACATGGCACGAGCCTCGATCTGGCGGATGCGCTCGCGGGTGAGGTTGAAGTGCTCGCCGACCTCTTCGAGGGTGCGGGGCTCGCCGCGGTCCAACCCGAACCGCAGGCGGAGGATCTCGCGCTCACGCTCGTCGAGGGGACCGAGCAGGCGGGCGATCTCATCCGGCAACAGGGACGTGGCGGCCACCTCGAAGGGCGACTCGGCCGAGCGGTCCTCGACGACGTCGCCGAGCTCGGCATCGCCGTCCTCCCGCAGGGGCTCGGACAGAGACAGAGGCTCGGCCGCGAAGCGCAATGCCTCGGTGACCTTGTCCTCGGGCATCTCGACCTCGATGGACAGCTCCGACAGCGTCGCGGGACGGCCGTACTTGAGCTCGAGGCGGGCCCGGGCCTTCTGCAGGCGCGCCAGCGTGTCGCCGGCGTGGACCGGCAGCCGGATGGTGCGACCGGTATTGGCGATGCCACGCGTGATGGCCTGACGGATCCACCACGTGGCGTAGGTCGAGAACTTGAAGCCCTTGCGCCAGTCGAACTTCTCGACGGCGTGCATGAGGCCGAGGTTGCCCTCCTGGATCAGGTCGAGCAGCGGAAGCCCGGACGCCTGGTACTTCTTGGCGATCGACACGACGAGGCGCAGATTGGACTGCACGAAGGTGCGCTGCGCGTCGTTGCCGCCCTGGATCGCCTTGCGCAGCTCCCGCTTGCGGGCAGCACCGAGCTCCCGACCGACCGATGCCTCCGCCTCGGCACGAGCTTCATTGCCGTGCTCGATGGCCTGGGCCAGCCGGACCTCGTCGTCCTTGGTGAGCAGTGGGTACTGCCCGATGTCCGTGAGGTACAGCCGGACGAGATCTTCCTCGTCCCGCTCCACTCGCTCCTTCGGCACGTATTGCGAACCCTTCTCGGCTGAAAATCCAGGCTTAGGAGGAACACCCTTCTGGTGAGCGGCCATTCCCAGGGGGAGCGGGCGTGGGCGCTTTCACCATACGGGCGGTGTCAAGGCTGCTGTTTCCAGATTCTGGGTTTGTCAACCCCGTCCGATAGCTCCATTCGACGACCGTCGAACCGGTCCCTGCCCGCACCACCACGGGTAGCGTCCCGCGCATGGACGAGCAGGTCGGCCCTGCCGACGACATCGAGCTCACCGTCGTCACGATGGCCTTCGATGCCGCCGACCCCGAGCGGCTGCTCGCGGTCCTTGCCAAGTACGTCGTGGTCAGCCGCATGCAGACGGGATGCCGGAACATCGATCTCTGCGGCTCGGTCACGAGAGAGCGAAGGTACCTGATCATCCAGAAGTGGGATTCACCTGCGGCCCAACGCGCCCATTTCGACTCGCCGCCGATGGTGGAGATGGCCGAGGCGTGCCGGGGCCTGCTCACCGGTCCGCCGGAGATCGAGCTGTACGAGGGCGTCTCCGCCCACGATCTCGCCTAGCTAGGCAACGGCTTCGCGGGCGGACGCCGTCTCCGTGCAGGCCGTCTCGATCTCGGCCCACGTCAGCGAGTCGGCGTCCCACAGCCGGGCGAACACCGCGTCGGCCACGTCGGAGAAGCCGTGGCGGTTGCGGAAGTGGTACAGCCGCCGAGCCTTCTGCGTCGGCAGGCCGGCGCGCTCAGCGCGACCCACGGCGTAGGCGTCCCACGCCGTCTGCTGCTGCATCGTGAGCTCGCCGTCATCCGGCGGCGAACCGAAGGCGGGATCGAGCCTGTCCTTGATCCGGAACAGCAGCCGGCCAAGCACGTCGACGATGCCGCGGTCGCTCATCTGCCGCGGCCGCTTGGCGTCTTCGAAGGCGCCGCCTTCGACCTTGATGGAGATGGGGTCGATGGACAGCACCGTCGTCCGTCCCAGTGGCTCCTGCTCGTCGACCTCGAGCTGCAGGACGGTGTCGGCTGGCAGCCCGACCTTGTCGGCCACCTCCGCCGCCAGCTCGGCGATGCGCGCCGCGTCGAACGTCACCATGACGAACTCCTGCGGCGTGACGTCGACCTTGGCCACCGCTCAGGTCCCGGCCCTGGCCGCGGCGATGCGGGCCTCCGCCTCGCGCCTGGACTCGACCGAGTCCGCGGCGATGTCGTCGACCTCTTCAGTGGTGAACCCCGCCAGCTCCCTGAACCGACGGGCCAACTTGATGGGGCTGTCGTCGCCCTCGCCCCGGAAGCCGCCGCCCGAGAACAGCTTGTCGACGACCCGCTGGAACTCGAGGGCGTTGGCCCGCCGCTCCGGGTCCTTCTCCGTGATACGGCGCAGCCAGTCCGAGCCCATCTTCACGTGGGTGACCTCGTCGGCGAGCATCCAGTCCTCGCAGAACTCGAGCACGGGATCACCGCTGCCCGCGCCGAAGTCCTTCATGGTGTTGAAGACGTCGATGGCCAGCCCCTCCAGAGCGCGGTTGACACCGGTCAGGCGCAGGACGGGGTCGGGGTTGCACGCCGCCTCGTAGAGGAAGGTGGACTCGGCGAACTCGCCGATCTCGGTGCCCATCCAGTCGCCGAGCTTGACCGAGATCTCGCAATGGCGGGACTCGTCCCAGCACTGCCTGGCCATGTCGAGCTTGAGCTCGAACGGCACCTCTTCCTTCCCCTTGCCGACCTCGAAGTCCCACACGGTGCGCCCCGCGCCCTCCAGGGCCTGGATCTCGCCCACGAAGATGCCGTGCATCAAGGCGCGGGCCCGGTCGGGCGCGTTGCGCGCCTCAGGACGGAACCCCTTGCCCACTCGGGCCGCGGTGCCGCCCGCCGCGGCGCGCGGATCGTTGAATCGCTCCTCCATCCGCACGCGGACGAAGCGCTCGTCGCGTGCCAGCTCCTCGACCGGAAGGATCCGTTTCATACCGGCACCTCTTCTTTCACGGTCATGTCACCGATGGAGCCCGGACCGGCCACGCCGCCCGCCCGCACCATGATCGACTCGAGCTTGGCCTGGTGGCGCGCCGCCCGCTCGACGTCTTCCTCGCTCTCGATGAGCGACTGCAGGATCATCTCGCCGTCACGCCAGTCCTCGAACTCGTCGGCCAGCGCGAACTTGAGGGACCGGATGGTCGGCGCGTCGGTGATCGTCGAGGTGTTGTTGAGGTGGTACGTGTACGCCGCGATCTTGTGCGGGATCAGGACGCGGTAGACGCCCACCAGCTTCTCGATCGTCTTGTCCGGGCCCTCCGGCTCCGTCATGGCGTCCATGAAGGCCACGATCTCGTCGTTGGCCGGGACGGTGAGCCGCTCAGGGTTCATCTCCCGCAGCTCCGGCAGGCGCTTGTGCCAGAGCTCGGCATGCCACGCGTGCTTGTAGCAGTGGGTGCCGAGCCGCATCTTCACGTCGAGCTCGGGCACGGTGGCCACCCAGCCGCCCAGCGCCTCGAACAGACGCATCTCGACCCACTTGTAGTTGCCCACCCGCCGGGCCGTCTCCTCGACGGTGAAGGCGCCGGGCAGGTCCCGCCGGTCCCAGGGTGCGAACGCGGGGCGGGGCTTCTTCGGATCGGCCATGTCCGACAGGTTCGCCGGAGTTGACCGAGCGGTCAAGTAGCCCGGCGCCGCAGCAACGGCGCCTCGGCGACGGCGATCCCGAGCAGGATCACCCCAGCGCCGATCGCGCCGCGCGCGCCCAGGCGCTCGCCCATCGCGTAGCCGAGCACCGCGGCCGAGACAGGCTCGATCATCAACAGCAGCGAGGCACGCGTCGGGCCCACGTGGCGCTGGCCCCACAGCTGCAAGCCGAGAGCCGCGGCGGACACCGCCACCGCTGTGTACGCCGCCGCGACCCACGCCCGAGCGGTGAAGTCGTAGCCCCCCAGGAACAGGCCGGGCACGAGGCAGGCGGCGCCCGTCACCAGCAGCTGCACGGCGTTGAGGCGGAGCACGTCGAACCGCGGCGCGAACTCGGCGAGGAGGATCACGTGCACCGCAAAGCAGACCGCGCACCCGAGCGTGAGCAGCTCGCCCTTGCCGAGAGCGAGGCCCTTGCCCGTCAACAGGAAGAGCCCCAGCATCCCGAGGACGACACCGGCGATCGTGGGCGGCGCCGGCGGCCGGCGCAGGACGAGGACGGCTATCACCGGCACGAACACCACCAGCAGGTAGGTGACGAAGGCCGAGACCGACGCTGTCGTGTACTGGAGCCCGACCGTTTGGAACACGTAGCCCGCCAGCAGGGCCAGACCGCACAGCACGCCCGCCCGCACCTCGCCGTCCCCCCTCGGCCTCCGAGCGGCGAGGGGCACCATCACCAACCCACCGAGCAGGAATCGCACCGCAAGGAAAGGAACCGGCTGCACGTCGACGATCGCATCCTTCACCACGACGAACGTGGTGCCGAACAGCACCCCGGCCGCGAGGAGGGCGACGTGCGCCCGAACCACTGTCACACTCGCTCGCTCGCAAGCTTCGCTCGCTGAAGGCGATGGGGACCCCAACCCCATCGCGGGCTCCTGCCGGAGCGCCGCTGGCCGGTCACGTGGGGTCTAACCGCGGTAGCGGTTGGTGATCGGGACCCGGCGGTCCTTGCCGAACGCCTTGGGGGTGACCCGCACCCCGGGCGGGCTCTGGCGCCGCTTGTACTCGGCGCGGTCCACCAGGGAGACGACCAGCCGCACCACGTCGGGATCGAAGCCCGCGTCCACGAGCTCGCCGGCGGTGAGGTCGCCCTCCACGTAGGCCTCGAGGATCGGGTCGAGCACCTCGTAAGCCGGCAACGACTGGTCGTCGCGCTGGTCGGGCCGCAGCTCGGCCGAGGGCGGCTTGGTGAGCACCTCTTCCGGGATGATCTCGCTCTGCTCGCCGTTCGCCACGGAGGCTGCCCGCGCGTTGCGCATGCGGCAGAGGCGGTACACGAGCGTCTTGGGCACGTCCTTGATGACGGCGAAGCCGCCGGCGGTGTCGCCGTACAGCGTCGAGTAGCCCACCGCCATCTCGCTCTTATTGCCCGTGGTCAGCACCATCCAGTTGAACTTGTTCGACAGCGCCATCAGCACGACGCCGCGGATGCGCGACTGCAGGTTCTCCTCGGTGAGGTCCTCACCTCGGGCAGCGAACGACTCGGCCAGCATCTGCAGGAACGCGCCATGGGCGGGCTCGATGGCGATGGTTCGGTAGTCGATGCCCAGGGCCTCGGCCAGGCGCTGCGCGTCGGAACGCGACCCCTCGCTCGAGTACCGCGAGGGCATCGAGACACCGTGCACGTGCTCCGCGCCCAGGGCGTCGACGGCGATGGCGGCGACGATCGACGAATCGATGCCTCCGGAGAGCCCGATGACCACGTCGGTGAAGCCGTTCTTGGTGACGTAGTCGCGCGTGCCGAGCACCAGTGCTGCGTACACCTCCTCCACCGGATCGAGGACGGGCGTGAGCCCCGGCACCAGTGGCGCCTCGTTGGCCTGGGCGGTGTCGGTGACGACGACGACCGGCAGGTCGGGCGCGGTGGCCCGGCCCCGTGGGTCGAGCAGGCGCTTGCGGAACACAGGACGGACCTCGACGTCGACGATCAGATCGTCTTCGACGAACTGGCGGGCCGACGCCATGAGCTGGCCATCGGCGTCCATCACCACGGATGCACCGTCGAAGACGAGCTCGTCCTGTCCACCGACCTGGTTCACGTACACGATGGCGCAGGCCGCGTCTGTGGCGCGCGTGGAGAGCATCCGCTCACGCTCCCCAAGACGGCCGGCGTAGTAGGGCGAGGCATTGATGTTGAGGATGAGCTCGGCACCACCCGCGGCCTGCTCGGCGATGGGCCCGTTGGGACTCCAAGCGTCTTCGCAGATGGAGATGCCCATGCGCACCCCGCCGATCACGAACAACGTGGGGGTTCCCGAGCCAGCGGCGAAGTAGCGCTGCTCGTCGAACACTGCATAGTTGGGCAGCATGCGCTTGCGGTAGGTGCCCTGCACCGCGCCGAAGGCACAGACGGCCGCCGCGTTGTAAAGATCGCGGCCCTGGTCGACGAAGCCGACCACGGCAGCGCACCGGCCGGTGCGCGCCGCCAGCTTCTCGAGGGCCTCGAGGTTGTCGACGACGAAGCCCGGCTTGAGCAGCAGGTCCTCGGGCGGATAGCCCGTCAGCGCCAGCTCGGGGAAGAGGGCGACGTCAGCGCCGGCCGCCTCGGCCCGGTCCAGCCCGGCCAGGACTCGCGCCACGTTGCCGTCGAGGTCACCCACGACGGTGTTGATCTGGCAGGCGGCGACGCGCACTCTTGCCACGCCTCAAGGTTAGTTGTGGGCCTGCGAGACTCGGCCCGTGGGCTCTGACGCTCTCGCCGACGCCATCGAGCGCTCGGCCGCGCCCCACCAGCTGACGGTCGTGGTGCAGCAGCTCGAGGACGCTCGACCGGGATGGCGTGAGCGCCTCGAGGCGGACGCATCGTTGCGCGACGCCGTCATCGCCGTTGCCGGCGCCAGCCGCTTCCTCACCCGGCTGCTGTTGACCGACGAGACCGCCCTCGACGTGCTGGCCGACCTCGACGCGGCGGTGCCTGCCGTCGACGACCTGGCCCGGTGGAAGGGGCTCGAGCTGATGCGCATCGCAGCGCGTGATCTCACGGGAATCGATGGACTCGAGGACGTCGTGGAGAGCCTTTCGGAGTTGGCCGAACGCGTGCTCCAGCGGGCGGTCGCCGCGGCCAATGCCGACGACCTCGCCGTCATCGCCATGGGCAAGCTGGGCGGGCGAGAGCTCAATTACGCCAGCGACGTCGACGTGATGTTCGTCGGCGAGGGCGACGCCCGCCGCGTGATGGACGTGGTCCGCACCTGCTTCCGGATCGATGCCGACCTCCGGCCCGAGGGTCGCGACGGACCGCTCACAAGGTCACTCGACTCCTACACGGCGTATTGGGACAGGTGGGCGCGGCCGTGGGAGTTCCAGGCGCTGCTGAAGGCCCGGCCGGTGGCGGGCAACATCGACCTGGGCGCGGGCTTCGCGGCGGCCGCGGCCCAGCGGGTTTGGACGCGATCCTTCGGGGCCGACGAGCTCCGCGAGGTCCGCACCCTGAAGGCCAGGGCCGAGGGCGAGGTTGCCCGCAAGGGCCTCACCGACCGGGAGCTCAAGCGGGGCCGGGGTGGCATCCGAGACGTGGAGTTCTCCGTGCAGCTCCTCCAACTCGTGCACGGTCGACACGACGAAGCCCTGCGCGGCCGCGACACGCTCGGTGCGCTCGCCGAACTGGGGGGCGCCGGCTACGTCGCCCCTGCCGACGCCGACGCCCTCGCCGCGGCCTATCGCTTCCTCCGCACAGTGGAGCACCGGCTCCAACTGGTCGAGGGCGAGCAGGTGCACGCGTTACCTGCGGACGCGGAGGCGCGCACGCGGTTGGCGCGCGTGCTCGGTCATCGCGACCGGGCCGACGCGTCCGCTCTCGACCAGTTCGACGCCGAGCTGCGTCACCACCAGGCGACGGCGCGCTCCATCCATGAACGCCTCTTCTTCCGGCCGCTGCTGGAGGCGTTCGCTGGTGCTGCGGCCGCCATGCCGCTCGAGGCGGCCGAGACCCGCCTGACCGCCTTCGGCTTCCGCGACGCCGAACGCACGCGCCAGGCGCTGCGAGAGCTCACGGGCGGGCTCACGCGCACGAGCCGGCTGATGCAGCAGATGCTGCCGCTGCTGCTCGGCTGGCTCTCTGACTCGCCCGACCCAGATCTTGGACTGCTCGGTCTGCGCGCGCTCACCGGCCAGCAGCACCGGGCCGCGCCGCTGGTGGCGACGTTCCGCGAGTCGCCCGAAGCGGCCCGCCGACTCAGCACGCTCCTCGGCACCAGCCGCTTGTTCATCGAGGGCTTCGAGCACCAGCCCGAGCTGATCGCCGACCTGGCCGACGACGCGGCCCTCGGCACACCGGCGCGCAAAGAGCTGGTCGGCCGGGCTGCGTCGGCCACGGCGTGGCGAACCGACCCCGCGCAGGCGGCACGGGGCCTGCAGCGACTGCGGCGGACAGAGACCATCCGCACCGCGGCGCGCGACGTCCTGCATCTCGATGACGTAGAAGCGACCGCCGCGGCGCTGACGGACCTGGCCGAGGCATCCATCGAGGCGACGCTCGCCGCCATCGACCCCGACCTGCCCATGGCCGTCGTGGCCATGGGCCGCTTCGGCGGCGCGGAGCTGAGCTACGCGAGCGACCTCGACGTCCTCCTCGTGTACGACAGCGCGAGCAACACGGAGGTGGCCGCTGCCGAACGCAGCGCCGAGGAGCTCATGCGCCTCATGAAGGGCGACACGCCCGCCAACCGTGTGTACCTGCTCGACGCCGACCTGCGGCCTGAAGGCAGGCAGGGGCCATTGGCTCGCAGCCTCGACGGCTACCGCACGTACTACGAGCGCTGGGCCCAGACGTGGGAGCGCCAGGCACTCGTACGTGCCAGGCCTGCGGCCGGTGACGAGGCGGTGGGCCAGCGGTTCATGGAGCTCGTCGACGCGTTCGTGTGGCGGCCCCCGCTCACCGACGACCATGTCCGGGAGATCCGGCGCATGAAAGCCCGCATCGAGCGCGAGCGGATCCCGGCCGGCGACGACCCGCAGTTCCACCTCAAGCTCGGCCGCGGTTCACTGTCGGACGTCGAGTGGACGGCGCAGCTCCTCCAGCTCCAGCACGGCGTACGCGCCACGGGCACCATGGAGGCCCTGCGCGCCCTGACCGACGCGGGCGTGCTCGACGCCGGCGACGCCGCGGTGCTGGCCGAGTCCTACCGGTTCTGCGAACAGACCCGGAACCGGTGGTACCTGGTGAAGGGGGCGCCGGGCGACGCTCTCCCCTCGCAGTCCGACCAGCTCAGCAAGCTGGCCCGCAGCCTCGACGTGAGCCCCGTCGAACTGCGCAATGCATACCGGCGCGTCACCCGCCGGGCCCGGCAGGTGATGGAGCGGCTCTTCTACGGAGCCGACGGCTAGATCTGGTTCCTAGGTACTGGGCCACCGGCCGGCGCGCAGCAGGTCTCGGATCTCGGCCAGGAGCAGCGCCTCGTCCGACGGCGGCGGCGCGTCGGTGTCAGCAACGTCCGTCGTCGCCCGCAGCTTCTGGGCCTGACTGGCCGCCTTGAGCATGACGAAGATCACCGCCGCCACTATCACGAAGTACAGCAACGCGTTGAGGAACGAGCCGTACGCGATCGCGCTCTTGCCGATATCGATCGTCATGCTGCTGAAGTCGGGCTGGCCGCCGAGGGCGGCGATGAATGGCGTGACGATGCCCGTGACGAATGACTGCACCACCGCGTTGAACGCGACGCCCAACACGACAGCAGTAGCCAGGTCCAACAAGTTGCCGCGGAAGAGAAAGTTCTTGAACTCCTTGAGGAGGCCGGACATCAGTCGCCCAGGCCCCGCAGGAGCGGCGCGGCGTCCAACGCGGTCGCGGTGGTCACGGGCCAGTCCGTGCGCTCGGCGGCCAGCCAGCCGAGCTGTACGCCCGTGGGCCGCCACGTCGGGAGCACGGGACCGCGCGCAGCCTTGTTGCCCGCACGCGGGGTGTCGCGGTCGTGACGATCGAGCCGAGCCAAGATCTGGTCGACGAGCTCTTCGTCCTGCGCGGCTTGGCGGCCAAAGGCCTGGTCGGGGGCATAGGGATGCCATGTCCGAGCTGCCATCGTCGTCTCCTCTCTGGTCGCACGCTCGGGCGGACGCCCAAAACGCAGGGCCGCCCTTACAGGCGGCCCTCTGTGCATGGATCGGTGACGCCGTCGACCCTACTGGCACCGGGCAGCTCGCACGCGCGGGTTGGGTGGTTTCACCGACGCGTAACCTCGACGCCTTGACCGACCGCGCGACCCAGCTGGTGCTGACACCGCGCCGCCGGCGCGTGCTCGGGATGGTCGCCGCTGCCCTCGCGGTGGCGGCGATCGTGGGGCTGGTGGTCCTGCCCACGGGTGCGTCATCGGCCAACGCCGTCCTCCCTCCCGGCAATCGCGTCGAGGCGACGGCCGACGTGCGGGGGGCGCGCGTCATGGTGCTCTCGCGCGCCGGTCGCTTTCGCCTCTTCGTCGCCTACGAACGCAACGGCGGATGGCACGGCATCGAGATCGAACCGCCGCCCGCCGACTCGGCCATGGCCTGGGCCGCGACACGCGGCGGATCGGGTGTGCCTCCGCTGTCGGCCGTCTACGGACGAGCGACGGCCGCACGCGTGCGTGTCGAGTGGGCCGACGGCAGCAAGACGGACGCCGCCGTCACCGGCGGCACGTGGCTGGTGACCAGGCCCGGTCACGTTCGCTCCAAGCTCGTCACCGTGCTCGCCGCCGACGGCACAGTGGTCTCGACACTGAACGGGCCCTAGCTAACAGCCCTCGTCGTCGAGACGGCGCAGGAACGCCCCGGCGCCGGTGACACGCACACCGGGCCGGGCGGCAGCGTCGGCCAGGGCGCGGTCGGAGGTGACGACCTCGATCGAGGCCTCCGGGTGTTCGTCAAGGAACTCGAGGATGCGGTGGTCGGCCGCGTCGCGCCCGCGGCGGGTCGCGTTGACGACGAGGACGCCGTCGCCGTCAACACGGCCCTCGGGGAGATCGGGCTGGGGCACGTCGAGCACGAGCACGACGTCCTCGCCCGATTGGGTGTGCAGACAGCGCAATCGGTCGAAGAGGCGATGCATCGCGCCCCGCTTGTCGCGCCACCAGCCGTCGGGGCGGGTTCCTCGGACGTTGTTCCCGTCCACCACGATCACCCTGGCAGTGTCCCCGTTGTTGACGCGTGGTGGTACATCTGAGATGATCCCTCTCATGTTGAGACGGATCGTCTCATGAGCAGCTCAACGCTGCGGGAGGACCACCGGGCCAGCACCCGTCGCCGCATCGTGCAGGCCGTCTCCGACCTCATCGCCGACGAGCACCCGGCGACGGTGTCGGTCCCCGCCGTGGCCCGACGCGCAGGGGTCGGCGTCGCCACCGTCTATCGCTACTTCCCGAGCAAGGAGGCGCTGCTCGACGCCGCGGCCAACGAGGTGGTCACCCCGTCGGCGGCTCGCCTTCCTCGCAGCTTCGATGAGGTCGAGACGAGCCTGGCCGCCGCGTGGGGTGAGTTGGAGGAGCAGCTGCCGCTCGTGCGAGGCCAGTTCGCGTCGCCGGTCGGCCGCGAGCTGCACCGCCGGCGGTGGGAGGTACGGCACGAGCTCATGGCCGACCTCCTCCGCGCCGAGGGCATCGACCCCGATGGGAATGCGGGCCGGCGCCTCCTCGGCGTCGCCGACGTACTCACCTCCTCCACCGCCCTGCTCGAGCTGTGCGACAAGGCGGGCGTCCCTGTCGCAGATGCCGCGGCGTGGTGCGCGTGGGCTGTGCGGGTGCTCCACGACGCGTCCAAGGAGGAACGATGACACTCCGATGGGAGCCGCCGGGCAAGGGAGATTGGCGGGGTCTGCACGACCACTTCCCCCGCGCCCTCACGCCGGAGTACCAGCGCATCCTCTCCCAGGGGATGGAGCTGGGCGAGGCGGCGTACTTCGAGGCTTACGGACTGCCTGCTCGCACATTGCAGCCCGCGTTCGTGCACGGGCGGGTGTTCGTCAGCGCCGCGCCGCTGTTCGGTCCCGCCACCAACCGCTTCCCACCGGCCCCGCTCATGTGGCTCGCCATCCGGCTCGTACCCGCATTCCGCCGCCGGGCGGCCGCGGCCCGCCGCACCGTGGCGACGCGACCGTGGTTGGCAGAGGCGGCGCGTTGGGACGCGGTCGAGCGTCCGGCGTGGCAGGCGCGCAACGCCGCTCTCGACCCCGTCGACGTGGGAGGACTCGACGACGACGCGCTGCGCCGCCATCTACACGACGTCCGCGACAACGTGGATGCCGGCTACCGCGACCACTTCCGCCTGCATGGCGCCGACTTGATCCCCACCGCGCTGTTCCTGACCCGTGCTGCGGACTGGGGCATCGACCCCCTGGACGCGGCCGGTCTCCTGGTCGGTTCGTCGCCCGCATCGCGCGGCGAAGGGGAGCTCCCGGCGTGGCGGCTGGTGACGGGCTACGACCTCGACGAGCGTTGTGCGTGCGAGCTGCCGACGCGGGACGCCGCGGTACGGGAGGCGACGTTCCTCGACCCTGCCCTCGAAACCAAGCTGCGCAGCACGGTGCCGCCGCAGGACCAGGACGAGTGGGAGACGCGCCTGGCCGACGCGCGCGCGACCTACGGCGTGCGCGATGACAACGGGCTCTACACCGCGGCGTGGCCGGCCGGACTTCTGCGCCGGGCGATGCTCGAGGTTGGCCGCCGCCTGGCCCAGCGCGGACAGCTGCACGATCCGTCTCACGCGGTGGAGCTCACCGTCGCCGAGCTCGACGCGGCCCTGGCCGGCGACGTCGCTCCTTCCGCGGACGAGGCGGGCGATCGCCTGGCCACCAGGCGACGGCTCTCCCTGGAGTCGGCGCCGCCGTCCCTAGGCCCGGCGCTCGACGTGCCGGTGGGCGCGTTGCCGGGGCCGATGCGACTGATCATGCGCAGCCTGGTCACGCTGCGCGACGCGGGCGTGACGCCTGCCGGTGCCCGCCCGCCGCTGGCCGGGGTCGGCATCGGCACCGAGGTGGTCGTCGGTCGGGCCTGCGTGGCCACCGACCCGGCCGAGGCCCTCGCGCGCTTCGAGCCCGGCGACATCCTGATCACGAGTGGCACGTGCCCGGCATGGAACGCGCTGCTCGCCCACGCCGGCGGAGTCGTCACCGAAGAGGGCGGACCACTGTCACACGCGGCCGTCATCGCCCGGGAGATCGGCCTGCCCGCGCTGATCGGCACGGCGGGCGCCATGGCCATCCCGGACGGCGCATCAGTGGAGCTCGACACTCGCGCCGGCACGGTGCGGGTGCTCGCGTAGGGATTCCTAGGTGGCGGGTTCGAGCTTCTCCAACTCGTAGGTGGCTTCCTCGCGATAGTCGACCGTCGTGCCAAACGCCTTGGCCCGCGTGTCCACCTTGCGAATCGACTTGAGCATGAGCCCGGTGTCGGGATGTGCCCAGGTGTCGCTGAAGCTGGTGCCCTCGGCCCGACCGGAGACCACCCCTTCCATCCGCACGCGGATCGCGTCGACGGCGACGCCGCCGATGGTGAGCCGCTCCCGCCCCACGAACGTGGTGGTGAGCACGGCTTGGCCGTCATCGGCGCGGCACGTGCCCGTGCGCTTCGCGCCGGGCTGATCGCCGGCTTGGGCGAGCACCAGCGGCGGGTCGCAGCGGTAGTACGCAGTGTTCTTCTGACCGAAGAAGGTGATGTCCACCCGTTCGTCCTTCTCGGTGAGCTGGCCGGGCCCGCTGCACTGCAGACGGCGCTCGATGTGCTCCTCGAGCACGCGGTGCTCCAACTCCCAGTCGCAGCCGCCCTTGGCTCGCACCGTCGCGAAGGTCCTTTCGGGGTAGTCGTGACGGCCGCCGCCCATCGAAACCGTTTCGTGGCCCTGGGTGCGGTAGGCGTACACGCCCTGCACCGGCAGTCGGAACGGCGCGGGTGTCGCGGCCGCGGTCGTCGCGCTCGGGCGTGCCGGGGTGGGCGCCGCTCCCCGTGCCGGCGCCGCCGACGTCGGCGAACCGGGCGACGACGGTCCGCGCGGGGCGATCGTCGTGAACGTCGTCTCCGACGACTGCGAGTCCGTGGCACGAAAGCCCTTCACGGCCGCGTCCAGGCTGACGGCCGTGGACCGGTCCTGCTGGGTGAGCAGCAAGACGTCGCCGAGCAGGACGAGCGCGATGGCGCACGCCGGCAGGGCGATACGGATACGCATTCGCTATCCGTGAGCGGCGACGCAGAACTCGTTGCCCTCCGGGTCCTGGAATGTCATCCAATGGAGCCCGTACTGCTCCTGTTCGTGCACGTACGTGGCGCCCAGTTCTTCGAGCCGGACGCGCGCCGCTGCGAGGTCATCCGCATCGAGGTCGACGTGCATGCGGTTCTTGGCCGTCTTGCCCTCCGGCACCGCGATGAAGATCCAGTTGGGCGTGCCCTCGATGAAGGCGGCGAACTCGTTGGAGCCATCGGTAACCGGCCGCTCGAGCACCGCCGACCAGAAGGCGGCGAGCGCACCGGGGTCCCGCGCGTCGAAGGTCACGTTGTAGAGCCGCACGGGTCGCGAGGCTACGCGTACCCTTCCGCGGATGGCGGTCGAGGCTGAGCGCGACGAGCTGGTCGACCTGCTGCGATCGCTGGCGACGACCACGGTCGTCGTCTGGCACTGGATGTTCACCATCATCGTGTGGCGGTCGGACGGGCCCCACGCCGACAACCCCATCGGTTACGTGTCGGGCCTGTGGTCACTGACCTGGGTGCTGCAGGTGATGCCGCTGTTCTTCGTGGCCGGTGGCTACGTGCACTCGGTCGCCTGGGCCAAGAGCCGCGGCCGGCCCGGCGCGTGGCGCCGGTTCGCCGCTTCCAGGGCCAAACAGCTCGCGCTACCGGCCCTCGTGCTCATCGCCTTCGTCATCGGCATCGCCGCCCTCGGTGCCAACCTGCACGCGGGACCCGACCGCTGGCTGCCGCGTGGCGTCGCTCTCGTGCTCTCCCCGCTCTGGTTCCTGATCGTGTACCTGGTGCTCGTCGTCACCGTGCCCCTCTGGGACCGGCTGCACCAGCGGTGGGGCGAGCTGGTGCCGATCGCGCTCGTCTGCCTGGCCATGGGCGTCGACGTGCTGCGCTTCCGCTACGACCACCCCGAGGCGGCGTGGTTCAACATGGTCTTCGTGTGGGCCGCCTGCCACCAGGTGGGCTGGTCGTGGGAGCGGCTGCGGCGGGCGCCGGCCCGGTTCGGTCACGCGCTGATGCTGATCGGCTTCGGCTCGCTGCTCGGGCTCACCAACATGGGCCTCTACCCGCGGTCGATGGTCGGCACGACGGCCGCGGCCGACCGATTCTCGAACATGGGACCGCCGACGCTCCCGATCCTCGCTCTTTGCTGCGTGCAGGTCGGCCTCGTCGTCGCCTACCGCGACCGGATCCTCGCCGTCGCCCACCGGCCCCGGGTGCGCCGATTCACCACGTGGCTCTCGGCCAACGCCATGCCCCTGTTCCTCTGGCACACGGTCGGGCTGGCTGCGTTCTACGCCCTGGCCCACACCCTCACCGGCGTGCCGGAGTCGCCGACGCTGGTGTGGTGGCTCACCCGGCCGCTGTGGATCATCGGTCCCGCGCTGGCGACCCTCCCGTTGCTCGCAGCCAGCCGCGCCTTGGCGCCGCGACGGCGAGCGGCAGTTCCGTGATCCGGCACCGCGGGAGGCACGGATAGCGTCACGGTGATGGAGACGATCGGCGACAGCCTGGGCCTCCCCGACACGCTGGAGCAGTGCGCGACGCTGCTGGTCGAGCCGTTCTGCATCTTCGACGTCGCGCCCTTCCTCGACGCGGCGTCCTACGAGCAGCTCCGGTCGGACTTCCCTGACCCTCTCCGATGGAACTACGCCAGTCACGAGAAGGGCAAGAAGCTCTACCTCAACGACACCTCGCCGGAGCTCCACCGGTTCCTCGCCACCAGCCCCGCGTGGTCGCAGCTGTTCCGATCGATCGCGACCCAGGCGTTCGTGACCAAGCTCCAGCGGCTGGTGGCGGATCAGATCACGCACCGTCCACCCGAGGACCTCCTTCTGTGGCAGTACGTGGAGGCGCGGGGCCCTCGTAGCACCTACAGCCGCGTCCGGCGCAAGCTCGTCGCCGCGACCGCTCGCGGTCGACGCACACCGGTCACCGTCGCGCTCGAGTTCTCGGTGCTCCAGCCGGGTACCGAGGTTCCGCCCCACAACGACGTACCCCGCAAGCTGGTGTCGCTGATGCTCTACTTCCCCACCGACGCCCAAGAGCGTCATCCGGCGCTGGGTACCTCGTTCTTCCGCGGCCGGCGGGGCGAGGCCGGGTGGGTCGAGTGGGCCAGCACCATGATGGACAAGGAGTCGGCCGACGCCTTCTTCTCGGCGCACGAGGAGTTCCACCGCTCCGAGTTCGTCAAGAACAGGCTGGTGGGCTTCATCAAGAACGGGGCGTCGTGGCACGCGGTCCCGCCCATCCCCGACGACGCCGGCCCGCGGCGGTCGGTGAACATCAACGTCCTCCTCGACCAGCCCAAGCCAGCCAAAGGCCCGTAGAACGCCGCCTAGGTCGGACGGCCTGCGCGCAGCCCGGGGTCGGCGACCTCGATGGACTCGGTGAGGCGCACGAGCCGTAGCACGGGCCGGCGGGACCGGCGGGGAATCTCGTCCGCGGTCGGAGGACGAGTCTCGATGTCGAGGCCAGGGAACACGACTCGCAGGCTGTCGAAGGCAGTGCTGAAGATGCCCAGCAGCGGGTCGGGGACGATCCCGCCGTCGGTGAGGAACAGCTCGATCGGGAACGAGGGCCGGACGATCTCGATGCCGTGGGCGCGCTGGTACCGCGCCAGCTTCTCGTCGGACTCCCTCCGGTGGGCGACGTAGAGCAGCTCCGGCCCCCAGCGTTCGGACACGTCAGCCACCCGCTTGTCCACCGCGGCGGGGTCCATCAAGCCCTTCTCCGCCAGGTTGGACCCGATGTACACGGGCCGCGAACGAGCCGACGCAGGCGCGCCGGCGCGGAGCACATCGAAGAAGTTGGTCCGCAACCGATCGCGGCGACCGGGTTGGACGCGGTAGATGGTGAAGAACTCAACGCTTCCGTGCTCCCGGCTGGCGGGATCCCTGAGGTCGTAGACCAGCCCGGGGACCGGGACGCGCCGGTCGCCCCGACCCCGCTGCCACGTGGTCGACCGGTCGGTGAGCCGCCACCACGGCCGCCTCCGCCGGATGGCCAGCAGCACGGTGGAGTTGCCGTCGTCGAGCAGGACGGGCTCGGGTCCGCCCAGGCGCCGCGTCGCGGCGCGCTGCCAGGCCTTGCGATAGTCGCCGATGAAGGTCCGAGCCCCGGGTTCGACCTCCGACTCCCAGGCCTGGTCGTGGGCGCAGGCTCGCCAGCCATACCGGGTGGTCAGGGCCTCGAGCTGCCGCTGACCCTCGGGGTCGGCCGTCGGGCCCGTGACCAGGAGGGCGTCGTCGGGCGCGACCGCGTAGGCGTGACGGGCCTCCACGGCGCTCAGCAGCTGCAAGGGCGACTCGGCGAAGAAGACCGCGCTCGCCCTCGGGGATCGCATGCGGCGAACGTACCGCTCCTGCCCTCGATGCTCGCACGTCTGTGGCGCCAGCCGTCAGTTATGGCACCGGTAGGCTTCGTTGATCGAGCACGATCACGGCCTCCCGCGGCTGTTCTTCTTCGACTGTGACGGTGTGCTTCTCGAGTCGGCGGCCATCAAGACGCAGGCGTTCGCCGATCTCTTCGCCGGCGACGAGCCCGAGGCGGTGGCCGCCATCGTCGCCCTGCATGTCCGCCACGGCGGGCTGAGCCGCTACGCCAAGTTCGAGATGATCTACCGCGACATCCTGGGGCGACCGCTGGATGCGGCCGAGTCGGCCTCGTTGGGCCGCCGCTACGGAGAGCTGGTGGACGCAGCCTTGCTGTCGTGCCGGCAGGTCGAAGGGCTCGAGGACGCCCTGGCCCTCGCGGCCGGGGCGACTCGCGTGGTGATATCGGGCTCGCCCCAGGACGACCTCGACCGCGTGCTGGCGGAGCGGGGTCTGCTTGAACGATTCGACGCCGTGATCGGCAGCCCCACCGAGAAGCCGGCAGCGATCGAGCGGTGGCTGGGGCGGTGTGGCGTCGAGCCGAACGAGGCAGTCCTGGTCGGAGACGCCTGGAGCGACTGGGACGCAGCTCGCCGCACCGCCATTCGATTCGTCGGTCGCGTGAGTCCAGGCGATGACAACCCGTTCCCACCCGAGGTCCCGACCATCGCCGACCTCCGCGGCCTCCGCGACGCGCTGTCCACAGGACGGGAGCGGGTGGCTCCATGACGGGCGAGATCACCGTCCTCGACTGCACCCTCCGTGACGGGGGCTACTACACGAACTGGCAGTTCGACCAGGACGTCGTCAATCGGTACCTGCAGAGCGTGGCCGCCGCCGGCGTCGATGTCATCGAGCTGGGATTTCGCACCCCCGACGCCAAGCAGTTCCTCGGCCCCTACGCCCACACAACGGACTGGCTTCTCGAGTCACTCGACCTCCCGGACTGTCGCCTGGGCGTGATGCTGAACGTCGCCGACTTCGTCGGCGACGAGCGGGCCGGCGTCGATCGCGTCTTCAAGCCGGCTGACCAGTCACGGATCTCTGTCGTGCGGCTCGCGACCCATTTGCGCGACATCGACTCGTGTACGCCGCTGGCAGAACGGCTGCGAGAGCTCGGCTACTTCGTCGGCGTCAATCTGATGCAGACGGGTTCCCACCCGGTCGAGGCCGTCCAGGATGTGGCCGCGACACTGCAACGATGCGAGGCCATCGGCGTGCTGTACTTCGCCGATTCGCTCGGCAACATGGACGCCGACGACGTGCGCACGACCGTCCGCCATCTCCGTGACGTCTGGGACCGACCCCTCGGCATCCACACCCATGACAACCGCCGGTTGGCGCTGTCGAACTCCATCGCCGCGGTCGAGGCCGGCGTGGAGTGGGTCGACGCCACGATCCGCGGGATGGGCCGCGGGCCCGGCAACGCCCAGACGGAGTTCCTCCTGGCCGAGCTGGCCCGCACTGCGTCCCTCAAGTATTCGCCCGACCCCCTGGTGCGGACGGTGATGGAGGACTTCGCTGCCCTCCAGGCCGAGCACGGCTGGGGGGCGAACCTGCTCTATCTCAAGGCCGCCGACTATGGCGTGCACCCGACGTACGTGCAGACGCTCCAGAGCGACAGCCGTTACGAGTTGGCCGACATCGTCTCGGCCATCGAGGCCCTCCGGTTCGCGGGGGGCCACTCCTACAGCGCGGACGGGCTGGCGACTGCCATCGACTCGGGCGAGCAGCATCCCGACGGCACCTGGGACCCGGAGGGCTGGCTGGCCGGCCGCGAGGTGCTGATCTTGGCCGCCTCGCCCAAGGCCGAGGATCACCGTGAGGCCATCGAGCGGTTCGCGTCCCACAATCAGCTGCCCGTGCTCTGCCTCAACTCGACGCCCCCGATCGACGCGTCGATGGTGACCGCGTACGTGGCCTGCCATCCCGTGCGGCTCGCGTTGGAGGCAGGTCGGATCGCCCGCCTCGACCGACCGCTCGTCGCGCCGCGGACGATGATCGACGCGGTCGGCATCGGCACGCCCGACGGCGAGGACCTGCGCGACTACGGCGTCGTCGTCGAGCCGGGGAGGTTCGAGGCGGGCGAGCACTCCTGCATCATCCCCAGTCGGTTGGCGATGGCCTACGCCCTCGCCATCTCCCTGCGGGCGGGTGCGACCCGGATCCTGGTCGCCGGCGTCGACGGCTACGGGCCGGGCGACGCCCGGCAGGAGCAGATGCAGGAACTGCTCGATCTGTACGCGGAGGGCGAGGGGCGTCCGCCCATCGTCGCCATCACGCCGACCACGTACCGCATGCCGCAGTCATCGGTGTATGCCGCCGACGTCTGACCCGCAATCGCGATGAGCAAAGCGCCGACCGTCGCTGTCATCATCCCCGCCCGGTACGCATCGTCTCGGTTCGAAGGCAAGCCCCTCGCTCTGATCGCAGGGCGCCCGATGATCGAGCGGACGTGGAGCCGCTGCGCAGAGGCGGTGGGTCGCGATCGTGTCTGGGTCGCGACCGACGACGACCGGATCGCCGAGCACGCTCGCACGGCAGGCATGCAGGTGGTCATGACCTCGGCTGACCACCCGACCGGGACCGACCGGGTGGCCGAGGCCGCTTCCCGCATATCGGCCGACATCTACGTCAACGTGCAGGGCGATGAGCCGATGATGCCCCCAGCCGACATCACCGCGGTCATCGAGGCATGGCATCCCACGACCGCCCCGGTCGTCAACGGCATGTGCCCGATCGACGACGAGGCCGCGTATCGCAACACATCCATCCCGAAGGTCGTGGCCGCGCCGGATGGGCGGCTGCTGTACATGTCGCGGGGTCCCGTTCCCCACACCAAGGACGGCGCCTTCGCGAAGGGCTGGCGCCAGGTGTGCGTCTACGCCTTTGCGGGCGAGGCACTGGCCGCATTCACCACGACGGGCGGCAAGACACCACTGGAGGAGATCGAGGACATCGAGATCCTCCGATTCCTCGAGCTGGGGATGCCCGTTCGCATGGTGCCCCTGTCGGCCGGCTCCATCGCCGTCGACCATCCCGAGGACGTTGCACTGGTCGAGGCCGCCCTTGTCGCCGCGGGCGAGGACTGAACGCGCCGCCGATGGGCCCCGTCTTCCCACCCGATTCCGTCATCCGACGGGTGAACGCCGAGCCCGTGATCATCCTGGGCGCGGGCCGCGCCCTGCTGTTGCAGCTGGCCCATCCCAACGTCGCCGCCGGCGTCGCCGAGCACAGCGACTTCCAGAGCAACCCGTTCAAGCGCCTGCGGGGCACGCTCGAGGCCACCTACGCCATGGTCTACGGGGATCGGGCCCTGGCCGACGGTGTCGGGCGGCGCATCCGCTGGGTGCACGACTTCGTCACCGGCCCGACCTACGCGGCCAACGACCCCGCCAACCTGCTGTGGGTGCACGCCACGCTCCTCGACACCGCCCTCGGCTGTTACGAGCGCCTGGTGCGTCCCCTGGGCGTCGACGAGCGCGAGACCTATTACGAGGAGATGACGGAGGTGGCCGCGGGCTTCGGCTGCCCTCGCGGCGCGCAGCCCGCCGACTACGCCGCGTTCCAGGCGTACTTCGAGGACCAGGTCGCCACCATCGAGGTCACTGACACGGGCCGGCGCTTGGCCCGCGACATCGTCAGGCCCACGCTGCCGCTCCACCTGCACGTGCCGCTGGCCCCCGCCCTCGCTCTGCAACGCCTGCTGGCGGTCGGCACGCTGCCGTCACGGCTTCGCGACCAGTTCGTCTTTCCGTGGGACGGCGCCAAGCAACGCCGCCTCGACCGCGTGCACGCGGCTGTCCGCCGATCCAACAAGCTTCTCCCCTACGGCGTGCGCGTCGCACCCGTGCATCTGCATGGCCGCTATCTCCTCCACGCAGCGCGTAAGCACGTCGCCGAGTTCGACGCGCGCAGGGCCACGGAGCGCTCCGACGCGGCCTACAGGTCGTAATAGAGCATGAACTCCCACGGGTGGGGGCGCAGGCGGACCTCGTCGATCTCGTTGAGGCGCTTGTAGGCGATCCACGTGTCGATGAGGTCGCTGGTGAACACGCCGCCGACCTTGAGGAACTCCTGGTCGGCCTCGAGCGCGAGGAGGGCCTCGTCGAGCGACGCCGGGACCTGGGGCACCTGGGCCAGCTGCTCGGGCGGCAGGTCGTAGAGGTCCTTGTCGACGGGGTCCGGCGGCTCGGTGCGGTTCTGGATGCCGTCGAGGCCTGCCATCAGCATGGCCGAGAACGCGAGGTAGGGGTTGCACGACGGGTCGGGGCAGCGGAACTCGAGGCGCTTGGCCTTGGGGCTCTTGGAGTAGAGCGGGATGCGCACCGACGCGGACCGGTTGCGCTGGGAGTACACGAGGTTGACGGGCGCCTCGTAGCCCGGCACCAGCCGCTTGTAGGAGTTGGTCGTCGGCGCCGCGAACGCGAGCACCGCCTTGGCGTGGGCGAGCAGGCCGCCGATGTACCAACGGGCCAGGTCGGAGAGCCCGGCGTAGCCGGTCTCGCTGTAGAAGAGCGGCTCGCCGCCCTTCCAGAGCGACTGGTGGGTGTGCATGCCCGAGCCGTTGTCCTGGAACAGGGGCTTGGGCATGAACGTGGCCGACCGCCCATGGGCGCGCGCCACGTTCTTGACGACGTACTTGAACAGCATGAGGCTGTCGGCCATCGACAGCAGCGTGTCGAAGCGCACGTCGATCTCGGCCTGGCCCGCGGTGCCGACCTCGTGGTGCTGCACCTCGACCTCGATGCCGAGGCGCTGCAGCGTGAGCGTCATCTCCGAGCGCAGGTCCTGGAAGTGGTCCATGGGCGGCACCGGGAAGTAGCCCTGCTTGTAGCGGGGCTTGAAGCCCAGGTTGGGCCCCTCGTCCTTGTTCGAGTTCCAGATGCCTTCTACCGAGTCGACCGAGTAGCTGGCCGAGCGCTGGTCCTGGTGGAAGCGCACGTCGTCGAAGATGAAGAACTCGGCCTCGGGACCGAAGTACGCGGTGTCCGCGATGCCCGTCGACGCCAGGTAGTCCTCGGCCTTTCGGGCCACGTAGCGCGGGTCGCGGCTGTAGGACTCGCCCGTGATGGGGTCGCGCACGAAGCAATTGATGTTGAGGGTGTTGTGCTGTCGGAACGGGTCGACGACGGCGGTGTTGGGGTCGGGCACGAGGATCATGTCCGACTCCTGGATCTCCTGGAAGCCGCGGATCGACGAGCCGTCGAACCCGTAGCCCTCCTCGAAGGCGTCCTCGGTGAGCTGGCCGACCGGCACCGAGAAGTGCTGCATCAGCCCGGGCAGATCGCAGAACCGAAAATCCACGATCTCGATGCCCTCGTCCTGGGCGAGCCGCAGGACCTCAGCCGGGGTGCGTTGCTCCACGGATGCCTCCTCTGTTCGGCGCCTGGGGGACCAACGAAAAAAGGTCCCCTCGCCCGGACCCGAGGTCCGGACGAGGGGACACTAACGACTATTTGGCGTCGACGAGAGCGCCGCAGCAGGTGTCCACGATGAGACGTGTCACCACGTACGGGTCCATGTTGGCGTTGGGCCGCCGGTCCTCGATGTAACCCTTGCCCTCCTGGGCGACCTGCCAGGGAATGCGCACGGATGCGCCCCGGTCGGACACGCCGTAGCTGAACTCGTTGTACGGCGCGGTCTCGTGCTCGCCGGTGAGCCGACCCTCGATGCCGAAGCCGTAACCGGCGATGTGGGCTTCGGGGTTCTTCCCGAGCGCTTCGGCGGCCGTGATGATCGCGTCGTAGTTCTCGCGCATGGCCTTGGTGGAGAAGTTGGTGTGGGCGCCGGCGCCGTTCCAGTCGCCTCGGGCGGGCTTGGGATCGAGCGTGGCGGAGATGCCGAAGTCCTCACCGATGCGGTTGAGCAGCCAACGGGCCACCCACAGCTGGTCGGCGACGTCGAGGGGGGCCAGGGGCCCGACCTGGAACTCCCACTGGCCGGGCATGACCTCGGCGTTGATGCCCGAGATCGACAGGCCGGCGTTGAGGCAAGCGTCGAGGTGGGCCTCCACCATCGGTCGCCCGTACACGTCATCCGCGCCGACACCGCAGTAGTACGGACCCTGCGGTCCGGGGTAGCCGTTCACCGGGAACCCGAGGGGCCGGGTGCCCTCGAACAGTGTGTACTCCTGCTCGATGCCGAACAGCGGCTTCTGGTCCTCGTACTGGGCGGCGACAAGGGCAGCCTCGGCCCGGGTGTTGGTGGGGTGCGGCGACATGTCGGTCAGCAGCACCTCGGCGAGGACGAGCTTGTTGTCGCCCCCGCGGAGCGGATCGGGGCAGACGAACACGGGCCGCAACACGCAGTCCGATGCCTTCCCCGGCGCCTGGTTGGTGCTCGACCCGTCGAAGCCCCAGATGGGCGGGTCGACCTTGTCGTCGACGATCTTGGTCTTGGACCGGAGCAGCGGAGTGGGCTCGGTGCCGTCGATCCAGATGTATTCAGCCTTGTAGCTCATGGCTGAGACGGTTGCAGGTACGGATTTCTCCTTCGTTCCGTGTTTGTGAACGGCGTGTGAACGGGGGCAGGATCGGGTTTCGGGGTGGTTCACTTGTTGGATGGAACGCCAGCAGGACTACGTCCTCCGCACCGTCGAAGAACGGGGCATCCGCTTCATCCAGCTGTGGTTCACCGACGTCCTCGGTACGCCGAAGGCGTTCAGCATCACGCCCGCCGAGCTCGAGCTCGCCCTCGAAGAGGGCATGACGTTCGACGGCTCGGCCATCGACGGCTTCAGCCGGGTGCAGGAGAGCGACGTGCTCGCCCGGCCCGACGCCAAGACGTTCCAGATCCTGCCGTGGAAGGCGGACGACGCGCCCGTGGCGCGGGTCTTCTGCGACATCGCCAACCTCGACGGCACTCCCTTCGAGGGCGATCCCCGCAACGTGCTGCACCGCACGCTCGAGAAGGCTCGCGAGAAGGGGTTCACCTTCTATGCCGCGCCGGAGATGGAGTACTTCTACTTCGCTGACTCGAACCCGAGCCGTCCGCCCCAGCCCCTCGACTCGGGGTCCTACTTCGAGCTCACTGTCGCCGACATGGCGGGCGACCTGCGCAAGCGCACGGTGCTCACGCTCGAGGACATGGGCATCCCCGTCGAGTACAGCCAACACGAGGACGCTCCGAGCCAGCACGAGATCGACCTGCGCTACACCGACGCCCTCACCATGGCCGACACGGTCATGAGCGTGCGCCTGGTGGTGAAGGAGATCGCCCAGGAGCGCGGCGTCTACGCCACGTTCATGCCCAAGCCGTTGCAGGGCAAGCAGGGCTCAGGCATGCACACCCACTTCTCCCTGTTCGAAGGCGACACCAACGCCTTCCACGATCCGGGCGACGAGCACAACCTGTCCAAGGTGGCGAAGGGGTTCATCGCCGGGGTGCTGCACCACGCGCGGGAGATCACCGCCGTCACCAACCAGTGGGTCAACTCCTACAAGCGACTCGTCGTCGGGTACGAGGCGCCCGTGCACGTCTCCTGGGCGCGCAACAACCGATCGGCGCTCATCCGCGTGCCCGTCACCAAGCGGGGCAAAGCGGAGTCGACCCGCATCGAGTACCGCGCTCCCGATCCCGCCTGCAACCCGTACCTCGCGTTCGCGCTGGTGCTGGCCGCGGGCCTGAAGGGGATCGACGAGGGCTATGAGCTGCCACCCGAGGCCGCCGCCAACCTCTACGAGATGACGCCGGAGGAGCTGCTGGCCGACGGCATCCAGTCCCTGCCCGGGAGCCTGCACGAAGCGGTCGACGAGATGGAGCGGTCGGAGCTGGTGGCCGACACGCTCGGCGAGCACGTCTTCGAGTGGTTCGTCCGCAACAAGCGGGCCGAGTGGCTCGAGTACAAGACCCAGGTCAGCCAGTTCGAGCTCGACCGCTACCTGCCCTCGCTCTGATGGAACCACTCCTCCTGTACCCGGACCCGGCGCCGCCGGTGCTGGCCCAGGCCCTCGACCTGGCCGGCTACCCGTGGAAGGCGGCGGGCTCGCCCGACATCGCCATCAAGATCGAGCCCGACGACGGCTGGGCCGGCGCAGTCGTGTCGGCTGAGAGCGACCCGGAGGGCGCGTTCGCGTTCTGTCGGGCGCTGCGCAAGCGCGACCTGCCGCTCGAGCCCCTGCTCCTGCTGCTCAACGCCGAGCAGGTGGGCGACCTCGAGTTGCGCGAGGACCTGTTCGACGACTTCTGCCTCGCCCCGTCGCACCCACGGGAGATCGAGGCTCGCCTCAAGCACCTCTTCTGGCGCACGGGCCGTGGCACGCGACCCGAGCTCGTCGAGTACGGACCGCTCGTGCTCAACCTCGAGACGTACCAGGCCGCCATCGGCGGCCGGCCCCTCGACCTCACCTACATGGAGTACGAGCTGCTCAAGTTCCTCGGCACCCATCCCGGCAAGGTGTTCACGCGCGAGACGCTGCTCTCCCGGGTGTGGGGCTATGAGTACTACGGCGGGGCGAGGACGGTCGACGTCCACGTGCGCCGCCTCCGGGCCAAGCTCGGCGAGGAGCACGCCGGTCTCATCTCCACCGTCCGCTCGGTCGGCTACCGCTTCGGCCAAGCACGCTGGGGGATCTGACTCAGGCGCGATACATGTGCCAGACGCCGTCGTCGGTGCCGCGCACGAAGACGTCGATGCGACCCGGTCCCCACGACACCGCCGCGGGGTCGTCCCGCAGGATGCCCCCCCTCCTCGCCCACTCGACCCAACGCTTGCCGTCCCAACTCTTCTGGTAGAGGACGTCGTCGGTGCCGCGCACGAAGACATCCAGGCGGTCAGGCTCCATGGCGGCGACGTCGAGACCACCGCGGATCCGCCCGCCGAGGCCGGTCCACGGGGACCACTGGCCTCCCCACCACCGGTGCCAGACCCCCTCGTCGAGCCCGTGGGCGAAGATGTCGACGCGGCTCGGGCCCCAGGAGACGGCGGCCGGGGCGCCGATGATCTGACCGCCCAGCGAACCCCACGCGCCCCAGATCCCTGAATTGGCCGTGACCTGCTGCACGTCGCCCGAGCTACCGCGCGCGAAGACGTCAATGCGGTTGCTCGCCCACGACGACGCCGTCGGCGCACTCGACAGGTTGCCGCCACGGGATTCCCAGGCCAACCACGCACGGCCGTCGTAGTGGCGATGCCAGAGCGCGTTGTTGGGACCGGTAACGAACAGGTCGATGGTGTTCTGCGAGACGGACACGGCGGCGGGCGCCGACACCGTGCCGCTCCCGCCGGAGAGCGGCGGAGGCGGAGGCGCGCCGACTGACACCCACTCGACCCACCGCCCACCGTCCCAGGACCGCTGCCAGATCTGGTTGTCCGCGCCACGGACGAAGACGGCGAGGCGATTGAGTCCCGGTGCCGCCACTGCTGGAGCCGACGTCAGCACGCCGCCCAATCCCTCCCACCCGCTCCACGGCCGTGCGATGTCGGCGGTGAGGCAGGCGGCGTCGTGCGTGACGGTGTTGTTGTCGGTCGCGCTGACCGAGGTGCAGGTGCCATCCCACACGTACGGCGGCGTGCAGGTCGCCACCCGGCAGGCGATAGGACCGGCGCAGGCGATGTGTTGGTTGCATTGCCCGTAGCGGAAGTTGGTGCAACAACCCTTGCGATTGCTGCAGCTCTTGCAGCCGCAGCTGCAGTCCACGCAGTTCCCGCGGCAGAACGCACTGCCGTTGGTGCATCCGCACTTGCGGCACTCGGCATGACAGTCGACGTAGTACCGGGCCTGACCACCGCAGTAACCGGAACCGTCCGCCTTCCACCACCCGCCCGAGAACGTGCCCGGTGGGCATGCGTTCTCGCCGTAGACGACGCAGCAGAACTCGCTGTAGCCGTCGCAACAGGCGCCGCCGCCGCAATCGCCGCACACGACGGCATAGGCGGTGCCGGGTTGGAGCAGATACCGGAGCGGGGCGAGGACGACGGCCGAACCCACGAGCGCGGTCTTGACGAGGAAGCTGCGCCGCGAGGTGCCGCCGTCGAGCACCCGAGACGTGCGCTCCATCAGCCACTGACTCAAGGCAGGACCTCCACGGAGTCCTGGGCGGTGAGCACGGCGGGAAGCGCGGTCAGGGTGAGGTAGCCGAGGAAGGCGATCACACCCACGAGGAGCATGAACGCGAATCCGGCGCCTGGCTGGTCGGCGACCACCGACGCGACACCGGGCCAGCCCGTGACGGCGGCGCCCCCGGCCACGGCCGCGGCGACGAGGTTGAAGCCCACGTGGATGCGGCTCGGTGGAGCCTCGTTGGCGCCGAAACAACCGCACGATCCCGAGCCCTGCGCCCGTCGCATCGAGCGCCGTAGGAAGGCGACGAACCCTATATATGCAACAGCGACGGCGAGCGGGCCGACCGGCCCCCCGACGGCGAGGGCGCCGAGGCCCACGATGACCTCGGCCGCCGCGCCGAGCCGCACGAGCGTCACCCGGTTCGGGAGCGAGGCCGCGGCAAGGGCCCGAGCCGTGCCATCGGGCCGGGACAGCTTGGCCAAACCGCCGGTAGCGAGCAGCACGGCCATCGCCGCGAACGGACCGGCGAGCGCCGTCACCCCTGCGCCTCCGAGGACCCGAGATCGGCGAGGGTGAGCCCGCTCAGGAAGGCGTTCACGATCGGGACGAGCCGGGCCCGGCGCAGGTAGTTGCCGAGAACGATGTACAGGACGAACGGCCGGCCCTCCCACGTGAAGAACCGCTGCAACCCGCCTTGGCCGGGCAGGCCGCGCTGCAGGCCGTTGGGATCGAAGTCGGCGGCGGTGAGCGACGTCGGCGGGCCCTGCTGCGCGAAGAGGGGCGAGCCTGCGCTCTCCGGACCGTGCTCCATGAGCACGACGAGGACGTGGTGGTCGAGCATGATCTCGACGGCACCGCTCCCGAAGTCGCCCCGCCCAGGAGGAAGGGCGAAGTTGCCAGCGTGGACGACGGCGGCTGTGCGGGCCCCCGGGCGCGGCGCGCGCCGGTAGATGCGAGCGTCCCATCCGGTCGGTATCTCGACCCGCACTCCGTGGGCCTTCAGCGGAGGCATCAGCGCACCGCCCCCGCCAGGGCGCCGGCGACCAACGCGGCCTCACCCACCAGAGTCACCCGCCAAGACGCCGCGTTCCACGCGTGCAAGCGGCGATGGGCGGTGCGCAGCTCGGCGGGGCCGTGCACGCGTGCCATCCCGAAGAGCAACACCCCTCGCGCCAGGCCGAACACTCCGCCGACGAGCGCACCCGAGGCACCCGACCCGGAGAGGAAGGCGAGCACGTACACCAGGTACACGCTGGCCGTCGTCACGATCGTTGCCAGCCCGAGCCCGAGCTGGAAGCCGAAGCCCAGGCCGTAGACCCACCCGCGGTAGCGCCGCAGCCAGTCCTCGTTCACCTGCCGGCGCACGCTCGGGAGCGCCACCCGCCCCCGCGCCGCGTCCGCGACCAGGGCCAGGATGGCCAGCCCGCTCACCACCGCCGCGGTTGCGGGGCGCGCCGCCCACCCCTCGACATTGGCACCCCGCCCGGCCAGGCCGAGGACGGTGCCGAGCAGCGCACCGGCCGCGAGGGACCCGATGACGTATGCCGTCACCGTCAGCAGCCATCGGTTGTTTCGACTCCGCTCACCGAGCGGATGGATGCTCGCCAGCATCGACTCCCCTCAGGGTGACCACGTGGAGCGGACACCGGCGAGCACGGCAGCGGCGACACCGAGGACCAGGACGAGCGCGGGCGTCATCCGTGGCCGTTGGGGATGTCGGCCGGACGTGCGCCCGGGTAGAGGCTCGGGTCGCCGGGCTCGATGCCGGCCCGCATCAGCTCGCGATCGGCCCTGATCTCGCGTTCCGCGTCGGCCTGGGCCTTGCGCACACGCGGGGAGGGCAGCGGCACATCGCCCAGCGCCTGGCCCATGAGCGAGGACACCTGCTCCCACGTCGACCCTGCACCCTGTCCCACCACCTGTCCGGCGGCGCCGTCCACGTGGACGAAGTACGGCACGACCGGCACCTCGTACGCGTCCCAGGCCTCCGAGGACATCACCACGGACACATCGGACGGGGCGAGGGCGCGCACGGCCGAGACGCTCTCGTCCTCCGGGCCCTTGGTCACGACCACCAGCCGCGCGCGGGGCGGAAGCCCGAGCGTCTCGATCGACGCGAACGCCTCCCAGAAGGCGGCGCACGTCGTGCACCCGCTGCTCAGGAACGCGAGCAGGGTGTCGTGCTCGCTTCCCGTCACCCCGATCACGGCGCCGTCGCCGTCGGGGGTCTCGCCCACGATGTCGGTGGCCGCGGCCCCGGGCGCCGGGGCCACGTGCGGGGTTGTGCGGTGGGGGCCGGCCGTGCCGTCGTCGTAGGGACTGGCGCCGAGCTCATGCAACGAGCGCAGGATCTCGGCGTGGCTGCGCAGCAAGCCGGCGACGAGCAGGGCGAGCAAGACGATCGCCAAGGCCTCGGCAACGACGAGCACGATCATGACCGGCACCTCGGCATCGGAAGAGGGTAGCGACGGAGCGTCAGGTGTTGAGTTCGACGAGCTCGCTGCCCTCGTGGGACACCTCGCCGAAGTTCTGGAGGGCCCAACCCACGGCCGTGCAGATCACGAAGCCGCCGATGAGGAACATCCAGGGGAGGAGCAGAGCGGTGATGATGGCGATGATGATGCCTCCGGTCACGCCTGCATCATTCCCCAACTCGGGCCCACGCCTCCACCTCGACGAGGGCACCGATGGGGAGGGCGGCCACCGCAACCGCTGATCGCGCTGGGCGATGATCACCGAAGGCGGCGGTGTAGGCCTCGTTCATCGCCGCATAGTCGTCCATATCGGTCAGGAACACTGTGGTCTTCACCACGTCGGTGAGCGACGCACCCTCCCCCTCGAGCAGGCCCCGCAGGTTGGCGACCGCCTGGGTGACCTGGGCCGACAGTCCGTCGGCCAACCCACCGTCACCCAAGCCCACCTGACCCGAGACGACCAACCACTCCCCCGCCCTGACGATCGGCGTGTAGGGACCTACCGGCTTGCTCACTGGACAACCATCTCGCGCGCTCGATGGCTGTCCAGCTCCACCACATTGGTTCGCTTCGCAGGCTCGCTCACGTTCCGCTCCTTCGCTGGGTGGGCCAGTCTGGCGCGAGTC
>JBEEFQ010000233.1:0-13109 GCA_041166245.1 Actinomycetota bacterium | reverse complement strand
AGCCAGAACCACAACTACGCCGTGGCCGAAGGGTCGATCCCCAACGCCGACGTGACCCACGTCAACCTCAACGACGGAGTGGTCGAGGGCCTGCGCTGCCGCGACGTCCCCGCCTTCAGCGTGCAGTACCACCCCGAAGCCGGGCCCGGTCCCCACGACGCCCGCTACCTCTTCGCCCAGTTCCGCGAGCTCATGGAGAAGGGTTCTTAGGGATGCCGCGCCGCACCGACCTCGAGTCGATCCTCATCATCGGCTCGGGCCCCATCGTCATCGGCCAGGCGTGTGAGTTCGACTACTCGGGCACCCAGGCCTGCCGCGTCCTCCGAGAGGAGGGCTACCGCGTGATCCTCGCCAACTCGAACCCGGCGACGATCATGACCGACCCGGACTTCGCCCATCGCACCTACGTGGAGCCCCTCGCCCCGGACGTGCTCGCGGCCATCATCGAGCGCGAGCGCCCCGACGCGCTGCTGCCGACCCTCGGCGGTCAGACGGCGCTGAACCTGGCCGTCGCCCTCGACGAGCAGGGTGTGCTCAAGGCCAACAACGTCGAGCTCATCGGCGCCAGCATCGAGGCCATCCAGACCGCGGAGGACCGGGAGAAGTTCAAGGTTGCCATGACCGACATCGGCCTCGACGTGCCGTCGTCGGGCTTCGCGTACGACCTCGACGAGGCCATGAGCGTGGGTGCCGAGATCGGATACCCGCTCATCATCCGGCCGTCCTTCATCCTCGGCGGCGCCGGTACCGGGATCGCCCACGACACCGAGTCGTTCCGCCGCCTGGCCGAGATCGGCCTGGCCGCCAGCCCGATCAGCGAGATCCTCATCGAGAAGTCGATCGCGGGCTGGAAGGAGTACGAGCTCGAGGTCATGCGCGACCGCGCCGACAACTGCGTCGTCGTCTGCTCGATCGAGAACTTCGATCCCATGGGCGTGCACACCGGCGACTCCATCACCGTGGCGCCGGCTCAGACCCTGTCCGACGTCGAGTACCAGCACATGCGCGACGCGGCCTTCGCATGCATCCGGCGCATCGGCGTGGAGACGGGCGGCTCCAACATTCAGTTCGCCCTCAACCCTGACAACGGCGACATGGTCGTCATCGAGATGAACCCGCGGGTCAGCCGCTCGAGTGCCCTGGCGTCCAAGGCCACCGGCTTTCCCATCGCCAAGATCGCGGCTCGGCTGGCGGTGGGCTACACCCTCGACGAGATCACCAACGACATCACGGGCGAGACCCCCGCCAGCTTCGAGCCGACCATCGACTACGTGGTCACCAAGGTGCCGCGCTGGGCCTTCGAGAAGTTCCCCGGGTCCACCGACGTGCTGGGCACCCGGATGCAGTCCGTCGGCGAAGCCATGGCCATCGGACGCACGTTCACCGAGTCGCTGCAGAAGGGACTGCGTTCGCTCGAGCACGGTCGCTGGGGCCTCAACTGCGACCCGGCCGAGGTGGTGCTCGACGACATGACCGACGACGAGCTGGTGCGCAGGGCCGCCATCGCCACGCCAGACCGTCCCTTCCATCTCGAGGCCGCGCTGCGACGGGGCATCGGTGTCGACCGCCTGTACGACACGACAAGGGTCGACCCCTGGTTCCTCGACCAGATTCTGCAGATCGTCGAGGAGCGAGCTCGGCTGCTGGAGCTGGGTATCGCGGCGATGTCCCGGCGCGACTGGCGGCGAGCCAAGCGCACGGGCTTCTCCGACCCACAGCTCGCGTACCTCTGGGGCGTCACCGAGGCCGAGGTCAGGGCGGCCCGGCTGGAGGCGGGCGTGCGTGCGGTGTTCAAGACCGTCGACACGTGCGGCGCCGAGTTCGAGGCGCGCACGCCGTACCACTACTCGACGTACGAGGACACCGACGAGGTCCGGCCCAGCGACAAGCCCAAGATCGTCATCCTCGGGTCCGGGCCCAATCGCATCGGCCAGGGCATCGAGTTCGACTACTGCTGTGTGCACGCCAGCTTCGCCCTGCGCGACGCAGGGTTCGAGACGGTCATGATCAACTGCAACCCGGAGACGGTTTCCACCGACTACGACACCAGCGATCGGCTCTACTTCGAGCCCCTCACCTACGAGGACGTGCTCAACGTCCTCGAGGTCGAGCAGCCCGAGGGTGTGATCGTGAGCCTGGGCGGGCAGACGCCGCTCAAGCTCGCGGGCCGGCTCGACCCCGCGCTCGTGCTCGGCACCAGCCCCGAGTCGATCGACCTGGCCGAGGACCGCGAGCGCTGGAACGCCCTGTGTGCCCGGCTCGAGATCCCTCAGCCCGCAGGCGGCACCGCGACCACTGTCGAGGACGCACTCGTGATCGTCGGGCGCATCGGCTATCCCGCTCTCGTCCGGCCGAGCTATGTGCTCGGCGGCCGGGCCATGTCGATCGTGTATGACGAGGAGGGCCTGCGAGCCGCCATGCGTGAGCTGGCCGGCTTCGGATCGCTCGGGCGCGAGGGCGGGCTCTCGAGCGAGCGCCCGGTGCTCGTCGACCGCTTCCTCGAGGACGCCATCGAAGTCGACGTCGACGCGGTGCGCGACGCCACAGGCGAGGTGATGATCGGCGGCGTGATGGAGCACGTCGAGGAGGCCGGCGTGCACTCCGGCGACAGCGCGTGCGTGATACCTCCGCCAACGCTGCCTCAGTCCGTCGTCGACGTGATCGAGGGATACACGCGTGCCATCGCCGCCGCCCTGGAGGTTCGCGGTTTGGTCAACGTCCAGTACGCGGTCAAGCAGAACCAGGTGTTCGTCATCGAGGCCAACCCGCGCGCCAGCCGCACCGTGCCGTTCGTGGCCAAGGCCACCGGCGTGCCCCTGGCCAAGGTGGCCGCTCGCATCATGGTGGGCGCCACGCTGGCTGAGCTGCGGGAGGAGGGACTCCTTCGGCCCCCGGTGACGGGCGGCCATGTGAGCGTCAAGGAGGCGGTGCTCCCGTTCAACCGCTTCCCCGACGTCGACACCTTGCTCGGTCCCGAGATGCGGTCGACGGGTGAGGTCATGGGCATCGACGCCACCTTCGGCCTGGCCTTCTCCAAGAGCCAGATCGCGGCAGGGAACCGCCTGCCGGACTCCGGCTCGGTGTTCCTCTCACTGGCCGACCGCGACAAGCAGGCGGGCCTGGCCGCGGCGGTGCGGTTCGCCGAGCTCGGCTTCTCGCTCGCGGCGACGGCGGGAACGGCCGCCTTCCTCGAGGAGAACGGCGTACCGGTCGACACGATCGTCGCCAAGGTGGGCGAGGACGGGACGGATGCCGTCGATCTGATCGCCAGCGGCAAAGTACAGCTGGTGGTCAACACGCCGCGGGGCCGCGGTCCCCGCGCCGATGGCGCCCACATCCGTGCCGCGGCGAACGTGCACAAGGTGCCGAGCGTGACCACTGTCGCGGCAGCGCGCGCCGCGGCCGCGGGCATCGCGGACTGGAGCGCGCACCGGCTCACGGTGAAGTCGTTGCAGGAGCACCTGGAGGGGGACCAGCTACGCCTCCCGCTGTAACGCTGCGGACGCGCATCGGCAGCGTCGAGCTGCCCAACCCGGTGATGACGGCGTCGGGCACCGCCGGCCACGGCGCCGAGCTGGCTCGTTCGTTCGATCTCTCCGAGATCGGCGCCGTCGTCGTCAAGTCGCTTTCGGCCGAGCCCTGGGCCGGCAACCCCGCACCCCGCGTCCACCAGACGCCGGCGGGCATGCTCAACAGCGTCGGGTTGCAGAACCCCGGCGTCGAGGCGTGGCTGGAGCACGAGCTGCCCGAGCTGGCGGCCAGGGGGGCGAGGGTGGTCGCCAGCATCTGGGGCTTCACCGTGGAGGCCTATGAGAAGGCGGCCGCCATGCTGGCCGGCGTCGGCGGCCTTGTCGCCGTCGAGGTCAACGTGAGCTGCCCCAACGTCGAGGACCGCCGGCGCATGTTCGCCCACTCGCCTTCGGCCACCGCCGAGGTCGTCGAGGCCAGCGCCGCCGCCCGCCTGCCCCGCTGGGCCAAGCTGAGCCCGAACGTCACCGACCTCACCGAGATCGCGGGCGCGGCTTTGGGCGCCGGCGCCGAGGCCGTGACCCTGATCAACACCCTCATGGGCATGGCCATCGACCCCGCGACCCGCCGCCCACGCCTGGGGGCGGGCGGGGGAGGCCTGTCAGGATCTGCCATTCACCCCGTCGCGGTGCGGGCCGTGCACGACGTGCACGCCGCCTTCCCCGATGCGCCCGTCGTGGGGGTCGGGGGAGTGGCCACCGGTGAGGATGCGGTCGAGCTGCTGCTGGCCGGAGCCCGCGCCGTGCAGGTCGGCACCGCCACCTTCGCCCGACCGAAAGCGCCTGCCATCGTGCTGCGCGAACTGGCACGGTGGTGCCGGCGCAACCACGTCTCGACCATCGACGAACTGATCGGAGCTGCCCATGCCCGCTGATGCCGAGATGCGGTCCCACCTCGCCATCGCCCTCGACGTCGACGACCTGGTCGAAGCGACGCGCATCGGGCGCGAGCTCGAGCCGTGGTTCAGCGTGGCCAAGGTCGGGCTCGAGCTGTACTCGGCCAGCGGCCCTGACGCGATCGTGACGGTGTCGGCCCTCGGTTATCGCGTCTTCCTCGACCTCAAGCTGCACGACATCCCGACGACGGTGGGACGCGCCGCGCGCGTGCTCGGCGCGGTCGGTGTGTCGTACCTCACCATGCACGCGGCCGGCGGTGCCGCGATGTTGCGCGCAGGCGTCGAGGGTCTGCGCGACGGTGCGGAGCGCGCCGGCCTCGAGCCGCCCGTCGCGCTCGCGGTCACCATCCTCACGAGCGATGAGCACGCGTCGCCCGAGTTGTTCGCCGAGCGTGTGCAGGCCGCGGTGGAAGCGGGCTGCGGAGGACTCGTATGCGCGGTCGGCGACGTTGCCACCGCGAAGCAGCTCGCGCCCGACCTGCTCGCCGTCGTCCCCGGCATCCGCATGCCGGGCGGCGACGTGCACGACCAGGCGCGGGCCGGGACGCCCGCCGCCGCCCTCGCCGCAGGGGCCGATCTGCTGGTGGTGGGTCGGGCGGTCACCGCCGCGCCTGACCGCGGGGCGGCCGCCGCGGAACTCGTCGCATCCGTTGGGGCATAAGGCCTTTTTCGTCCTAGCGCCCGTGGGGGGACCGCGCGCTATGGTGCCCACCATGCCGCTGCCCCCCCAGCTCTCTCCTGAGCAGCGCCAGGCCGCATTGCAGAAGGCGGCCGCCGCCCGGCGCCTGCGCGCGGAGCTCAAGGACAAGTTGAAGATGGGGACCTTGACGTTGAAGGAACTGCTTGATCAAGCCTCGCGTGACGAGGCGGTGGGGAAGATGAAGGTGGTCTCCGTGCTCGAGTCCCTCCCGGGTCTCGGGAAGGTCAAGGCCCGTCGACTGATGACCGACGTCGGTATCAGTGAGGCTCGTCGTTTGCAGGGCCTTGGTGACAACCAACGCAAGAAACTCTTCGAACGTCTTCAGCAGCTCTGAGGCTTCGAACCACGCGCGTCACGGTTGTCGGGGCGACGGGTGAGCTTTTGCGGGTTGCCCCTGCCCAACCAAACCACGCCGGACAACACACCCGCCGCCCCTCTCTCCGCGCGGCGACCACCTTTTGGAACGCAGATCGCAGCGCCGGCGGCATTGAACCGCCGACACTGCGCTGACGTTGTTCTGACTCGCGTCGCGGCTTGCTTCGCGTCGCGTTACGTCAGAAGGTCTGCGATGCGCGCTGCTGTTTCTTCGACGCTGCCGCTGCCGTCTACCTCGGTCACTATTCCCCTCGCCCTATAGAAGTCGAGCACCGGGATTGTTTCTTCCTTGAAGCGTTGCCACCTCAGGGGTTGGGCGGTGGGGTCGTCGTCGGGGCGGCCTCTGCCGAGGGCTCGCCGGCGGGCCTCGTCCTCTCTGACGTCGAGGTAGATGACTCTCTCGAGGGTTCTGCCCAGGCTGCTCAGTGTCTTCAGGAGCCATTCGGCTTCGGGGAGCATGCGGCCGACGGCGTCGAGGACGATGGGGCGGTCCGCAGGCACGGCTGCGAGGGCCTCGCCTATGACCTGCAGGAAGTCCTCGGTATGGGCCAGCTCGCCGCGGGCCATGCGGGCGACGATGGCCTCGTCCCTGGTCTCCCGGAGGGCCTGGCCGCTCGAGAGGTGGGTGGCGCCCAGGCGTCGGGCCAAGAGCTGGGACTGGGTGCCCTTCCCTGAGGCCGGAGGGCCGATCACGAGCCAGACAGGGGCCGCCATACGGTGCGCCGGTATACTCGACAGCCACCTTCCCTTTCCTCGGAGACATTTCTTCATGGCTGACCGCGACACGATGATGAATCCGCCCATCGAGCACCTGCTCGACAAGGTCGACTCGAAGTTCACGCTCGTGTCGCTGGCGGCCAAGCGGGGCCGTCAGATCAACTCGTACTTCAACCAGCTGGGCGAGGGCCTGGGCGCCATCGTGCCGCCCCAGGTGACCTCCGTCTCCCGCAAGCCGCTGTCCATCGCCCTCGAGGAGATCGCCGCCGGCAAGATCGCCTACGTGCGACCCGAGGACGTCGAGGACGCGCCCAAGTAGCGATGACAGGCGTCCTCGCCGGGCGCCGCATCGTGCTCGGCGTCTCGGGGGGGATCGCCGCCTACAAGGCGGTGGAGGTGTGCCGCCGGCTCACCGATGCCGGCGCGTACGTCCAGCCGGTCCTCACCGAGGACGCGACCCGTTTCATCGGGGCCCTCACGTTCTCGGCCCTCGCGGCCGAGCCAGCACGGACCTCGCTTTGGGACGGCCCCGACCCCATCCCGCACACCCGGCTCGGCCAGGGCGCGGACATGGTGTTGGTGGCGCCGGCGACGGCCCGGGTGATCGGCAAGTACGCGGCGGGGATCTCCGACGACCTACTCACTGCGACGCTCCTCGCCACTCGGGCACCGGTCGTCGTCTGTCCGGCGATGCACACCGAGATGTGGGAGCACCCGGCCGTGCAGGACAACCTGGCGTTGCTTGCTCGGCGCGGCGTGCACGTGGTGCCGCCCGCGATCGGCCGCTTGGCCGGTGGCGACGAGGGCGCGGGACGCCTGGCCGAGCCCGCCGACATCGTCGCCGCCGCGGCCCGCGTGCTCACGCCGCCCGACCTCGTCGGCGTACGGGTTGTCGTCACTGCCGGCGGCACACGCGAGGCGATCGACCCCGTGCGTTTCATCGGCAACCGCTCGTCGGGCAAGCAGGGCCACGCCATCGCCGACGAGGCCGCATCGCGGGGCGCCACCGTCGTGCTCATCACCACCACGCGCCGACCGACCGACGCTGCCGTCGAGGTCGTCGAGGTGGAGACCGCGGCTCAGATGGAGGCGGCGGTGCTGGCCCGCAGCGCCGAAGCCGACGTGGTCGTCATGGCCGCCGCAGTGGCCGACTTCAGGCCCAAGGCGCCGGCGGGCGAGAAGATCAAGAAGCACGACGGCGTGCCCGAGGTCGTGCTCGAGCCCACCACCGACATCCTCGCCGCGCTGGGCAAGCAGAAGCGGCCCGGCCAGGTGCTGGTCGGCTTCGCAGCCGAGACCTCTGACGTGCGTGAACACGCCATGGAGAAACTTCGTAAGAAGCAGGTCGACCTGATGGTTGCCAACGACGTGGCCGCGCCCGGCGCCGGCTTCGAGCACGACACCAACAGCGTCGTGATCCTCGACCCTGACGGGTTGGACAAGAATGTTCCCCTTACCGACAAGCGGGAAGTGGCACGGGTCGTCCTCGACGTCGTGGCCTCTCGCCTGAATCCCAGGAGCGACAGGCCGTGAGCCGCTACACCTTCACATCCGAATCGGTCACCGAAGGCCACCCCGACAAGATGGCCGACCAGATCTCCGACGCAGTCCTCGACGCCATCCTCGCGGTGGACCCGATGGCCCGTGTCGCGTGCGAGACCTTGGTGACCACCGGCCTGGCGGTCGTCGCGGGCGAAATCACAACGTCGGCCTACGTCGAGATCCCGAGGATCGTGCGGGAGACGATCTGCGGCATCGGCTATGACCGCGAGTCGTTCGGCTTCGACGGCAACACCTGCGGTGTCCTCACCTCCATCGACCCCCAGTCGCCCGACATCGCCCAGGGTGTCGACACCGCCCTCGAGGTACGAGCGGGCAAGAGCGGCGAGGACATCCTCAACGCCCAGGGCGCCGGCGACCAGGGGATGATGTTCGGGTACGCGTGCGACGAGACCGACGACCTCATGCCGCTGCCCATCTGGCTGGCCCACCGGCTGGCGCAGCGGCTGTCCGAGGTGCGCAAGGCGGGCGTGCTTCCGTACTTGCGGCCTGACGGCAAGACGCAGGTGACCTTCGACTACGAGGACGGCCGGCCCGTCGCCCTCAAGACGGTGCTCATCTCCACGCAGCACCAGCCCGGCCTCGACCTCGAGACACTGCTCAAGCCGGACCTGAACGAGCACGTCATCCACCCGTTGCTGCCGCCCCAGTTCGCTGACGACGACTACCAGATGCTGGCCAACCCGACGGGCAGCTTCGAGTTGGGCGGGCCTCACGCCGACTGTGGACTCACCGGTCGCAAGATCATCGTCGACACCTACGGTGGCGCGGCCCGTCACGGCGGCGGCGCGTTCTCGGGCAAGGACCCCTCGAAGGTCGACCGGTCGGCTGCGTACGCGGCCCGCTGGGTGGCCAAGCACGTCGTTGCCGCCGGCGCGGCCACCCGCTGCGAGATCCAGGTCGCGTACGCCATCGGCGTGGCTCGCCCCGTCTCCCTGCTGGTCGAGACGTTCGGCACCGAGACGGTCGACCCGATCAAGATCGCCGCGGCCGTCGACTCCATCTTCGATCTGCGGCCCGCGGCCATCGTCCGTGACCTCGACCTGCGCCGGCCGATCTACAAGAAGACCGCCGCCTACGGGCACTTCGGCCGCTCGGGCAAGGAGTTCACCTGGGAGGACGTGAGTCGGCTGGACGACGTGAAGTCCGCCCTCGGTCTCTGAGCGACGCGCTCGAATTCGGGCGGGATTCCGCGTCACCTGTTGACGCGGTCTCCCGCCCGCAACGCGTTACGGGGCAGCGGATCGTGCGGGTCGTGCCCGACCTGCCCGCGGTGGACAAGGTCTTCGACTACTCGGTGCCCGAGTCGATGGACGCGGATGTGCGAGTGGGAGCGCTCGTGCGCATCTCGCTGCACGGACGACGCGTGGGCGGGTGGGTGGTGGCCGACGATGTCGAGCCGCCCGAGGGTGTCGAGGTCCGCCCCATCGCCAAGGTGACGGGTTGGGGCCCGGCACCCGAGGTCATCGACGCGGCCCGCTGGGCGGCGTGGCGCTGGGCCGGCCCACTGGCGCTGGTGCTGCGCACGGCCTCGCCGTCCTCCGCGGTGCGGGGCCTGCCCGCGCCGCCGCCGACCGCCCCGCCTGCGTCGGGGCCGGCCGACGCGCTGGCCGCGGAGGCGTTGGCGGTGCCGCGGGCCGTGCTGCGGATGCCGCCCGCCGCCGATCCGCTCCCGCTGCTCATGGCCGCGGCTCGCCGAGGGACGACGCTCGTCGTCGCCCCATCGGTGAACGAAGCGGCCGTGCTCGCGCTGCGACTACGGCGGGCCGGGGTCACCGTGGCCGTGCAACCGCGTGAGTGGGCGCGGGCCGCGACAGGAGCGTGCGTGGTGATCGGCGCCAGGGCGACGGCGTGGGCACCAGCGCCGGGCCTGGCCGCGGCCGTGGTCCTCGACGCCCACGAGGAGGTGCATCAGGAGGAGCGCACGCCGACGTGGAACGCGTGGCAGGTCGTCGCCGAGCGAGCCGCCCGAGCCGGTGTCCCGTGCGTTCTTGCCACGCCGTGCCCGTCGCTCGAGCACCTGGACTGGGGGACCGTGCTGCGCCCCGCCCGGGCCGACGAGCGCCGAGGATGGCCGCTCGTCGATGTCGTCGACCGGCGCAAGGAGGAGCCCGGGGCGGGCCTGTGGTCGCCGCGTCTCGTCGACCTGGCGCGCAGCGGCGGGCGCGTCGTCTGCGTCCTCAATCGCAAGGGCAGGGCGACCCTCCTCGCCTGTGGCGCGTGTGGTGAGCTGGCGCGCTGCGAGCAGTGCGCGGCCGCGGTGGAACAGCAGCGCGACGGCGACGGGCTCGTGTGCCGCCGGTGCGGGGCTGTGCGGCCTCGGATCTGTCTGGCGTGCGGGAGCCAGCGCCTCAAGACGGTGCGCATCGGCGTGACGCGGGCGCGCGAGGAGCTCGAGGCGCTGGTCGGGGAACCGGTCGGCGAGGTCACGAGCGACAACGACGACGTGCCCGACACCCGGGTCCTCGTCGGTACCGAGGCGGTGCTGCGGCGGGTGAGCGAGGCGGAGAGCGTCGCCTTCCTCGAGCTCGACCAGGAGCTGCTGGCGCCGCGCTACCGCGCCGCCGAGCAGGCCATGGCCCTCCTCGCCCGCGCCGCCCGGCTGGTGGCGGGCCGCAGCGGCGGCGGTCGGCTCCTCCTGCAGACGAGGCTCCCGAAGCACGAGGTCGTCGACGCGGTGCTCCACGCCGACCCCGGCCGCCTGGTCGATGCCGAGCGGGCGCGTCGTGCTGCACTCCGCTTCCCACCCGTCACCGCCCTCGCCGCGGTGTCCGGGGACGCGGCCGCGGCCTACGTGGACGGGGTCCCGTCCGAGGTGGAGCGGCTCGGGCCGGACGCTGGGCGCTGGCTCCTGCGGGCCCCCGACCACCGCGCCCTGTGCGACGCATTGGCCGCCACGCCCCGCCCGTCAGGCCGCTTGCGCATCGAGGTCGACCCGGCCCGCGTTTAGCGGAACGTCCGGCACCTGGGCGGGCGATTCTGACGGCCAGCGTCGCCCCTGGCGTCGTTCTCGTCCTCGAAAGTGCGCACGGCACTTCCTTCGTCCTGCGGCCTTGCCAGGAAACGACGCTGACTCGCCACAATCGCGCCGCCAGGTGCCGGACGCACCACTAACTTCTGGCCGTGCCCCCGTTCACCATCCGTGTGTTCGGCGACCCGGTGTTGAGGACACCGGCCGCCGAGGTCACCGACTTCGACGGCGCGCTGCAGCGGCTTGCCTCGGACATGTTGGAGACGATGTACGACGCGCCCGGCGTGGGTCTGGCCGCGCCCCAGATCGGCATCCAGAAGCGCCTGTTCGTCTACGACATCGGCGAGGGGCCCGGCGCGGTCGTCAACCCGACGATCCACGAGGCGACGGGGGAGTGGACCTACGAGGAGGGTTGCCTGTCGGTGCCCGGCCTGTACTGGCCGATCGAGCGGCCCGCCCGCGTGCACCTCACGGGCTACGACCTCGAGGGCAACGAGATCGAGATCGAGGCCACCGAGCTCATGGCCCGGATGCTGCAGCACGAGGTCGACCACCTGGATGGCACGCTGCTCCTGTCCCGGCTCACGCCCGAGCTACGCAAGGAGGCGATGCGCGAGCTGCGCGAGCGTGAGACGCGGGGGGTGGCGCCCCCGCGGGGGTAGCGATGCGCCTCGCCTTCCTCGGCTCGCCGGCCCCGGCCGTCCCATTCCTGCGAGCCCTCGTAGAGGCGGGCCACACCGTCGCCATCGTCGTCAGCCAGCCCGACAAACGACGGGGGCGGGGGAGCGAAGTCACTCCCAGCCCGGTGAAGGCCGCCGCCCTGGACCTGGGCCTCGCCGTCACTGACAAGGTGGACGACGTGCTGGAGGCAAACGTCGAGTTGGGCGTGGTCGTCGCGTTCGGTCGGATCATCAAGCCCCATTTGCTCGAGCAGGTGCCGATGATCAACGTGCACTTCTCTCTGCTGCCCCGTTGGCGGGGCGCAGCGCCCGTGGAGCGGGCCATCCTCGAAGGCGACGCGGAGACTGGCGTGTGCATCATGGCGCTCGAGGAGGGCCTCGACACGGGCCCCGTGTACGCGTGCGAGCGCCTCGACATCAGCGCCGACGAGACGGCCGAGCAGCTGCGCAACCGCATGGTCGATCACGGTGTGCGCCTGCTGCTCGACACCCTCGAGCGCGGCCTGGGCACGGCGACGCCCCAGGAGGGCGACGCGACCTATGCGGCGAAGCTCGAGCACGACGACCACCACCTGGCGTGGGACCGGCCGGCCGACGAGCTGCACCGCGTGGTGCGCGTGGGCCGGGCGTGGACCAGCTTCCGCGACCGCAACTTCCGCGTCCACAGGGCGGTGCCGGTGGACAGCGAAGCCGGTCCGGGCGAGCTGGACGGACTGGTTGTCGGGGCCGGTGACGGGCGAGGTCTGCTCCTGCAGGAGGTCCAGCCCGAGGGCAAGGCACGCCAGGCGGCCGAGGCGTGGCGCAACGGCGCCCGCATCGAGCCCGGCGAGCGTTTCGGCTGACGTGGCCACCGCCCGCCGTGTCGCGGTCGAGGCGCTCGTCCGCATCGACGACGGCGCGTACGCCAATCTCCTCCTCCCCGCCCTGCTCGACCGCAGCGGCCTGAGCGATCGTGACCGGCATCTCGTCACCGAGCTCGTATACGGCACCACGCGGATGCGGCGGGCCGTGGACTGGCTGGTCGACGCCCACCTACGCAAGCCGGTGGAACCCGAGGTACGGGCCGCCCTTCGCCTCGGCGCCTATCAGCTCGCCTTCCTCGGCACGCCGCCCCACGCCGCGGTGGGCGAGACGGTGGAGGCGACGCCGGTGCGGGCTCGTTCCGTCGTCAACGCGGTGCTGCGCAAGGTGGCAGCCTCTCTCCCTCCGACATGGCCGGACGACGGCATCGCGCTCAGCTACCCCGACTGGGTGCTGGCCGAGCTCGACAGCGCGCTCGGTCAGGATGCGGCCTACCGCGCCCTCGTGGTGATGGACAGTGCCCCGACCGTGACCCGTCGTGCGGACGGCTACGTGCAGGACCTCGCGTCGCAATGGGTCGTGGAGCTCGTCGACGCCCAACCCGGCGACGTGGTGGTCGACCTGTGTGCAGGGCCGGGCGGGAAGGCGACGGGCCTGGCCTCCGCGGGACCGGCCCTGGTCGCGGCGCTCGACGCGTCACCGGCGCGCGCCGGCTTGGTGGCCGGCAACGCTGCCCGGCTGGGAAGCACCCGGGTCGCCACGCTCGCGGGCGATGGCCGCCACCCGCCGCTCCGTCCGCAATCGGCCGACCGCGTCCTCGTCGACGCCCCGTGCTCGGGCCTCGGGGTGCTGCGGCGCCGGCCTGACGCGCGCTGGCGGGTG
>JBEEFQ010000232.1:0-3026 GCA_041166245.1 Actinomycetota bacterium | reverse complement strand
CGTCTTGACGCCGTTGATGACCCAGTCTGTTCCGTCTCTTGTCGCTGTGACCTTGATGCCGGCGACGTCCGATCCGAAGTCGGGTTCGGTGACGGCGACCGCGTTCATGATCTCGCCCGACGCCAGCTTGGGCAGCCACTCGTGCTTCTGTTCCTCGGTGCCGCCCTTCACCAGCGCACGGGTGAGGATCTCGGGGCGGGTGATGAGCGACCCCGCGACGCCGAGCGATCCGCGCGACAGCTCCTCAGTGGCGACGACCATGGCCAGGTACTCGCCCTCGCCACCAGCCGCGAACCCGCCGTACTCCTCGGGCACGCTGAGCCCGAACGTGCCCAGCTCGGCCAGCCCGCCGATCAATGCCTCGGGGATGTCGCCATTGGTGCGGTGCACGTGCTCGGCGACGGGCTTGACCTGCTCCTCGGCGAAGCGGCGGAAGGTGTCCTGCACCATCTCGAGATCGGAGTCGAGGTGGCGAGGCCCGGCCTCACCCGCCAGCCCGGCGAGGAAGGCGGGGTCGCGGTAGGTGACGACGAAGTCATGTGCGCCACCGAGGGCGCCGTGCTCCATCCCCCAGAGCCCCTCCCGTCCGAGCGTGCGTGTGCCGAGGTCGTAGACGGCGTCGGCCACGAAGGCGCAGGCGATGCCGGCCTCGACGTCGCCCTTGGCGCCGTAGTCGAGGACGGCGCGCGCGATCTCCACCGCGGCGGCCGCGTGGGCCAGGTCGTAGGCGACCACCTGGTTGGCGTCGATGTCGCCGGCAGCGGCGAGGTGGCGGGTGGCGGCGTCGACGACCCCCTTGGCCAGGTCGACGGCGGCGGCGGCGGCGGTCAGGTCAGGTGAAGCCATGGCCGCATTATCGGCGGCGGGCGACCACCGTCACCAACGGAGGCAGCACCACGGGGTCGTCGCCGGGGTCGACCTCGGTGAGCGCGGCCAGGTAGTCGCGTACCGGTCCAGGGCCTGCGCCGGCCGGCGCCTCGCCCCACGCGTCGACGATCTCGAGGCCGGCGTCGATCACCAGGCCGGGCAGGAGAGCGCCGATGTCGGGGTGGCGGGCGCCTGGCATCGAGAGCGGCTGGCCCGCGACCCGGCCGGCCGACGTGATCGGCTCCTGGGCCACCACCCACCCGCCGGAGCGCACGGCCTGGCCCATGCGCTGCAGCACCACGACCGGGTCGTGCACGTGCATGAGGAGGAAGCGGCAGAAAGCGAGGTCGACCGCCTCGGGCAGGAGCAGGTCCTCGGCCGCCTGGGTGATGGCCACGACCTGTGCGTGGGCTGCCGCGGCCTTGGCCACCTCGTCACGCGCCGCGGGGTCGTTGTCGACCGCGTACACCCGACCGTCGTGGCCGACGATCTCGGCCAGGGCGACGGTCACGTCGCCGCCACCCGCGCCCACGTCGACGCACTTCCATCCCTCGCGCAGCCCGAGGCGGTCAAGAGCGGTGGCGAGGGGGCGCCGGTAGACGTCGTTGCGCAGTCCCAACTCGATCACATTCGCTCGCTTGCAAGCTGCGCTCGCTGAAAAGCGATGGGGACCCCACGGGTTCGGCTCGCGCAGTGAGCTGACGCTGTCCCCCATCGCCGGCTGCCAAGTCGCTGGAGTCTGGTCATTCGTGTACCAGTCTGTGCATGGCCTCGACCTCGGCGGGGAGCACATTTCGATCGCGGACCCGTCGGTCGATCACGTCGGGGAGGAATGCCTCCACCGCGGCGCGGTCGAAGTGCGACAGGAAGGCGTCGACGAAGCGACGGCGGAGCAGCCCGGCCGCCGCTCGTCGCGGGGCCGAGCCCGGCACGATCGAGCACCCGACGATCACCCACGTCATGGCTACGTCGAGCTCGGCCGGCCCTCGTCTGGCGTTGGGCCAGTCGATGACGACGGGACCGGTGGGAGACATGATCACGTTCATGGGGTGGAGGTCGAGGTGCAGCAATGCGTCACCGCCGCCGACCTCGGGGAGGTCACCGGGAGGCGGCACCCGGTGCAGGCCCTCGTGGAGATCGGCGAGGATTGCCGCGTGGCGGCGGAACGTCCACGGCTGCTTGCCCAGTGTGTCGAGCATGGTGGGTCCGTCGATGCGGTCCATGACCAAGTCGGGCCCGTTGGCCTCCCACACCCGCGGCACGGGATAGCCGCAGTCGAAGACGTGGCGCATCGTCGCCGCCTCCGACTCGAGCGAGCGCCCGTCCCGGGCCCGGCGCAGGACGCGATCGGGGCCGTGCTCGTAGATGTCGGAGTCTCTGCCGCTGGCGACGATGCGGGGCTCGGGGTCCGGCATGGAGTAATCAAGAGGGTATGACCTGGGGTCTGCTCCTGCGGGTGGCGGGCGTCAAGACGGCGGTGCTGATGACCGTGGTCGGGATCGCGCTCGGCGACGCCGAGGCCATCGCCATCGGCGTCGGCTTGGCCGTCGGCGTCGGCCTCCTGTCGTTCCGATCAGGGCTGCTGGGTCGGATCGCGCTGCTGCTCCTGGGACTCAACGTCCTGACGTGGATGGCGGCGGCCGCGGTTGCCAACATCGATGAGGGCGGCGGCTTCTGGGCCGTCGTCGTGCCCCTGGCTCTGTCGGTGGGCGCGGCGGTCACCGCGGTGGCGGCGGTGTGCGACTTCATCCGCAGCCGGGGTCGGAGCATGGGCGGTCCGGCTGTGGTGGCGGGCACCGCCGTCGCGGGCGTAGCGGTGTTCGCCGTCGGCCTCGCGGTCGCCGCCGCCGGCGGCTTCGGCGACGGGGCCGAGCTGCAGCCCGGCGACGTCCTGGTCGACATGAAGGCGGCCAAGTTCGCGCGGGAGCGCATCACCGTCCCCAGCGGTCAGGTCGGTGTCGTGGTCGACAACGCGGATCTGTTCTGGCACACGTTCACCATCGACGAGCTCGACGTCGACGTCCGCGTGCCGGTGTCCGCCAGGCGCCGGGCCGTCTTCGACGCGCCGCCCGGCACCTACACCTACTACTGCGCCATCCCCGGCCATCAGTCCATCGGCATGGAGGGCACGCTGACCGTCTCGCCCTGTCCCCAGATCC
>JBEEFQ010000231.1:0-28876 GCA_041166245.1 Actinomycetota bacterium | reverse complement strand
CATCGTGGGCAAGAGCCTGCGCGAGACGTTCAGCGAGTTCGAGGGCAGCATCGATCCCGGCACCATCCAGGGCTCGGGCGACGTGAAGTACCACAAGGGCGCGACGGGCAAGTACGTCGGGCGCGCGGGCGCGGAGATCCCCGTCACCCTGGCCTCGAACCCGTCGCACCTCGAGGCCGTCGACCCTGTCGTCGAGGGCATGGCCCGCGCCAAGCAGGACGTCTACAACCGGGCCAAGGGCACGCGCGACTACCCGATGCTGTCAGTGCTCGTGCACGGCGACGCCGCTTTCGCGGGCCAGGGCGTGGTGGCGGAGACGCTCAACCTGTCCGCGCTGAAGGGCTACCGCACCGGTGGCACCGTGCACCTCGTCATCAACAACCAGGTGGGGTTCACGACCGCACCTGAGGCGGCTCGGTCCTCGGTGTACGCCACCGACGTGGCCAAGATGGTGCAGGCGCCGATCTTCCACGTGAACGGTGACGACCCCGAGGCCGTCGTGCGGGTGGCCAAGCTCGCGTTCGGGTTCCGGCAGGCGTTCGGCAAGGACGTCGTCGTCGACATGGTCTGCTACCGGCGCTTCGGGCACAACGAGGCGGACGAGCCGAGCTACACCCAGCCCCAGATGTACGAGCGCATCGAGCGGCGCCGGTCGTGTCGCAAGCGCTACACCGAGGCGCTCGTCAACCGCGGCGAGCTCACCCTCGAGGACGCGGAGAAGGCCCTGCAGGACTTCTCGGCCCGGCTGCAATCTGCCCTGGACGAGACCCGCTCGTCGGCACCGCCCAAGCTCACCGCCCTGCCCACCGGGGCGCGATCCACGCTGTTGCCGCCGCCGGTGCCCACCGGTGTCGACAAGGACGCGCTCGATCAGGTCGCGTCGGCGCTGCACGAGCCGCCCGATGGCTTCACCGTGCACCCCAAGCTGGCCAAGCAGTTGGAGGCCAGGGCCAAGGTGTACGCGGAGGGCCAGGTGGATTGGGCGCTGGGGGAGGCGCTGGCCTTCGGGACCCTCATCCTCGAGGGCACCGACGTGCGCCTGGCCGGGCAGGACACGCGGCGGGGAACGTTCTCCCACCGCCACTCCGTGATCGTCGACTACAAGACGGGCGAGGAGCACGTGCCGCTCATGGAGCTGGCTCCGGACGGCGGCCGCTTCTTCGTCTACGACTCGCTGCTGAGCGAATACGCCGCCCTCGGCTTCGAGTACGGCTACTCGGTCGAGCACAAGGACGCTCTCGTGGCATGGGAGGCGCAGTTCGGCGACTTCGTCAACGGCGCCCAGATCGTGATCGACCAGTTCATCGCCGCGGCCGAGGACAAGTGGGATCAGACCTCCGGTCTCGTCATGCTCCTGCCCCACGGCTACGAGGGTCAGGGACCCGAGCACAGCTCGGCGCGCATGGAGCGCTTTCTCACCCTCTGCGCCGAGAACAACATGCAGGTCACCAACGTGACCACCGCTGCGCAGTACTTCCACCTTCTCCGACGCCAAGTGCGCCGGGAGCTACGGCTGCCGCTGATCGAGTTCGCGCCCAAGTCGTTGCTGCGGGCCAAGCAGGCCAGGTCGAGCATCGAAGAGCTCACCGACGGGCGCTTCCTCGAGGTGCTCGACGACGCCGGCGTCGCGGATCCCGCCGCGGTGCGCCGGGTCGTGTTCGCCACCGGGAAGGTCGCCCACGAGGCGATCGCCGAGCGCGACAAGCGCGGCGCCCCGGTCGCCGTCGTGCGCGTCGAGCAGCTCTACCCGTGGCCCGAGGAGCAGATCGCGTCGGCCGTGGCCCGCTACGAGCACGCCAACGAGATCGTCTGGCTCCAGGAGGAGCCCGAGAACATGGGCGCCTGGACCTTCGTCCGCGGCCGTCTCGAGAAGCTCCTCGGCGGCGACTACCAGCTCGACCACGTCAGCCGAACCGAGTCGGGCAGTCCGGCCGCTGGCAGCGCGGCCATGCACGGCCTCGAGCAGGCGGACCTCATGGACCGCGCTCTCGGCGGGCTCTAGACGGAGCTGGTGCGGGTGTCGCGGCCCTTGAGCCTGAGGGCGGGCTTCTCCACGATCACGTAGCTGGCCCGGGCCACCACGTAGGTGAGGGCGAGGCCCACCACGACCACCACTGGGAACTCGGCGCTGCCCAGGTCGCGGAGGTGGGGCGTGACCTTCTCGAGCATGGAGATGTGCCAGAGGTAGACGCCGTAGGACACGACGCCCACGGCGACGACCGGCCGGCTCTGGAGCATGCGCCTGATGAGCCCTTTCCGCTGGTCGCCGAACACGCCGGGCAGCACGATGAGCAGGCCGACCAGGCCATAGAGGTAGTGCCGTCCCAGCTCCTGCACGACGGAGACGGGTGCGATGCCGGCGGGCAGGTCGAGCCGCGTGGCGACGACCCAGAACGCGACGACGGCACCGAGCCAGCACAGGGCGGGGCGCCGCCCGACGGCCGTAACCAGCCGGCCCGGTCGCCCTGTGCGTTCCACCGTGGCGCTGAGCACAGCGAGTGCCATACCGAAGGCGAACAGGTCGAGCCACGCGGGCAGCCAGTTGAGGACGTGGGTGCTGACGTCGGCCGCGCGCACGAAGGCGCGGAAGCCGAGCGAGATGATCACGAGCACGCCAAGGCCAGTCCACTCGACCCACACTTGCCTGGCCGGCGGGGTCTGCCGCCGTCCCAGCACCCAGGCGTAGAGCGGGAGCAGCGCGTAGTACGACAGCTCGGTGCAGAGGCTCCACGCTTGTGACAGGCCGCCGAGGACGTGCGTCGGGCTGTACACCTGCAGCAGCCCGAAGTAGATCGGGGCATCGGCGGCCGGCACCGAGCGCTGCCGCAGGACGTACGCGATCACGAACAGCGCGACCCAGTAAGCGGGGAAGATGCGCAGGACCCGCCGGCGCCAGAAGCTCCGCGTGGGAAGGGCGTCACGGCCGCCCAGGTGCTCGATGACGTACGGGCGGTAGAGCAGGAAGCCCGAGATGACGAAGAACACAGCCACGCCGGCGTCCATGCGGGCGAGGAAGGGCCCGGCCCGCACGTTCTGGACCACTCCGGTCACGATTGAGGCGTGGACGAGCAACACCATGCACGCGGCGATGGCCCGGAACCCGTCGAAGCACGGGAACCGCTCTGTCACCGCGCCGGCACGGTCGCCTTGACTCTCCAAGCCCCCGGTTGCCGGTGCGGTGGTGGTGCCGGAACCCCGGCTCGACCATCTCATCCGCGACCATCATGGCATCTCGACCCCCGAGACGAACCGGGCCGTAAATCCGGGTGGGATCCACCCGGATCTACGGCCGAGAACGCTGTATTGCTGGGAGTGCTAGCGGGTGGTGGCCCGGCGCATGCCCACCAGCACCGTGCCGAGGCAGAGCAGGGCCAGGGCGATGGAGCTGAGGAACAGGATGCGCAGTCCGGTGGCCGGAAGGTTGCGGCTGGCGTCGGGCCGGGTCGCGACCGCCGCGTCGACCTGCGTAGCGGCCGGTGTGAAGGACATCTGCACCGCTCCGTTGCCGCCGGAGCCGCTGGACTTCACGACGTTGGCGGTCAGGCCGTTGGCGCCGCCGACGGTCGCGCTGAGCACCTCGCTGGTGATGGCGCCGAGCCCGCCGGTGACGTCGACGCAGCTGACCTTGATCGCCTCGGGCAGCGGCAGCGAGCAGATCTGATCGGTGAGCTCGGTCACGCTGACGATGGGCGTGTCGTTGATGGCGATGATGTAGGTCAGCCCGGTGCCGGCGCTGCTGGACTCCGAGTGCAGGAGTCGCAGCGTGGTGCCGTCGGGACCGCCGAGATTGAGCACGAGGGCGTCGCTGGTGGAGAACGCCTTGCTGAGCAGGCCCTCGTGTTGTGCGACCGAAGTGGACTCGAGCACGGAGATCGACGCGAAGTCGGGATCGAACAGGTTGCCCTTGGCGAGGGCGGCGTTGCTCTCCGACGTCGTGCCCTTGGCCGTCTCGGTGACGGTGGCAGACGACGGCGCAGCCTCGACCCGGCCGAGCGGCGTCTGCTTGGTGTCGAGCAGTGCGTTGTCGGTGTGGCCGGGACCGTTCTGTGTGCTGCCCAGCACGGCGAGGGGTGCCTTTCCGCCGATCTCGACCGCGTTGGCGACGGCGGTGCCCGCGTCGGGCGCAGCGTCGGCCTGGGTGTGGCCCACGGCCAGCACGTCACCCACCTCGAGGCCGATGCCCTCGGCCTCGGCGACCGGAGCGGGGATGTTGATGGTCAGGAGCTCCGCGGCAGCAGTGCCGGCCGATCCCAACACGAGAGAACTCACCAGAAGGGCGCTCGCAACGGCTGCCCTGCGCTTGCTGCTCATCGAGGTGCCACCTTTCGGGCTCGGCTGCCCAGCGCGACCGAACGCTCCCACCACGGCGCAAAACGGACGCCGTTTCGGTGGAGATGGGCAAATGGTCGGGATTGACTAGTCAGTGAACGCGAGGCGTACGGTGAGGGCGTGACGGACGCGGGCGAGGTCGTCTTCAACCCCTTCGACCCCGCATTCCGCACCGATCCCTATGGGGCCTACGCCAGGCTGCTGGCCGAGGCGCCGGTCCACCGCAGCCCACTCGGCGGCTGGGTGTTCGCGCGCTACGAGGATTGCCACAACCTGCTGCGCCACCCGGGCGTCACCACTGGCGCGCTCATGAGCGACGGTGAGCGCGAGATGCTGCTGCGGGCCCAGGACCTGTGGGACGACTGGCAGCACAGCACGGTGCCGGAGTTCATGAACACGGTCATCCTCATGCGTGACCCGCCCGACCACACCCGCATGCGCTCCCTCATGGCCAAGGTGTTCACACCGCGCGCCGTCGAGGCGCTCCGTGCGCACATCCAGCAGCTGGTCGACGCGCTCCTCGCCGACGTGGAGGGCGGCATGGACGTGGTCGCAGATCTCGCCTTTCCACTCCCGGCACTGGTGATCTGCGAGATGCTCGGCGTCCCGGTCGAGGACCGCGAGGAGCTCAAGCACTGGTCGAGCGCGGCCGCGCGGTTGCTCGACCCGATCGTCGATCCCGAGGTGTTCCGCCGCGCCGACGAGGGGTTGCGCCGATTCACCGACTACTTCACCGCGCTCATCGCCGAGCGCCGCGCTCGCCCTCGGGACGACCTCCTCAGCGACCTCATTCAGGCCGAGGAGGAGGGCGAGCGGATGACCGATGCGGAGCTCGTCGCCAATGCGACCTTCCTCTTCGGCGCGGGCCATGAGACGACGCAGAACCTCATCGGCAACGGCGTCCACCTGCTCGCCCGCCACCAGGACCAGCGGGCGATCCTGCGCGACGACCCGTCGATGATCAAGAACGCCATCGAGGAGTTCCTGCGCTTCGAGCCGCCCGTGCAGGTGACGGCCAGGTCGGCGACGTCGCCGCTGACGATCGGCGGCGCCGACATCGACGTGGGCGAGCGCTGCGTGCTGCTGCTGGCCGCGGCCAACCGGGACCCCGACCGCTTCGAGGACCCCAATCGGCTCGACGTCGCCCGCGCTGATGTGCGGCCGCTGTCCTTCGGCGGGGGCATCCACCACTGCCTCGGTGCCGCCCTCGCCCGCGTCGAGGGGCAGGTGACCGTGGGCACCCTCGTCCGCGACTTCCCCGGTATCGAGCTCGAGTCCGACGAGGTCGAATGGCGCGAGAACTTCACCCTGCGCGGCCCGAAATCGTTGCCGGTCAGGCTCTCGCGTTAACCAGGCCCTTTTCGTTCTTTGGCGCGTCAGCCCGACATAGTCGGGGCTACGCGCCAAAGAACGAACGGGGTCAGCCCTTGGCGGTAGCGAGCTCCGCGGCCATGCGGCCGATGAGGGGGGTGAACTTGAAGCCGTGGCCCGAGCAGGCTGACACCACCACGATGGGGCCCTCGCGCGTGATGTGGAAGTCCTCGGTCGGCGTGGTCGTGTAGAGGCACGTCGTCGCCGAGACCGGTGTGGGGTCGAGGCCGGGAAGCCACGCGGCCACGTACTCGCGGATGCGCGCCGCGCCGGCGGGATCGATGGCGAAGGACCGAGCGTCGGGATCGACGATCGGCCCGCCGTGGTGCTCGGCCACCTTCATCCCCTCACCGGGCGTCTCGAGTCCGTAGACGTAGGGGTCACGATGGTGGATGAAGCTCGGCCATGTCAGGCCTTCGCCAAGGATCGGAAAGTGGAACACCTGCTCCTGCGTGACCTTCAGCGTTGGCAGCGGCGCCAGCCTTCCTGCGACCTTGGTCATCCACGCGCCGGCGGCGACGACCACGACGCTGACGCGGTACTCCTCGTCGTCCGCCGTGCGCACGACCACGTCGTCGTGTTGAAGAGCGATCGACGTGACCGCATGGCCGAACCGGGCCTCAGCCCCGTGGCGCACCGCGGCGTCGAGCAGTGCGCGCACGGTGTCGTCGGCGTGGCAGCGCCCCGCGTCGGGTTGGTAGAGCACGTCGCCCCCGAACCGCATGCCGGGCCATCGTTCCGCCGCGGCGTCGGCAGTGAGGAACTCGTAGGGGACCCCTTGGCCGTCCATGGCCTCGGCGATCGCCTGCACACCGATGTCGTCGCCATGGTCGACGCCCCCCGTCGTCTCGAGCAACGAGGCGCCGGTGTCGGTCTCGAGCTCCCGCCACAGAGGCAGGGCGAGCACGGCCATGCGCACGTAGCGGGGGAGCGGGTAGGCGAAGCGGAAGATGCGCGACGCGCCGTGGGAGCTCCCGCGGGTGTGGGCGGGCGTGAACTGCTCGAGGAGGACGGGCTCCCGACCGGCGCGGGCGAGCCACCACGCGGTCGCCGCGCCCATGGCGCCGCCGCCGACCACCACGGCGTCGACGCGCTTGACTATTAGAGGATCCTCGTGATCCAGGGATGCGCGGGATGGGCCACGTCGAGGGCGCCGACGAGCCACGCCCGGGGCCCGATTCCCATCTTGGGGAGCGCCGCCACCAGGTCCGCCTCGTTGCGGGGGTCGTCGTGGTGGCCCGCCTTGTACAGCAGCACGATCTCGGGGCGCTCGAAGGGAATGCCGCGGTCATCCACCAGTCCGAGGTCGCTGACGGGCAGCGACACGTCGTGGTTGCGCCGGTACCTCCACTCCGTCCCCACCCGGTCCTCCAGCACGAACTCCACCTGCCACGGGCCGGTCGCGTGGGGGCGTGCCCACACCTCGTTCTGACCGACGCGGAAATCCCAGCCGGCAAGCACCTCGGCGACCGCGGGCCAGTGGTCGCGGAGGATGGCGACGTCGATGTCGTGGTGCTCGCGCGTCGATGTCCCGATGAAGAGGTCGACCGCGTTCCCCCCTGCGATCCACCACGGCCCGTCGAAGGGACCGAGCAGGACGGCAACCTGGGCAGGCGTGAGCGGGTCCCACGCGTCGGTGTCCTCCGCCAGATCCGTCACCGGAGCGGAATCTCCAACACCGACTCGAGCTGGGCGATGGCGTCGTCCGGATCAATGACCTTGATAGTCGTCATCCCCATGGCCCGCGCCGGCTTGAGATTGATGCCGAGGTCGTCGAGGAAGACCGCCTCGCCGGGCTGGATGTCCAGCGCCTCACACGCCAGCTCGTAGAACCGCGGGTCGGGCTTGCGGACGCCCACCTTGCTCGACTCGATGATCACGTCGAACAGGGCCAGCACGCCACTGCGGTCTTCAACGGCCTGTGGCCTTTCCTCCAAGCTCACCCAGTTGTTGGTGAGCAGCCCGGTGCTCAGGCCCTCCTTCTTGCAGCGGCGCACCGCTTCGACCATCGGCGGGTGCACGTCACCAGAGATCAGGGCGAGCATGTCGCGCGCGTCGATGCGGTGGCCCGCGGCCTCCGCCTCGGCCTCGAACAGGCGGCAGAACTCGTCGAAGGTCACCTCGTTGCGCTCGAGGCGAGCCCACGCGTTGGCGTCGGGGTTCTGGGTGTTGAGACCGCGGATGAACGCGTCCGGAAGCCCCTTGGCCTGCTCGTAATGAGCGAAGGCCTCGAATGGGCTGGCCAGGATCACCCCGCCGAAGTCGAAGAGGACGGCCCGGATCACCGGGCGGTCATGCCGCCTTCAAGCGCGCCTGCATCTTCTTGGCCAGGCTCTCGGCTTCGGCGGACGGGAACGGTGACTCGAGGTTTCCGAGGAACAGGCCACCGATGCTCCGACCCTCCCGGAAGAAGACGACGTCGGCGTAGAACGTGATCTCGATCGCCTCAGCCGAGATGGGAACGGAGAGCTGCAGGGCAGTTGCCTCGTCACCGACCTTGGCGAACGACGACTCCTTCAGCGAGATGTCGCCGATCGTCACGCCCTCCTCCGCCCCTGCGCTCGCCTCGATCTCCTCGCCCACCGAGTCGTTGAAGCAGTCCTTGAGCTTCTGGGAACGCATGATGTCGATCGCGCTCTTGGCGTTGTCCTCCGACTTCAGGACGGCCACGAATGAGTTGGCGGTCGTGCCCTCGCCCCGCGAGAACTCCGCCGATTCGGCCTCTCCGGATGTGTTCGCGTCGAGTTGCTTCGCTTCGCTCCCGAGGCACTTGGTGAAGGGGTCGTCCGCCTCGTCGGTGTCATCGGGCGGGGGGCCCTCAGTCCACCCGCTCGGGAAGTCGGCGAGCTTCAGCACGGCCGCATCGGCCAGCTTCTTGTCATCGGCGGCGTTTGCGCCCGAACCCCCGCCGCCGCACGCGCCCAAGGCGAGCAGGGCGGGCAGGAGCAGGAACACGAGTCGTCGGGCCACCAGGGTCTCCTCTCGAAGGGTCGCCGCAGGCTAACCGAGCAGATCCCTCGCAACCGCGTCCCACAGCTCGGTGGAGAGGCGCAGGGACTCCTGATCGACCCGTTCGTTGTCGCCGTGGAACATCGACGAGAACTCGTCGAAGTCCAAGCGCTCGCTGAGAAGCCCGAACCCGTACGACGTCACGCCAAGGCGCCGGAAGAACCGGGCGTCAGTGGCGCCGACGGTGAGGAACGGGATGCACGTCGAGCCCGGCGCCAGCTTCCCGGCGACCCGCTGGAGGCAGTCCCACAGGGGGGTGTCGATGGGCGATGACGTCGAGGGGTCGTCGAGGGGCGCCATCACGTCGACGTCGTCGGCGAGATCGCCGAGGATGTCGTCGAGCATCCCCCGCACGTCTTCACCCGTCTGGCCCGGGAGCGTGCGGATGTCGACCTCGAGCTCGACGCGGTCGGGGATGACGTTGGTCTTGGTGCCGCCGTGGGCGATGGTGGGGGCGAAGGTGGTGTGCGTGCACGCGTGGGCCTGTCGCGCCAGGCCGACCATCGGGAACGTCTGCACCATGTCCCAGACGCGGTCGGGATCGAGCATCGGCTCGCTGAGCTCGGGCGGGAAGTCCATGCCCTCGATGAAGCGACGCCACGTCTCGTGGATCATCGACTCGGGCCGGTACTCGGCGATGCGGCGTACGACCTCGGCCGCCTTCACCAGCGCGTTGTCGGTGCGCAGCGGCTGCGACGCGTGCCCAGGCGTTCCTCGCACGATGAGCTTGACCCAGTAGCTGCCCTTCTCCCCGACGATGACCGGCAGCTTGATGCCGCTTGCCGTCGGGATGGGAATGCCGCCGAACTCGGTGATCACGTAGTCGGCGGCGACGGCGTCCTGCTCGTGGGTCGTCAGCCAGCCCGCGCCGTGGGCCCCCAGCGCCTCCTCGTCGGCGACCGCGAGGTAGGCGAGCGAGCCGCGCGGCCGGAAGCCCTCAGCGGCCAGGTGCTTGAACGCGACGGCCATCGACGCCGTCAGGTTGAGCATGTCGATGGCGCCCCGGCCCCACACCTCGCCGTCGATGAGCTCGCCGCCGAATGGGTCCTGGCGCCAGTTCTCCTCGGTGACCGGGACCACGTCGGTGTGGCCCATGAGCAGGAGGGTCGGCGCCGTGGGGTCGGACCCCTCCACGCGAGCCACCAGCGACGCCCGCCCCGGCGTGGGCTCGTAGGTCTCGATGTCGAGCCCGGTGCCCTCCAGGTAGCCGTGGAGGAAGTCGACGCTGCGCGACTCGCCCCCTGACGCGTCGGTTCCGTCGTTCACGCAGGCGTTGCGGATGAGCTGCTGGAGGACGTCGGTGACTTCGTCGGTCGGGTCTCGGTCCACACAGGGATCGTAGAGGGATGGTTGACTGGCGGGAATGCCGACCCGCGTCATCGTCGACGGCTCGAACCTGGCCACTGAGGGCAGAACCGAGCCGAGCCTGGCCCAGCTCGACGAGGCGGTGCGCGAATTCCAGAAGGAACACCCTCGTTCCGAGATCACCGTGGTCGTCGACAGCACCTTCGGTCATCGCATCGACGAGTCCGAGCGCCGCGCCTTCGAGGAGGCCGAGCTGGCGGGCGAGATCGTCTCCCCACCCGCCGGCGCCATCGGGCGGGGCGACGCCTTCGTGCTGCGCATCGCCGACAAGGTGGGCGCCACCGTGCTGTCCAACGACTCGGTCCAGGAGTTCCACGGCGAGCACGACTGGTTGTTCGACAAGGGCCGGCTCATTGGTGGCAAGCCCGTGCCCGGGATCGGCTGGATCTTCACGGATCGGTCGCCGGTGCGCGGCCCCCGCAGCCGCCAGGCGGTGCGAGCGGCCAAGCAGGGCCCGCCGCCGGTCCCCGACAAGCCGCCGCCCCGCGGCCCCCGCAAGGCGGCGGCCGAGAAGGCCAAGCGCCAGCCCAAGCCCAAGGTGGTGGAGCAGGCGATCAAGGTCGCGGTCGACGAGGCGGTGGAGCCGTCGGCGGCCCGGCGCCGGCGCCGGCGCACGGCCGCGCCGCCGGCCGAGCCGGTCAACGAGCCCCTGACCTTCGTCACCTTCATCGCCGAGCACCACCCGGGCACCGTGGTGCAAGGCGAGGTCGAGAGCTTCTCGTCCCACGGCGCGTTCGTCCGCGTCGGGATGGCCCGCTGTTACCTGGCGCTGGCCGACATGGGCGATCCGCCGCCCGCGGCCGCTCGCCAGGTGCTGACCCGCGGTGAGCAGCGCCGCTTCCTCGTGAAGGCGTTCGACCCGCCGCGTCGTGGCATCGAGTTGAGCCTGATGGGGGTGCCCGCCGAGGGCGACGAGCCCACGCCCGCCCCGGTCAAGAAGGCGGCGCGCAGGGCGCCGGCCAAGAAGGCGGACGCCCCCAAGAAGGTCGCAGCCAAGAAGTCGGCGCCGGCCAAGAAGGCCGTCGCCGCGCCCAAGGAGGCCGCAGCCAAGAAGGCGACGACGGCGAAGAAACCGGCGCCGGCCAAGAAGGCTGTCGTGAAGAAGGCCGTCGTCAAGAAGGCGGCGGCTCCGAAGAAGGCCACCGCCAAGAAGCCCGCGACCACCAAGAAGGTCGCCAAGGCCGCCAAGAAGGCGGCGGCCAAGAAGTCCCGCTGATCTCGAGGCAATGACTCTCGGAAAACGAGAGTCATTGCCTCGAGAACGGGGTCACTCGGCGCGCAGGGCCACCGCCGGCGCGACGCGGCTGGCGAGCATGCCGGGGATCACGGCGATGAGGTTGGCGAGCAGCACGCTCGAAGGCAGGGCGATGACGAGGGCGAGCGACGGCGTGGCCGGGTCGGGCACGATGCCGAGCTGTTCACCGAGGGCCCGCCAGGCCAGCCGTCCGAGCATGACGCCGATGGGGAGACCGACGATGGCGGCAAGTGCGGCCAGGGTGGTGGCCTCCCACGCCACCGTGGCCGAGACCTGGCCGCGCAAGAAGCCCAGCGTTTTCAGCACCGCGAGATCGCGTCGTCGTCGACGGATTGATGTCACGAGGGTCTGGCCGACCGTTGCTACCGCCAGCAGCGCCAGCACCGCGGCCAACACGATGGGCGTCCAGCGGATGCGATCGAGGGTCGCGATCTCCGCCGGCTCCTGCAGCGCGATGGCCTCGTCGGACGTGAAGCAGTCGAAGTCGCAGAGCTCGCCGACGCTCGCCTCGAGCGATGCCCGCTGACCGTCGGTGGCGCTGGCGCGTGTCCGCACGAGCCAGAAGTTGAAGTAGGGATCGCCCTCGGCCTGGGGGTCGGGCGGTGGCTCGAGCGCGTGCGCCGTGGTCCACACACCCTCCCCCAAACCGGTCTGCGGGAAGCCGCCTCGTCCGAGGCCGGGAAAGACGGCCCGTCCGACGACGGTCATGCGCCGCGAGTCCTTGCCGAGGGTGACCTCGATCGTGTCCCCGATCCTGCCCTCGGCCTTGCGCAGCGTCGTCGTCCCCAGGACCACCTCGTCGTCCTGATGGGGAGCGCGGCCCTCGATGAGGCTCGGCCCCACGTCGGTGTTGTCGAGCCCGATGGCGGTCACGCCCCGGTCGGCGACCGTCGCCTCCCCGTAGAACCCGCCGGTAAAGGCCTCGACCGCGCCGCTGCTGCGCAGCACCTGCTCGATCGGTCCCCGCTTCAGGGCGGAGAACTGACCGTCGAGGGCGATGTCCCACGTGCGCCCGTAGAGCGCAGGGGTCGACACGAGGCGGGTGAGGCTGGCGCCGAAGGTCAGCGCGGTTGCAACCGCGGCCAGGCCAATGAGCGCGCCGCCGAGCGTGGCCCGGACGGGTACCGCAGTGCGGCCGTGGCCGGGCTCCAGCGCCATACGGATGCCAGTGGCCGCGGGCGGCGGCAGGCTGGCCTGGCCGGCCAGGCGGGCGAGAGCCGATGGGCGTTGGCGTGCGCCGATCTCGGCCGCCCCTCGCAGCCCCGCGGGCACGCTGGCGAGCCGAACGGCCGGCCGCACCGACCGGACGACGAACAGGAGGACGAGCACCACCGCGCCTGCGGCGAGCCACACGGCGTTGACCTCGACGCCGGGGTTGACCTCGGCGCGTCGGGCGGCGCCGATGGGGGCGAGGGGGGAAAGGGCGATGGCCACGGCAACGGCGATGACCGCTCCCACCGTCGCCACCATCGCGGCCCGGAGCATGCTGAGGGCAACGAGCTGGGACCGGGTCAGGCCGAGCGTGCGCAGGATTGGCATCTCGGTGGCGTCGAGCACGAGCTGGCGCGCGAGGGCTTGGCCGAGCACGAGGAACCCCGCCAGCCCGGCGAAGGCGGCGAAGCCCGCGAGCGCGCCGGCCTGGGGCCTGATGGCGCGCTCCACCTTCGCGGTGCGATCGGTCTGCTCGCCCACGAACAGCTCGCCGCCGACCTCCTCGTAGCCTGAGGCCAGCTGCTGCGCGGTCGCGCGGAACTGGGCGATGCTGCGCCCCGGTTTCACGCGCACCGCCGCCCCGTCATAGGCGAGGGACACGGTCTCCGGTTCGTAGGTCTTGTAGAACGCGGGGCTGGTGACGAAGGTGGGAAAGCCATCGAGCTTGGCGGTGTGCACGATGTCGGGGGCGATGACGCCCACACCCACGACCGTCATCTCCAGCTCGGTCTTGCGCTCGGTTTCCTCGTCGGGGAAGGCGAGCGCAACCATCGGGAGCCGGCTACCCGCGCTGAGGCCGTAGCGCTCGGCTGCGACAGGGTTGACGAACACCTCGCGGGGAGCGTCGGACCGCGGCAGGCGGCCCTCGATGATGCGCGGGCGATCGACGTCTCGGAGGAAGTGGCCGTCGATCGGCATGAACACGTTGGTGGCCAGCTCGGGCTCGCCATCGGTGAGGGGATAGAGGGCGGCGCCGCCGATGGCGCCGAGCGTCTCGACGTCGGGGTGGTTGCGGAGCACGTCGTAGTAGCTCGGGATGCCGGTGTTGGCCGGGCTGAGGAGGAGGTCCTCGGCTCGGGTCTGGGTGAGGAAGCGGGGGTAGGCGGACTCGGTGCGGCGGGCGCCGATCGCGGCCGCGAGCACGACGCCGTTGAACACCCCGATGATGAGCGCGAGCGCGACCCACGACCGCCACCCGCGGCGCGCGTCGCTGCGCAGGCGGGTCAGAACGGCCATCATCCCCTCGAAGCCTAGAGTCGGTACCGCAATGCGGATCGCCACCTGGAACGTCAATTCGCTGAAGGCGCGCCTGCCGCGCGTCGAGGAATGGCTCGATTACGCCAAACCGGACGTGCTCTGCATGCAGGAGACGAAACTGGCCGACGCCGCCTTCCCGCACATGGCCTTCGAGGCACGCGGGTACCAGGTCGCCCATCACGGCAACGGCCAGTGGAACGGCGTGGCCATCGCCAGCAAGGTCGGCATCGAGGACCCGGTGGCGGGATTCTCGGGCGAGACGGAGGACGACATCGTCGAGAGCCGCGTCATCGCCGCGACGTGCGGCGGCGTGCGGATCACCAGCGTGTACGTCCCCAACGGCCGAGCGGTCGGCACCGAGCACTACGACGCCAAGCTGGCGTGGCTCGATCGGCTGACAGCCCACCTCGAGGAGACGTGCGACCCGGCGGGGCAGGTGGCGGTGTGCGGCGACTTCAACATCGCCCCCGACGACCGCGACGTGTGGGACCCTGCCAAGGTCAACGGCGCCACTCACGTGAGCCCGCCCGAGCGTGAGCGCCTGCAGCGCCTCCTTGACTGGGGCCTGGTCGACGCCTTCCGCGTGCGCTACCAGGAGGACCGGCTCTACTCGTGGTGGGACTACCGGGCCGGCGACTTCCACCAGCACCGGGGCATGCGCATCGATCTCGTGCTCGTCACCAAGGCCCTGGCCGACCGGGTGTCCTACGCCCTCATCGACCGTTTCGCCCGCAAGGGCAAGCTGCCGTCGGACCACGCACCGCTGCTCGTCGACGTGGAGGCGGCATGAGCTCAGAACCGTCCGACCCCCGCCTGCCCCATGTGGAGGCGACCCCTGAGGCCATCGGCTCGCGGATCGAGGAGATCCGCAACGTCGAGCTGTCGCCGCGGCGGGCCGAGGTGCGACGGCTGGGCGACAACATGCGCCGGGTCATCGAGCGCCTGGTCGCAACCAAGGCGCCGGAGGAGGACCTCCGGTCGGCGGCCGACGCGCTGGAGTACGTGGCGTCGATCCTCGAGCAGTACCCGCAGGGCCGGCTCTACGAGGGCTTCGCCGAGTCGGCCATCTCACCCGACCCCCACGCCTTCTTCGACTACAGCCCGGTGATGGGCCTGGCCAACCCGCTGGCCGCGCCGCTGCACCTCGAGGTGCGGGACGGCATGGTGCACGGCACCGTGCGGTTCGGCTCCGCGTACGAGGGACCGCCCGGCGCGGTGCACGGCGGCTACGTCGCGTGCGCCTTCGACGAGGTGCTGGGGCTCACCCAGTCCATCGGCGGCGCGCCAGGGATGACGGGCACCCTCACCATCAAGTACCGCCAGCCCACCCCGCTGCACACCGACCTGCGCTTCGAAGGCCACCTCGACCGCACCGAGGGACGCAAGAAGTACACCCACGGCTACCTCTACGCCGGAGACATGCTCACCGCCGAGGCCGAGGGCCTGTTCATCACCGTCGACATGAGCCGCATCGCCGAGCTCATGGAGCAGCGCAAAACCGCTCAGGAGTCGGAGGGCTGACCCTTCAGCCGACGGCGGCGGCGTAGACGGTGGCGGGGGTTACCGGCACCGCCCAGAGCAGGTCCTGCTCGATGGGCAGGGGAAGGGACGCCGAACCGGAGCCGATCATGGGGCGGGGCTTGCGGCCCTTGGTGGTGCCGGCGCTGCCGCCCCTGCCCTTGTAGACGAGCACGCCGTTGACCGGGTTGGGCACCGATTCCAGGGCGACCCGCACCGCGAGGGAGGCCCGGAACCGCTCCCAGGCGTCCTCGTCCTCGAACGCGACCTCGAACACCACGCCCCACGAGGTGGGGTGCCAGTTCCAGTCGGTGGCGCCGCCGCTGAGCGCGGCTTCGACGACCGAGTCGCCGAACGAATCGGCCCAGCTCGACGCGGGGTAGAAGTCCCCGTCGAAGACCTCGATCGACATCCACATGGCCATAGCGGCCTCAGGCTAGATGATTGCGCAGCTTGGCCAGGCCGGAACCGAGCGCCAGGCGCAGATCGGCGCGCGGAACCCCCAGGTCGGCATGGAGTTGCTTCATGGTGCGGACCGGCGAGCCCGCCAGTCCGAACCGTGACGTGATGACCTCACGCTCGAGCGGTTCGAGGTCCTCGTAGAGGTGGGGTGGGGGGATGGTGAGCGCCAAGAGGTCGACGTCGGGCTCGGCCCCTGCCGCTTCCTCCTCCACCCCGGTGTCGGCGTAGGGCCAGCCGTCTTCCGTGGGCCAGTAGGAGGTCATGCTCCCGTTCTCGCGCCGTGGGACAGCCGCGTCAACCCCGCTGTGCCAACCAGTTGGCGATTGCGTCCGCTTCGGCCGCTGCGTACTCCTCCATGCCCGACACGATGGCCTTCTCGACCCGGCCTCCGACCAGCGGAAAGCGGACACGGAGGTCGCCTTCGGCCACCCGCTGGGTGCGGGTGCCAATCGCATCGAGGGTGAAGGTGCCGCCCGCATTGAGCCGGTCGGCGTAGTGGTCGGGGAGGATGCGGAAGGTCGTGCGATGGGTGCGGCGGTCAGTCGTCGAGTCCTCCACCCACGTGAGCTTGGCCGGGTCGACAACGGCGGTCACCGCCGAGGACAGCTGGCCCGCGAACGCGTAGCGGATGCGACGGCGCACTGTTTCTCCAGTGACTTCGACATCGAGCAGCTGCGGCTTGCCGAGCTTGGGGAGCTGGCCCAATCGCTCGAGGAAGGCCGGGTCGAGCAGCGCCGTCTCCACGTCGTCGAGCGGCGCGTCGAAGCGCTGGGTGATCCGGAACCGCATGGAAGGCGAATTCTGTCAGCTGGCGCGCTGGGCGACGACGGCCAGGAGAGCGTCGCCGTAGCGGGCGACCTTGACCGGACCGAGCCCGGGGAGGGCCAGGAGCTCGTCGGCCGAGCCCGGCTTGGCCTCCGCGACCGCGGCCAGCGTGGTGTCGTGGAAGATCACGTAGGCAGGCACCTTGGCGGCCCGGGCCGCGGTGGACCGCCACGTCTTCAGGGCCTCGAGCAGGCCCGGGTCGGCGGCGCTGCCCACCTTGCGGGGGCGGAGCCTGGCCTTCTCGGCCGAGATGCGGCGCTTCCACTCCTCGGTGGACGGGGTGCGACCCGCGTCGAGATCGGCACACGCGTCCTCGAGCACGTCGAGCCAGGGGGATGGTGAGCGGGGAATGGACCGGGTGCCGAACGTGCGTCGCTCCGCCCACGAGCAGTGCAGCTCGCGCTGGGCGCGGGTGACGGCTACGTAGAGCAGGCGGCGCTCTTCGGCCTCGGCCGCAGGCGAGTTGGCGTGGCCGATGGGCACCAGGCCCCGTTCGAGGCCAGCGACGAAGACGACGGGCCACTCGAGGCCCTTGGCCCGATGGAAGGTGGCGAGCTCGACCACGTCCGCGTTGTCGCCGGTGCTGCGGTCGTTGCGCACTGTCTTGAGCCAGCTCTCGAAGCCGACCACCGACGCGTTGCCGTCGAGGGCGGCGTACTCGCCGGCCATGGCCACGAACGCCTCGAGGTTCTGGCGGTGCTCGGGGGGCGCCTCGGCCGCGGCGGCCTCGATGTCGGAGATGAGCGAACGGAAGGGCACGCCCGGCCGGGCCCGCTTCAGCTCGGCGCGCACCTCCTTGACCTCGGGCTGGTCGAGCACGGCGCCGCCCCGGACCCGGCACGGGATCTTGGCCTTCTTGAAGGCCTGCTCGAACGCCAGTGTCTGGGCGTTGGTGCGCGTGAGCACGGCCATGCCCGACCACCGGGTGCCGGCGTTGTGGGCCCGACCGACGGCGTAGGCGACGGCGCCCGCCTCGGCCTGCTCGCTGTCGTAGGAGCGCACCGTCGGCACCGGCCCGTCGCCGCGGGTGGGCGCCATGCGCGCCGTCGGCAGGACTGCCGCTGCCAGACGCAGCACCTGGGGTGTGGAGCGGTAGTTCTCCTCGAGCCGCACGACCTCGGCCGTGGGGAAACGCTCGGTGAACTCCGTGAGGAAGGTGGGATCGGCGCCGTTCCAGGAGTAGATGGCCTGGTTCGGGTCGCCCACGACGCAGAGGTCGCGTCGCTCGCCCAGCCAGCCGGTGAGCAGCCGGTACTGCACCGGGTTCACGTCCTGGAACTCGTCGACGAAGAGGTGGCGGAAGCGCCAGCGCTGGGCGGCGGCGAACTCGGGGTCGTCGGCGAGGGCGTCACCGCAAAGGAGCAGGAGGTCGTCGAAGTCGATGACCCCGCGCTTGCGCTTCTCCTCCTCGTAACGCGCGTAGATGCGCGCCATCTCCGCGACGGGCACCGGCGGAGTGCGACGAGCTGCGTTGGCCTCGCCCTCGTAGGCCGCGGGTCGCACCATGCGGGCCTTGGCCCACTCGATCTCCGACGCGTAATCCGCAGCGACGACGGGCGCCCCGCCCTCCCGCCGTCGGGGGAGGAGGCGGCCCAGCACACCCATCTTGCTGTCGAGAAGGGTGGGTGCCTGGCGGTTGCCGTCGGCCCATCGGCGCCGCAGCTGCGCATAGGCGAGGGCGTGGAACGTGCCTGCCGCGACCTGGTCGCGCACGCCAAGGGCGGTGAGCCGGCTGCGCAGCTCGCCGGCGGCCTTGCGGGTGAAGGTGAGGGCGAGCACGTGGCCCGGATCGGCCGACCCGTCGAGCACGCGCCGGGCGATGCGCCGGGTCAGCACGCGGGTCTTGCCCGAGCCAGCCCCGGCCAGGATGCACAGCGGCGCCGCGTCGCTCTCGACCGCCTTCTGCTGGGCCGGGTTCAGCCCATCGAGCAAACGTTCGTCCACCTGGGCAACCCTACGGAGAGGGTGTGACAGGGTCGCGGATGCCCGGCGGGTGCCGAGCGCACAGCCGGGCTCTGGCAGGAGCGGCGGCACCAACCCTGCGGCCCAACCACAGGTGTGGGCCGCCGGCGGGCGTCGCGAGGCACGAGCAGCCCGCAAGTGAGGGAGCGTCAGCGACCGAACCACAAATGCAGAACGACCCCAAGTAACGCTCGGGCTTTCGCCTTCCCGCTCCTTGGGGCCGCTCCTGTTCCTGTGCTCGCTTTTCGGCTTCTTCGCACGGACGGTCGGCTTGAGGCCTTCCGTCGCCTGCGAAATCCGCCGGTGCGCCGCACGGGACTGACCACACTGTGCGGCCGACCACACCCCGCGGTCAAGAGCGAGTTCATGACGATCCTATGACGGCAGTTACCGTGCATCCGATGCTGCAAGCGTTCGCCTCGGGCCGGCTGTTCGGCACCGCACACGGTTCGCGGACACCGTGGGTGCTCGCGCTGCACGGGTGGCGGCGCGACCACCACGACTTCGACGCGACGCTCGACGGTCTCGACGCCCTCGCCCTCGACCTGCCCGGCTTCGGCGCTACGCCGCCGCCCGACACCGGGTGGGGCGCGGCCGACTACGCGGCCGCCGTCGCGCCAGTGCTCGACGAGATGCCGGGCTCGGTGGTCGTCCTGGGGCACTCCTTCGGTGGCCGCGTCGCCGTGCACCTCGCCGCCAGCCGACCCGACGCCATCAAGGCCCTGGTGCTCACCGGCGTGCCCCTCATCCGCAGACCGGGGTCCGGCAAGCCCACGCTCTCGTTCCGTGTGGCGCGCGCCCTGCACAAGCGGGGTGTCGTGAGCGACGCTCGCATGGAGGAGCTGCGCGAGAAGCACGGGTCGGCTGATTACCGCGCCGCCAAGGGTGTGATGCGGGACGTGTTCGTCCGCGTCGTCAACGAGTCCTACGAGGAGCAGCTGCGCGCCGTTCGCTGTCCGCTCGAGCTGGTGTGGGGTGAGGACGACACCGAGGCGCCGATCGCGGTGGCAGAGCAGGCCGCGGCCATCGTCCCCGGCGCGACGCTCACCCGGTTGCCCGGCGCCGGCCACCTCACGCCGACCACTGCCCCCGACGCGCTGCGCGATGCGCTCCTGCGCCACCAGCCGTGACCGCACTGGCCATCGCCGTCAACCTCGTCGGCACCGCGCTGGCCGGCCTGCGCTGGCTCCGGGTCGCCCAACGCGAGCACTATCTGCCCGGCTCGGCGTCGCGCTTCGCCTTGCGCTGGTGGTTCGGCCTGGGACCCAACCGACTGCTGGCGCTGGCGGTGGTCGTCGGCCTGGCAGGTACCGCCGTGCGCCCCTTCGGCGCGGTCGTGGCGGGCATCGCCATCGCCTGTGGCCCGTTCGGGTTGCCCCTGCGGGGGAAGGCGCCGGGCCCCTTGGCGTGGACACGCCGGCTGCGCACGCTGGCTGCGGTGTGGGCCGCCCTGCAGGCGATCATCATCGGCATCGGCGCCCTGGCCGGTGAGCCGGCGCTGTTCGCCGCCCTCGGTGCCGCCCTCGTGCCGGTGATGGTCGACGCGGCCTGCGCCGTCACCGAACCAGTCGAGCAGCGACTGTCCCTGAAGTTCGTGGACCAGGCCAAGGCCCGCCTGCAGTCGGTGCGGCCGACGGTCGTTGCCATCACCGGGTCGTACGGCAAGACGAGCACCAAGGGCTACGTCGCCCACCTGTTGGCCCCGTCGACGACCGTCGTCGCCAGTCCCCGCAGCTTCAACAACCGGGCCGGGCTGGCGCGGGCCATCAACGAGAACCTGGTGCCGGGCACCGAGGTGTTCGTGGCCGAGATGGGGACCTACGGGCCGGGCGAGATCGCCGAGCTGTGCCAGTGGATCGAGCCGAAGATCGGGATGATCACCGCCATCGGCCCCGTGCACCTCGAGCGCTTCGGCAGCGAGGACCGCATCGTCGAGGCCAAGGCCGAGATCTTCGCCAAGGCCGAGGTGGCGGTGCTCAACGTGGACGACGACCGGCTGCGCGCCCTCGCCGACAGACTCGAGAACGAGGGCAAGCGGGTGATCCGCTGCTCGGCGGCCGACGTGGCGTCGATGCTGGAGGGAGTCGACGCGCCACCCGGCAACGTGGCGTGTGCGGTGGCGGTCGCCCTCGAGCTGGGCGTGCCGTCCGAGGACATCAAGGACCTGGTGAAGACGCTGCCGACTGCGGCCAACCGCCTGGCCCGGGGCGAGGGCGGTGGGGGATGGACGATCCTCGACGACACCTTCAACTCCAACCCGGCCGGCGCAGCGCGGGCCCTCGACGCACTCGAGGCAGCAGCTGGCGAGGGAAAACGCCGAATCGTCGTGACGCCCGGCATGGTCGAGCTCGGGCCCCGCCAGCACGATGAGAACGCGGCGTTCGCGCGGGCGGCGGCCACGCGGGCGACCGATCTCGTCGTCGTCGGCCACACCAATCGCAAGGCCCTCCTGGAAGGGGCGGCGGGCCGGACCGCAGCCGTGCGCACGGTGGACTCACGCGAGCAGGCGGTGGCGTGGGTGCGCGAGCAGGGTCTCGGCCCCGGCGATGCGGTGCTCTACGAGAACGACCGCCCCGACCACTACCCGTAGAGCGCTCTCCTAGATTGATCGGCCATGTCTGACCCCGCGGTGATCTTCGGTGGGCCGTCGCCCGAGCACGATGTGAGCATCCTCACCGGACTGCAAGCCGCGCAGGCCCTGGGCAAGGCGGGTCGCACGGTCACCGCCCTCTACTGGGCGAAGACGGGTGACTGGTTCAGCGTCGACCCCGGGCTGGAAGCGGGCGCCTTCGACGGCGTGCCCCACCCGTCGGGCGCCGCGCCGGTGCGATTCGTCGCCGCCACGGGCGGTGGCTTCGTCACCGGCGGACGGCGTAGCCGCACCATCGAGATCGGCGCGGCCGTGAACTGCTGCCACGGCGGGCCTGGTGAGGACGGGTCGTTGCAGGGAGCGCTCGACCTCGCCGGCGTCCGTTACACCGGTCCGTCGCAACCGGGCGCCGCCCTCGGGATGGACAAGCTCGCCTTCGGCGCCGTCGTCACCGCCGCGGGCCTGCCCTCGTTGCCGCGGGCGCCGCTCACCGCCGAAGGTGCGGTCGACTTCGACGGCCCCTACATCGTCAAGCCGCGCTACGGCGGCTCGTCCATCGGCATCGACACGGTCGCCGACCTGGCGACGGCGCGCGCCCGGTTGGGCGCCAACGTGCACCTCAAGGCGGGCGCGGTGGTCGAGCCCTACAAGCCCGACTCGTTCGACCTCAACATCGCGGTGCGCACGTGGCCCGAGCTGCAACTGTCGGCCATCGAGAAGCCGCTGCGGTCCGGCTCGGGATCCGAGATCCTCGGCTACGCGGACAAGTACGTCGGCGGCGAGGGCATGGTGAGCGCGCCGCGCGAGCTGCCGGCCGACATCGACCCGGCGCTGGGCGATCGCATCAGAGCAATGGCGACTCGCATCGTCGAGCTCGCGTCGGTGCGCGGCATCGCCCGCATCGATTTCCTCGCCGACGGCGACGAGATCTTCGTCAACGAGATCAACACCATCCCCGGCTCGCTGGCCAAGTACCTCTGGGTCGAGCCCGCGCTCGGCTTCGACCGCCTGCTGGTCGATCTGCTCGACGAGGCCGAGCGCCGGCCGACCACGCACTGGACCACCCAGGGCGCCGACGGCACCGCGCTGCGGTCGGCCGGCAGCATCGCCAGCAAGCTCAGCTGAGCCGATCGGATGGTCGAGGTCACGCCCGAGCGGTTCGCCGAGCTGGTCACCGAGGCCCTCGACGGGATCCCGCCCGACCTCGGCAAGCTCATGGACAACGTGGCCGTCTTCATCGACGACGACAGCCCGCCGCGCGGCCTGCTCGGCCTCTACCACGGCATCCCGCTGACGCGGCGGGAGACCTACGGCGGGCTGGCGATGCCCGACCGCATCACCATCTTCCGCCGCGCCATCTGCGCGTATTGCAGCGACGAGGCCGACGTGCGCCGTCAGGTTCGGGTCACCGTGGTGCACGAGGTCGCCCACCACTTCGGCATCGACGACAAGCGTCTCGGTGAGCTGGGGTGGGCCTGACGGTACGGTTGCCCGCGTGCCCCACCTCGCCATCAGCGCCCTCGGAGCCGACCGGCCGGGAATCGTGGCCTCGGTCACGGGCGTGCTCGTCGAGCAGGGGTGCAACCTGGAAGACACGTCGATGTCCATCCTTCGGGGTCACTTCGCCATGATGCTGGTGGTGGCCGCGCCCGATCACGTGGGCGCCGCCACCCTCGAGCAAGCGCTGGGAGCAGCCGCCGCCCAGTTCGATCTGGTGTTCGCGGTGCGGGCCATCGACGACGACGTGCCGACCTCGCCAGTGGGCGACCCCTACGCGTTGTCGGTGTACGGCGCCGACCGACCCGGCATCGTCAACCGCGTCGCTGTCGCCCTCGCCGACTTGGGTGTGAACGTGGTGGACCTGGCCACCCGCATGATCGGCGGCGTCGAGCGGCCCGTCTACGCCATGCTCCTCGACGTCACCCTGCCCGCCGGGGTCGCGGCCGACGTCGTCGAGGCGCGGCTCGACGAGGTGTGCGGCGACCTCGGCGTGGAATGGAGCCTGCACCCGGCCGACGCCGACGTGCTGTGACGGCCTGATGGCCGTGCGGCCGGTGCTCCGGCTGCCCGAGGCGGTGCTCAAGCAGCCCGCGCAAAGAGTGGGAGCGATCGACGAGGAGGCCCGGGCGCTTGCCGCCGATCTGGTCGACACCATGCGGGCGTCGCCGGCGTGCGTCGGCATTGCCGCACCCCAGATCGGCGTCGCACGGCGTGCTTTCGTGGTCGACGTGTCGGGCCACAAGAAGGCGCCCGTCTCCCACGGCGAGGTGGTGCTCTTCGACCCGGAGGTGCTGCTGGCCCACGGACCGGTCGTGGGGCGCGAGGGCTGCATGAGCGTGCCCGACCTCACGGGGGACGTGGCCCGGCCCACCCGCCTCGTCGTGCGCGGGCTGGGCCTCGACGGGAGCGAGCGCGTGCTGCAGGTCGAGGGGTTCGAGGCCCGCTCCTTTCAGCACGAGCTCGACCACCTCGACGGCCTGCTCTTCCTCGACCGTGTGGCCTCGGCATCCGCGGTATTCCCGAGGAAGGTCTATCGGTAGCGGGATACTTGCTGCATGCCGTTCCCTCGCAAGTTCCTGAACGACGAGGAGGACATCGTCCTCGACCTGCACCCGCACTGGTGGTTCCTGTTCGGTCCCATCGTGGCCGTGGTGCTGACGTCGGTCGCGGGCGTGTTCCTCGGCCGCACGGACAACACGGTGCTGGGGATCGCGGGACTCGTGCTGATGGGCGTGGCGCTGCTCTGGCTGGGCGTGCGCTACCTCAAGTGGCGCACCACCAACTTCGTCCTGACCACCGACCGCCTGATCCACCGTGCCGGCGTGCTCGCCAAGCAGGGTCGGGAGATCCCCCTCGAGCGCATCAACGACCTCACGGTGAACCAATCCATCTTCGAGCGCATCATCAGGGCAGGCGACGTCATGATCGAGTCGGGCGGGGAGCGGGGCCAGTCATTGCTGAGCGACCTGCCCAACCCGTTCAAGGTGCAGAACGCGATCTATGCGGAGATCGAGCGGACCCAGGCCCGCACCGCCGATCGCACCGCGGGCCGCCGCGAGCTGTCCGTCCCCGAGCAGATCGAGAAGCTCGACGAGCTTCGCCAACGGGGCTTGATCAGCAACGCCGAGTTCGACGCCAAGAAGGCGCAGCTGCTCGACCGGATGTGATCAGCGACAGCGTGTGTCCCAGCGCTCGCCCGCGTCGGTCGAGCACAGGACGCCGCCGCCGGCCGCAGGCTGCACCCCGGCGACGAGGCGGCCGTCGGGCCGAGCCACGACGCTGACGACACCCCGGGCGAGCCTCGTCTTGCCGTGGAGCCGCTTCCACGAGTCGCCCTGGTCGCGTGACACCCAGAGGCCGCCGACCTGGTCGCCCTCGGGCGTCACGTCAGCGAGGGCGAGGTAGAGCGTGTCGTCGGGGGTGGCGACGAGGGTCGACACCAGACCGTGCCCGGGGAGGGGGATCTCGGCGAAGGAGGCGCCGGCGTCCGTGGATCGCAGCATGCGGTCGCCCGCCCACCCGAAGGCGGTGCCGGTGCGACCGAACGAGGGAAGGGTCAGCAGCTGCGGCGTCCGGGTGACGCCGGGCAGCGCGATGGAGGCTCCGCAGGTCCCCGCGCCGCAGCCGGTGACGGTGGCCGCGGGGACTCCGTCCTGGCCCATGGCCCAGCCACCGACCAGGACACGGTTGTCAGCGGGCCAGGCAGGGGCGAACGCATACGTCGCGGTGTCGGCGACGGGCCGCGGGAGCAAGTCGATGGGCGTCACTGCCTTGGTGTCGTCGTGGTACACCCAGCCCGGCGCCAGACCGGTCCAGATGACGGGATCGCCCGTCGAGAAGCCTGGGGACATGGCCCCGGTCTGGCCGGTGGGCGCCCGGGTCACGAACGTCTCCCCGCCGTCCGTCGACTCCTGCAATCCATCGGGGGCGATGACGAAGATGCGACGGTCGGTGGGCCAGAGGGGCGGCAGCATCACCGTGCCGCCCCGGAACCCCGAGGCGGTCAGCCGTCGCCACGTCACGCCCATGTCCTCGGACAGGAACAGCACGTGACACCCGACGCCCGGGCAGTTGAGCAGCGAGCGACCCACGCCGATGACGGTGCCGTCGGTGCGGGAGCCGGGCACGGTGGCCAGCTGGGTGAACCACGCCTCCTCCGGCGTCGTGATGGCCTCGCCGCCGATCCCGAGCGGCAACGCGCCCGGCGGCGCGGCAGCGGGAGCATCGCTCTCGACTGCGTCGGCCGCGGCCGGCGGGGCCGCCTCCTGGGTCTGGGCCGCGCTGGCGCGGGTGTGGCTCCGCCCGCCGGCGGCGACGGCGGCGGAGGACGGCGGGGTCGTCCCAGGAAGGCCTTCTGGCGCGACGGTGGCTGCGCCGCCACTGATGACAACGGCCAGGACGACGGCACCGTGCACGGCCTCGACATGAGCGAGGAACGAGCCGGCATCGGCGAGCCGGGCGTGCGTTCGGCTGGCCCAGCCGTCGACGCGCAGGCGGGCCCGGCGGAGCACAGCGGTGATGGTCACCACCGCCGACACCTGGTCGAGGCGGCTGTAGGCGGCGCGCAGGGCCTGGCGCGACCGGCGCAGCATGCCCCGCACCGTCTCGGTGCTCACGTGTTGGAGATCGGCGATCTCCTGGTACGACCGGCCCTCGAGGTAGTGCAGGTTGAGGGCGGTGCGGTACGGGGCGGGCAGCTCCTCGAACGCATCACGCAGCGCCTCGTGCTCGGCGGCGCGCATGACCTCGTCCTCGGGGTCCGGGAAGCGCGAGCCCGAGGTGTGCAGGGCCGCGACCGACGCGTAGTTCTTGCGGCGGCCCGCCTTGCGCGACTCGTCGACGGCCAGGTTGCGGGCCACGGTGACGGCCCAGGGCCAGAAGGAACGGCCCGATTCCCGGTCCCAGGAGCGCCAACCCCTGACCAGGGCCTCCTGGGTCAGGCCCTCGGCGTCGCCGTCGGGGCCGACGAGGCGGCGGCAGTACGCCAGCAGGGGCGCGCGGGTCTCGCGGTAGAGCTCGGAGAAGGCTTCGTCCTCACCGCTCGCATGATCAATCGCAACAGCCACAACCCACCCTCGCCCTTGCGCTGCCCCCCACCCACAGTGTTCGCCAAGGGGGAACCTTCTCCCTGCCCAGTCAAGGGCTTGTCGAAACAGTGGCGGCCCCTGCCGCCATCACCCGGCGGCCGGGCACTGCGGCACCCCGCTCCGCAAGGATCACGACAGAGCCCCCAAATCCCCCACCGGTGAGGCGGGCGCCGTGCACCCCGGGCAGTGTCCTGACCCGCTCGACGACCTCGTCGAGGGCCGGGGTGGACACGTCGAAGTCGTCCCGCAGGCTGGCGTGGCTGGCCACCATGGCGGCGCCGGCGGTGGCGAGATCGCCGACCCGCAGCGCCTCCGCCGCGGCCCGCACGCGTGCGTTCTCGGTGACCACGTGTCTGGCCCGGCGGCGCAGGAGCGGATCGGCGATCGCGGTGACGGTGGCCTCGTCGGCATCGCGCAGCGGCCCGATCACCTCCTCGGCCGCTTCGCACTGAGCGCGCCGCTCGGCGTACGCGGAGGACGCCAGGGCCCGTGGGCCCGTGTCGACCACCGAGACGGCGGCCTCAGGCGGGAGCGGCACCGACGAGACCGTCTCCGTGCCGCAGTCGATGAGCAGGGCGTGGCCCGCGACACCCGAGGCGATGGCGAGCTGGTCCATGATCCCGCACGGCACCCCCGAGGCCCGTTGCTCAGCGGCCTGGCACAGCCGGGCCAGCTCGACCGGGGTGCCGTCGAACCCGAGGGCGAGGGCGACCGCAACCTCGAGGGCGGCGCTCGACGAGAGCCCGGCCCCGACGGGCAGGTCGCCCGAGACCGTTCCCACCGCGCCAGTGGCGGGCTGCAGCATCGCGACGACGCCCGCCACGTAGCGCGCCCACGCGGGCCGCACGTCGGCAGGCTCCTCGACGCCGAGCGCCACCACCGCGGGTTCGGTTTCGTGCGACGAGGTGAGGTGCACGACGTCGCCCGTTCGCTCGACGGTCACAACGGTGCGGAGGTCGATCGCCATCGGGAGCACCAGGCCGCCCGTGTAGTCGGTGTGGTCGCCGATGAGGTTGACGCGGCCTGGCGCGGTGGCGGTGACCCTCACCCGTCGCGCAGCATGGCGATGAGGTCGCGGTACGTCCCGGCCGAGTCCCGTCCCATGGCATCGAGGCGGGACCAGGCGATGCGATCGCCCTCGCGCTCGATCCCGTAGAGGCCGAAGCGGGGCTCGTAGGACCCCCATTCGTAGTTGTCGGCGAGGGTCCAGTGGAAGTACGCGGACAGCGGAAGTCCGTCCGACACGGCCCGAGCGACGGCACCGAGGTGTTCGCGCAGGTAGCGGGGCCGGTCCCATCCGTCGAGCCGCGGGTAGGAGGTGGCTCCCACGACCCGGTTGCACAAGCCGTTCTCGACGATCCACACGTCGAGGCCGGGCTCGGTGTCGCTGCGGCAGTAGCGCACGAGCCCGGGCGGGTCGGGCGGGTCGTCCCACAGGGCGCGGCCCGGCTGCCAGTTGCGCCCGCCCGCGGTGCGGTGGCCGGGGATCCGGATGTGGTTGGAGACCACCGGGTCGTACCAGTCGATCTGCACGTTGCCGAGACACCGCTCGTTGGCGCTGGCGTAGACGGCGGCGATGGCACGCGGCAGCGCCTTCTCGAGAGGAACGGCGCTCGCGCAGATGCGGCGCATGGCCCGTTCTCTCGCCGACCGGGGTGCAACGGCACGGTGGTAGGCGGACCGCCGCTCGACCAGCCACGGGTGCAGGTCGTGCCGCGCGACCCCGTGGCTTCGACCTAGCAGCACGTCGATGAGAAGCCGGTCGAGCTCGTAGACCGACATGGCGAAGTTGTTGGTGGACACGACCGCGTCGGGGCGGCGCTCGAGGATGGTGTCGTAGGCGAGGACGTGGGCGGTCAGCATGTGGTCGAGGGTGCGCACCACCGCGGCGACATCGACGCGGCGACCGGGCGGGAACTCGGCGGTGAACCACGTCTGCAGCGCGTAGATGTTGATCTCGTTGAGCGTCACCCAGTTGCGGCAACGTGGCGCCAGCCGCTCAACCGCCCGCGTCGCCCACGCGTGCCACAGCTCCGGTGCGTCGGGGCGCAGCCAGAACTCCTCGCCGAGCCACATGGGGTGGGTGAAGTGGTGCAACGTCACCATTGGCTCCAGGCCGCGCTCGTGGCACCCGGCGAGGATGGCGTCGTAGTGGTCGAGGGCGGTCTCGTCGTGCTCGCCTTCGCGCGGCTCGCACCGTGCCCATTCCACGGACAGGCGGAAGGCGTCGCACCCCGCGGCCTTGGCCAGGTCGAGCTGGTGCTCCCAGTCGTTCCAGAAGTCGAGGGCGATGCCGGAACGCTCGACCCGGCCCGCTTGCTCCCACCCGGCCCAGTTGTTGGCGGGCTGGCCCGGGCCGTTGTACCCGCCTTCGATCTGGAATCCAGCGGTCGCCACGCCGAAGCGAAAGTGCTCGGGCAGGGCCGGCACTAGGCCAGCTTCAGCGCCGCGGCCAGGCGTTCGAGCCCCTCGGGGTCCCAGGGCGCGCGCACGGCGATGTTGAGCTGGTCGGCGCCGGCGGTGACGTACTCACCGATGCGGGCCAGCACTTCGTCGTCCGATCCCATGAGCACGCCTGGCCGCACCGCCATCCGCAGGTTGCCGAACTGGGGCTCGAGGTCTTCCTCGCGCCAT
>JBEEFQ010000230.1:0-4890 GCA_041166245.1 Actinomycetota bacterium | reverse complement strand
CGGGCTCACGGTGCAGGCCGATCCACGCCGCCTCGAGCAGGTGGTGGGGAACCTCGTCGACAATGCGTTGCAGCACGGTGCGCCGCCCGTCGTCATCTCCCTCACCAGCACCCACGCAGACGGATCGGTGGAGCTGGCCGTCACCGACCACGGACCGGGCGTGGAGCCAGCGTTGGTGCCGACGATGTTCTCCCGGGTGCACACCCTCGGGCGCGTGTCGCGCGACCGCTCGCGCGGCACCGGGCTCGGCCTCTCCCTCGTGCGCGGGCTGGTGGAGGCCATGGGCGGACGGGTCTGGTACGAGCAGGTCGCGGACGGCGGCGCCTCGTTCCATCTCATCCTGCCCGCCCCGAAGCAGCGCCCTGAGACATCGGTCACGCTGACGTAAACCCAATGGGCGCGGGGAGGGCCGACCCGTAGGCTCCGGCCGTGTCGACAGATCAGATTCTCGGGGCGACCGGGGTGCGCAAGGTGTACCGCACGGGGGCGGAGGAGGTCGAGGCGCTCCGGGGCATCGACCTCGCCCTCGAGCGAGGTGAGTTCCTCGCGGTCATGGGCCCCTCCGGGTCGGGCAAGACCACCCTGCTCAACTGCCTGACCGGTCTCGACGACATCGACGACGGCATCGTGCTCGTCGACGGCTCCGACATCCACGCCATGCCCGACGGGCAGCGCACCGAGCACCGGGCGCGCCACATGGGCTTCATCTTCCAGAGCTTCAACCTCATTCCGGTGTTGAGCGCGGTGGAGAACGTGGAGCTGCCGCTCCTGCTCATCAACGTGAAGGCGGGCGAGGCGCGCACCCGCGCCCAGGCCATGCTCGACCGCGTCGGCCTCGGCCACCGGTACAACCACCGGCCCACCGAGCTCTCCGGTGGCGAGCAACAGCGCGTCGCCGTCGCCCGCGCCCTCGTCAATGAGCCGGCCATCCTCTGGGCCGACGAGCCAACCGGCAACCTGGACAGCGAGATGGCGGGCGCGGTGCTCGACCTCCTCCATGAGGTGAATCGCTCCGGGCAAACCGTCGTGATCGTGACCCACGACGCCGAGATCGGCTCGACCGCCCGCAGGCTTGTGCGCGTCCAGGACGGTCAGATCGTCGCCGATGGCACCCCATCCGAAGTGCTGAACGGTGCCCGTGCCCGCCGCCGCCGCACCGCGCCCCTGCGGGCCCGGCGAGTCGCCGCCGACTGATGGCGCGCCTGCTGCCCGCGCTCCCGATTCTGTTCCTGCTGCTGCTGATGCTGCACGACGTCGTGCGCCGGCCGACCATTCGTAGGCTGGCGACCCGCAACGTCTCGAGGCGCCGGGGCGAGGCGGTGCTCGTCGTCGCCGGTTCCCTGCTCGGGACCGCGCTCATCCTCGCATCCATGATCGTCGGCGACACCATCGGAGCGTCGATTCGCGACTTCGGCCGCACCGAGCTCGGCCCCATCGACATGACCGTGCGGGTCAACGGGCTGTCCGCTCTTCCCGACGTCGAGCGGGCGCTGGCAGCGCCCATCCCCGGGACCGACGGGACGCTGCGCATGGTCGCCGGCACCGCCGCGGTCAAGACGCCGGGCGACGACCCCCTCGCCGAACCCACCGCGTCCCTGCTCGAGGTCGACTTCAACCAGGCCCGCGACTTCGGCGGTGACGTCGACGCCACCGGCCTGGGCGACGCCGGCGCCACCCCGACGGGCGACGAGGCGGTGATCGGCTCGTCCCTCGCCGACGCCCTCCACCTCGACGAGGGCGACCGCCTCGAGGCGTTCGCGTACGGCCAGCGTCGGGAGTTCCGGGTGCGCCGCGTCCTGCCCAAGGTCGGCCTCGTCGGCTTTGCCGAGCCGGCCCTGTTCGTCGCGCCCGGCACCGTTGCCGCGCTGGCCGGGCCGCTGGCGACGGGCGGAGAACGAGGCGGCCAGGTCGCCCCACCCAACGGCATGGTGCTGGTGAGCAATGTCGGTGGTGTTTTCGACGGCGCCGACAACACGGCTGCGGTCGACAAGGAGCTCCGGGCGCGGCTCGACGGCATCCCCGCCGTCGAAGTGGAGCCGACCAAGGCGGATCTGCTCGAGGACGCCGACGACACCGCCGCCCAGTTCCGCGAGATCTTCGGAACCATCGGCGGCTTCGGCGTCATCGCCGGGATCCTGCTGCTCATCAACATCTTCGTGATGCTCGCCGACGAGCGGAAGCCTGAGCTGGGCATGTTGCGGGCCGTCGGGCTCAAGCGCAACCAGCTCGTTCGCTCCTTCGGGCTCGAGGGCGGCATCTACGCGCTGGTGTCCTCGTTGGTGGGTGTCCTCGTCGGGGTGGGCGTGGGACGGATCATCGTCGTCGTGGCCCAGGGCGTGTTCAACCAGGGCGAGGACCAGTTCTTCAAGCTCAGTCTGCGCTTCACCGCCGAGCCCGCCACGCTCGCCGCCGGCTTCCTCGTCGGCATGATCATCTCGCTCGTCACCGTGTGGGGTGCGAGCATCTTCCTGGCGCGCCTCAACATCATCCGCGCCATCCGCGACATCGCCGAGCCACCGTTGCGACGGCCGCGGTTGCGCACCTTGGTCCTCGGCGCCATCGGAGTCCTGGTTGGCGCGCTGCTGTTCGCTTCGGGGTTCGGCGCAACCGGGAGCTGGTTCGGCGCCATGGTCGGGCCCTCGGTCATCGCCGTGTCGTCCATCCCGCTCCTGTCCCGCCTGCTGCCCCGACGGGCCGTTGTCTCCGTCGCATGTCTAGTGGTCCTCGTGTGGGAGATCGCCGCGTTCGGTGTGCTGACCGAAGCGCTGCGCAACCCGCCGATCATCGGTTTTCTGGTCCAGGGCGTCACCCTCGTCGCGGCCGCTGTGGCTCTCGGCGCGGTGAACGCCGACATCGTTGGACACGTCCTCATGACCCGAGTCCTCCCGCGTGGCCGCAGCCTCTCGACGCGGCTGGCGCTGGCCTACCCGGTGGCCCGCAGGTTCCGCACCGCCATGTTGCTGTTCATGTACGCCCTCGTGATCTTCACGCTCACCTTTCTCGCGGTCATGTCGAACCTCTTCGGCCAACAGGCCCCGCGGTTCGCGGAGGAGACGCGCGCCGGCTACGACGTCATCATCGAGTCCAACCCGGCCAACCCGGTGTCAGCCCAGACCCTCGTCGCCCAACCGGAGGTCACCGCCGTCACGCCGTTGCTCCGGGGCTTCCCAGAGTGGTCGTTCGCCGATCACCCTGAGCCCGCCCGGTGGGCTCTCACCGGCTACGACGAGAGTCTGTTCGCCCGCGGCGTGCCCAAGCTCGCTGACCGCGGCACGTACGCGACCGACCGGGCCGCGTGGGACGCGGTTCTCGCCGACCCGAACCAGGTGATCCTCTCGGATTTCTTCCTTTCTGGCGGCGGCCCGCCCGAGTCGGTGCTCGAGCCCGGCGACAAGGTGCATATCTACAACCGCACGACGGGCGAGGAGCGGGAGCTCACGGTGGCGGCCATGGTCACGTCGGACTGGGTGTTCAACGGCGTGTTCGTCGGCGCACCGTTCGCGCGCGACTTCCTCGGGCCCGAGGTGTACGCCAGCCGCTACTACGCGGCGTTGGAGCCGGGTCTCGACCCCGACGTCGCCGCCCAGCGGCTCCAGGGGCGCCTGCTCGAGCACGGCGTCGAGGCCGACGCCTTTCTCACCGTCATCCGCAGCGGGCTCGAGCAGCAGCAGGGCTTCTTCCGCCTCATGGAGGGCTACCTCGGGCTAGCCCTTCTCGTGGGCGTCGCCGGCCTCGGCGTCGTCATGGTCCGGGCCGTGCGCGAGCGCCGCCGCCAGATCGGCATGCTCCGCGCCATGGGCTTTCCGCACGGGATGGTGCGTACCGCCTTCCTGATCGAAGCCGGGTTCATCGCCCTGCAGGGCGTGCTCATCGGTGTCGGGCTGGCGATCATCTCGAGCTACCAACTGCTGTCGAACACCGAGACGTTCGGCGAGGGCACCATGGCCTACGAAGTGCCGTGGGCAACCCTCGCCATCGTGCTCTCGGTCGCTCTCCTCGCGTCCGTGCTCGCCACCGCCGCCCCCGCCAACCAAGCGGCCAAGATCAAGCCCGCGGTCGCCTTGCGCATCGCCGACTGACCCCCCGGGGCATTCGGGTCACTTGGGGCCGAGCGTGGCCTCGACCGTGTCGAGCAGGCGGGCCGTGCACGTGGCCATCTCGATGGGCGGGATGGCCTCGGTGACGACGCGGTCGGCCAGGGCCCGGTAGGCCTCGGCGACCGGGCCGTCGCCCAACGCCGCGGGCTCGCCTGCGTCGCCGCCCGCGGCGACGGCCGGGTCGATGGGGATCGAACCGAGCAAGGGGACACCGACCTGGGCCGCGAGCCGGCGCCCGCCACCCTCGCCGAACAGCGGGTAGGACTTGCCGTCGTCGGCGACGAAGGCGCTCATGTTCTCGATGACGCCTGCGACGCGCAGGTACCCCTTGCGCGCCATGTCAGCCGCCCGCGCCGCGACCTTCTGCGCGGCCTGCGCGGGCGTTGTCACGATGAGCATCTCGGTGCGGGGCAGCATGCGCGCCAGCCCCATCTGCACATCGGCCGTGCCGGGCGGCATGTCGATGAACAGGTAGTCCATCTCGCCCCACGCCACGTCCTCGAGGAAGTGCTGGACGGCGCGGTTGAGCATGAGCCCCCGCAGCATGATCGCCTCGTCCTCCTCGGCCCCCTCGATGGAGCCCATGGAGACGATCTTGAGCAGGCCGTCGCCGATCGGCTTGGCAATCGGGACGATCTTCTTGTCCTTCGCCTCCATCCGCGCACTGACGCCGAGCATGCGGGGGATCGAGAACCCGCCGATGTCGGCGTCGAGCACCCCGACCGTGAAGCCGCGCGCCGCCAGGGTCACGGCCAGGTTCTCCGTCACCGACGACTTACCCACGCCGCCCTTG
>JBEEFQ010000229.1:0-3999 GCA_041166245.1 Actinomycetota bacterium | reverse complement strand
GGTCCTGCGACGCCGTCTTGGTCCACGCCCACAGCGCCGTACGAGCCGTGTTGGACAGCGCCAGCGTCGGGATGGGCTGCTTCACCGAGAACGACGTGATGCAGCAGATGCGGCCCCAGTGGTTCTCTCGCATGTGGGGCACCGCTTCTCGGACGAGCCGCACCGAGGTGAACAGGTTGGCGTTGAGGGCGGCGGCCAGCTGCTCGTCGTCGACCTCGAGGGCCCGTCCCGGGGGCGGTCCTCCCGCGTTGGGGACGACGATGTCGATGCGGCCCTTCCACTCCAGCGTCGCTGCCACCAGCGCCGCGGGCATGACCGGATCGGTGACGTCGCCGGGGACGGCGAGCACGTCCGCACCTGCGGCCCGCATGGCCGCTTGCGTCTCGGCCAGCACCTCGGCCGACCGCCCGTTGATGACCACGCTCACGCCTTCTGCCGCCAGCGCCTCCGCTGCGCCCCGGCCGAGGCCCTTCGACGAGGCGGTGACGAGCGCGACCTTTCCCTCGATGCCGAGGTCCATCAGGCCTCGACGATGGCGAGGTCGTGGGACACGTTGTTGAGCGCGTCGGGGCCTGCGTCGGTGGCGACCACGATGTCTTCGATGCGCGCGCCCCACCTGTCGGCCAGGTAGATCCCCGGCTCGATCGAGAAGGCGTGCCCGGCCGTCAGCGGGGTGCAGTTGCCCCCGACCAGGTACGGGTCCTCGTGCTCCTCGATGCCGATGCCGTGGCCGGTGCGGTGGATGAAGTGGGCGCCATAGCCGCCCTCGTCGATGATGCGCCGGGCCACCCCGTCCACGTCCTCGCACGGCGTGCCCACGACGGCCGCCTCGACGGCCGCGGCCTGGGCTGACTGCAGGACGGCGTAGAGATCGCGGAACTCGGCGGGCGGCTCGCCCGTGAAGACGGTGCGGGTGATGTCGGAGCAGTATCCGTCGAGCGCACCGCCGAAGTCGCACACCACTGCCTCGCGCGCGCCGATGACCCGCGAACCCGGCTCGTGGTGGGGGCTGGCCGAGTTGGGCCCGCTGCCGACGATGGCGAAGTTGACCTGCGAGTGACCTTCCGCGACGAGGCTCCGCCCGATTTCGCGCGACACGTCGCGCTCGGTGCGCCCCACCAACGGGATCTCGCCCGCCTGCAGACGCGCCGCCACCCGGTCGGCCGCGGCCGAGGCGCGGCGCAGGGCGACGATCTCGTCCACGTCCTTCACCGCTCGCAGCGGTGCGGTCACGCTCGACCCCGCCAGCCACGAGGCGGACGGGAGGTGGGCCTGCAGCTGCAGCACGAAAGTGGCCCACGTCCGATCGGAGACGGCGAGCGACTGTCGGGAGCCCACCACCGACGCCACCAGGGCCACCGGGTCCTCCGTCTCCGACCACGGCCGCAACGAGAACACGTCGGGGCGCTCCTCCACGCGCGGCGCCTCGAGCTGGGGCACGACCAGCACGGCGTCGCCGTCGCGCGGCAGCACCAACATGGTGAGTCGCTCGAGGGGCATGGCCGTGTACCCCGTCAACCACGGCAGGTCGGCTCCGAGCGAGAGGAGCAGTGCGTCCACGCCGAGTTCGTCCATGCGGTCCCGCACCCGGGCAACGCGGGCTGCGGTCACGACAGCGCCAGTGAGGCGGCCGCGCCCGCTGCTTCGCGCGCGTGGTAGCTCGACCGCGTGAGGGGCGACGCCTGCACGTGGGCGAAACCCATGGCCTCCCCCGCCTCCCGCAACCGGTCGAACTCGGCCGGCGTCCACCACCGGGCGACGGGCAGGTGCGACGCGCTGGGCCGCAGGTACTGGCCGACCGTGACGATGTCGACGCCGACGGCCCGTAGGTCCGCCAACGCGGCCACGACCTCGGACTCGCTCTCACCCAGGCCCACCATGAGGCCGGACTTCACCACGAGGCCAGCGTCGACAGCACGGCCGAGCACCGACAGGCTCCGCGCGTAGGACGCTGACGGCCGCACCACTCGCTGCAGCCGGGCGACCGTCTCGAGGTTGTGATTGAGCACGTCGGGGCGGGCCGAGAAGATCACGTCGAGCGACGCCCCGTCACCCTTGCAATCGGGGACCAGCACCTCGACCGCGGTGCCGGGACAACGCAGGCGGATGGCGTCGATGGTCGCCGCGAACGCAGCCGCGCCGCCGTCGGGCATGTCGTCGCGCGCCACCGCGGTCACGACGGCATGGGCCAGGCCCATGCGCTCGACGGCCTCGGCCACTCGCTCGGGCTCGGCAGGGTCGATCTCCACGGGCTTGCGCGTATCCACCAGACAGAAACCGCACGCCCGGGTGCACCGCTCGCCGTTGATCATGAATGTGGCGGTGCCGTCGGCCCAGCACTCGAAGATGTTCGGGCAGCCCGCTTCCTCGCAGACAGTGACCAGCTCGAGCGACCGCATGGTCTTCTTGAGCCCGCGGAACTCCTCGCCCATCTGCGCCTTCACCCGCACCCACTCCGGCTTGCGCTCGGCGATCTCCAGCGTGTCGGTGGCGCGGGCGTCGTCGCGCTCCCACGCCACGTCGGCCCGCTCCCACCCGGTCGTGCCCCAGCGCTCGGACGCCACGCGGGCGACCACGTCGACGACCTCGTGCATCGACACGTCCACGCCCTCGGCGACAAGCGACGTCACGCCCTTGTCGGTGATGCCGCAGGGCACGATGCGTCGGAACCACTCCATGTCCGGGTCGACGTTCAGGGCGAAGCCGTGCATGGAGCGGCCCTTGCTCACTCGGACGCCGATGGCACAGATCTTTCGACCCTCGAACCACACGCCTGGGTAGCCCTCCAGGCGGCCGGCACCAGGCAGACCGATGAGGGCCAGCGCGTCGATGACGAGCTGCTCGACCCCGCTCACGTGGCAGGGAATGGCGTTGTGCCCCAACGGAACATCGACGATCGGATAGCCGACGAGCTGGCCGGGCCCGTGGTAGGTGACGTCGCCGCCGCGGTCTGTGTCGACGAGCTCGGCACCCACCGCCGCTGGATCGACCAGCACGTGCTCGCGTTTGGCCCGCGCCCCCATGGTGAAGACGTGAGGATGCTCGAGCAGCAGCAGGTGGCCATCGGTGCTGCGCTCCCAAAGCGCCCGCTGCAGGGCATGAGCGTCCCGGTAGTGGACGCGACCCAGCCAGCGGACGCGGAACATCAGAGTTCCGTGGACCAGTCGCGCGTCTCGAGGATCTCCTTGAGCTTGGCCAGGAACGCCGACGCGTACGCGCCGTCGTTGGCGCGGTGGTCGAAGGCGACGGCCAGGTTGCCCAGCGGATGCACGGCGACACCCCACGTGCCATCGGGCAGCTCCACCGCGACGGGCTTGCGCTTCACGCCGTCCGTGCTGAGGATCGCCACCTGGGGCTGGTTGATGATCGGGAACGTCAGCAGCGTGCCGTAGCCACCGGGGTTGGTGATGGTGAAGGTGCCGCCGCTGATGTCGTCCGCACCCAGCTTCTTGCCGCGAGCCCGCGACGCCAGATCGGCGATCTCGCGGGCGAGGGCACGGAGGCGCTTGGTGTCGGCGTCGTGAACGACGGGCACGATGAGGCCCTCGTGGTTCAGGTCGACGGCGACGCCGAGGTTGACGTACTTGTGGACGATCAGCTCGTCGTTGCCGACCGACGCGTTGATGCGGGGGAACTCCTCGATGGCGTCGACGACGGCCCTGGCGATGAAGGGCAGGTAGCTGAGTCCAAAGCCTTCGTCCGCCTTGAACTTGTCTTTCACCGCCTCCCGCACCTTGTCGACGGCCGAGTAGTCCACCTCGATGACCACGAGAGTGTGGGCCGACGTGTCCTGCGACCGCACCATGTGCTCCGCGGTGCGCTTGCGGATGTTGCTGAAGGGCACCGTCTCGTCGCGCTCACCCGAGCGCACCGCGGGCTTGGGCCCTGCGGCCTTCCCGCTCTTTTCCGGAGCTGCGGCCTCGGGCTCGGCCTTCATCTCGACCGGGGCGTCCACCTTGGCCGCGCCATCCCCCGATGCCTTTGCAGGAGTCTTGGCCG
>JBEEFQ010000228.1:0-6181 GCA_041166245.1 Actinomycetota bacterium | reverse complement strand
TCACCCTCGGCGGCGTCGCTGCTCGCCTCCTCGGCTGCGGCCTCCGCGGCCGCCGCGGCGTTGGTGACGGCCTCGGTGGCGTCGACCTCGGTCGCGTCGGCCTCGGTGGCGTCGGTGGCCGCCGCCGCACCCGCGGCCGCCGGGCCGGACGCCGCCGGCACCCCGCGGCCGGTCCGGCGCGTGGCGCCCTCCGCCTCCCGGACGACCTCGGCCCGTGCGGTGAGCGCCTCGACCAGCTCGATCACCGCCATCGGCGCGTTGTCGCCCTTGCGGGGACCGATCTTCGTGATGCGGGTGTAGCCGCCGGGCCGGTTCTCGTACCGCGGACCGATCTCGGTGAACAGCTCGTGCACCACGCCCTTGTCGCGGACGACGGTCAGGACCCGACGGCGAGCGTGCAGGTCACCGCGCTTGGCGAAGGTGATCAGGCGCTCGGCCAGTGGCCGCAGCCGCTTGGCCTTGGCCTCGGTGGTGGTGATCCGGCCGTGCTCGAACAGCGCCGTCGCGAGGTTCGCGAGCATCAGCCGCTCGTGTGCCGGGCCGCCGCCGAGCCGCGGTCCCTTGGAAGGCGTGGGCATGGTTGGTCTTCTCCAGAGGTTCGGTCGGGCCCGTGATCCGCGGACCCGTCAGGTCAGTACTGCTCGTCCTCGACGTACGCGGAGTCGTCCTCGGTGCCGTAGTCCACGGCGGTGGTGGGGTCGAACCCGGGGGGGCTGTCCTTGAGCGCGAGACCCATCGACTGCAGCTTCGCCTTGACCTCGTCGATCGACTTGGCGCCGAAGTTGCGGATGTCGAGCAGGTCGGCCTCGCTGCGCGAGACCAGCTCGCCCACCGAGTGGATGCCCTCACGCTTGAGGCAGTTGTAGGAGCGCACGGTCAGCTCGAGGTCCTCGACCGGCAGGGCGAGGTCGGCCGCGAGCGCCGCGTCGGTCGGGGACGGGCCCATGTCGATGCCCTCGGCCTCGACGTTGAGCTCGCGGGCCAGGCCGAACAGCTCGACCAGGGTCTTGCCCGCCGACGCCATGGCGTCCCGGGGCTGCATCGAGCGCTTGGTCTCCACGTCGACGATCAGCTTGTCGAAGTCGGTGCGCTGCTCGACGCGGGTGGCCTCGACCTTGTAGGTGACCTTGAGGACCGGCGAGTAGATCGAGTCGATCGGGATGCGCCCGATCTCCTGGCCCGCCTGCTTGTTCTGGACCGCGGAGACGTAGCCACGACCGCGCTCGACGGTCAGCTCCATCTCGAGCTTGCCCTTGCCGTTGAGCGTGGCGATGTGCAGGTCGGGGTTGTGCACCTCGACCCCTGCCGGCGGCGCGATGTCGGCGGCGGTGACGACGCCGGGGCCCTGCTTGCGCAGGTACATGACGACGGGCTCGTCGACCTCGGAGCTGACCACGAGGCCCTTGATGTTCAGGATGACCTCGGTGACGTCCTCCTTGACGCCCGGCACGGTGGTGAACTCGTGCAGCACGCCGTCCACCCGGATGCTCGTGACCGAGGCACCGGGGATGGAGGACAGCAGGGTCCGGCGGAGGGAGTTGCCGAGGGTGTAGCCGAAGCCGGGCTCGAGCGGCTCGATGACGAACCGGGAGCGGTAGTCGGAGACGACCTCTTCGGAGAGGGTCGGTCGCTGGGCGATGAGCACGTTGTTTCCTTCCCGCGGGAGTCCGCTATTTGACGCCTCGCGTGTGCACCCGGCAGCGGCGTCGGTCTGCCGCTGCCGGGGTGGTGCTTACTTCGAGTAGAGCTCGACGATCAGCTGCTCCTGCACCGGCGTGTCGATGACCTGCCGGGCCGGGAGCGAGTGGACCAGGATGCGCATGCGGGTGGGGATGACCTCGAGCCACGCCGGCACGGTGCGCTCGCCGGCCTCCGCGCGGGCGATGATGAACGGCGTCATCTCCAGCGAGCCCGGCCGGACCTCGACGATGTCGTTCTCCGACACCCGGTACGACGGGATGTCCACCTTCGCGCCGTTGACCACGATGTGGCCGTGGCGCACCAGCTGGCGGGCCATGTCGCGGCTCTTGGCGAACCCGGCCCGGTAGACGACGTTGTCCAGGCGGCTCTCGAGGATGCGCAGCAGGTTCTCGCCGGTCTTGCCCTGCTTGCGGTTCGCCTCCTCGTAGTAGCCCCGGAACTGCTTCTCCAGGACGCCGTAGATGCGCGCGCACTTCTGCTTCTCCCGCATCTGCAGCAGGTACTCGCTGTCCTTGGAGCGACCGCGACCGTGCTCACCCGGCGGGTACGGCCGGATCTCGATCGGGCACTTGGGCGACTCGCACTTCGCGCCCTTGAGGAACAGCTTCATCTTCTCCCGGCGGCAACGCTTGCAGTCCGGGCCGGTGTAACGAGCCATGTCTCCTTGTTCCTCCCGTCAGACCCGGCGCCGCTTGGGGGGGCGGCAGCCGTTGTGGGGGACGGGGGTGACGTCCTGGATGGTCCCAACCTCGAGGCCGGCCGCCTGCAGCGACCGGATCGCGGTCTCACGCCCGGAGCCCGGGCCCTTCACGAACACGTCGACCTTGCGCATGCCGTGCTCCTGGGCCCGGCGGGCGGCCGCCTCGGCCGCCATCTGCGCCGCGAACGGCGTGGACTTGCGCGAGCCCTTGAAACCGACGTGGCCGGCCGAGGCCCACGCGATGACGTTGCCGATCGGGTCGGTGATCGACACGATCGTGTTGTTGAACGTGCTCTTGATGTGAGCGTGGCCGTGGGCCACGTTCTTCTTCTCCTTGCGGCGCACCTTCTTGGCGCCCGCTGCCTGGCGACTCTTCGGAGGCATTGGCTGGGTCTCTCCTGGAGGACTGAAGGGGTCGGCGGTCCGCTACGCGGGTCGTTCCGACGTGAGGGACTGCGGTTACTTCTTGCCGACCTTCTTCTTGCCGGCGACCGCCTTGCGCGGCCCCTTGCGGGTGCGGGCGTTGGTGTGCGTGCGCTGCCCGTGGACGGGCAGGCCGCGACGGTGCCGAATGCCGGCGTAGCAGCCGATCTCGACCTTGCGGCGGATGTCGGCCTGCACCTCGCGGCGCAGGTCACCCTCGATCCGGTAGTTGCCCTCGATCCAGTCGCGCAGCCGGACGAGGTCGTCCTCGCCCAGGTCGCGCACCCGGACGTCGGGGCTGACACCGGTGTTCTTCAGGGTCTCCAGCGCGCGGCCGCGACCCATGCCGTAGATGTAGGTCAGGGCGACCTCCAGGCGCTTCTCGCGCGGGAGGTCGACGCCTACGAGGCGTGCCATGTGAAGTGGTGCTCCTTCGTCGTCACCAGGTCCTGCCCGCCGCTCCCCCACCGGGTGGTGGTGGCCCCGGCCTGGTGGCCCGGGGGTGGCCCGGTGGCGGCGGGACGAGCCCGCTGCCGCCGGGATGCGGCGCGCTGTGGTGTCGGCCGGCCGGGGCGGGGGTCGCCTCGGCCGGACCGGTCATCCCTGACGCTGCTTGTGGCGCGCGTTGTCGCAGATGACCATGACCCGCCCGTGCCGGCGGATCACCTTGCACTTGTCACAGATCTTCTTGACGCTGGGCTTGACCTTCACGGTTTCTCCGGTGGGACGGACGCTTGCTCGCTCGAGAGCGGCCTGGCGGACGCCCCGTCGCAGATCGGGTTGGTTTGCTGCGTACTGCTACTTGTAGCGGTAGACGATGCGTCCACGGTTGAGGTCGTACGGGCTGAGCTCCACCACCACGCGGTCCTCGGGGAGGATCCGGATGTAGTGCTGGCGCATCTTCCCGCTGATGTGGGCGAGCACCTTGTGCCCGTTGGTCAGCTCCACCCGGAAGAACGCGTTGGGCAGTGCCTCGACCACGGTGCCCTCGATCTCGATGACCCCGTCCTTCTTGGCCATGTCCTCCGCAATCCGATGTGGGTGTTCGTGCATGCTGCCGCGGGTGCCGCGACGGCCCACTGTGACGGTGGCCTGCACGCCAACCCAGCCGCGGGGCGCGCAGGAACACAAGCTGCTCGTGAGCCAGCGGGCAAGTCTACGTCACCCGGGCGCCGAACGCGAAATGCCCCCTTACGCCCATCCCCCCCAGCGGTCATTCGACCACGTTTGGTAGGCCAAAGGGTGCCTCAGCACCCGTGCACGCCTGCTGAGGCACCGGTCCGCATGCCAAACGTGGTCGAACGACGGGGGTGGGAGCCGGGGAGGGGCGGGCCAGGGTCAGGCGGAGAGGGCGCCGAGCTGGGCGAGCTTGGCGGCGCCGCCGTCCAGGGCGGTCAGCACCCACGGGCCCGCCTCGGTGAGCGTGAACGTGTGCTCGAAGTGCGCCGAGCGGGCCCCGTCGGCGGTGACGACGGTCCAGCCGTCGTCGAGCAACCGGGTGTGCCGGCTGCCCAGGTTCACCATCGGCTCCACGGCGAGCACCAGGCCCTTCTCCAGCCGCGGGCCACGCCCGGGCCGGCCGAAGTTGGGCACGTGCGGCGGCTGGTGCATCTCGGTGCCGATCCCGTGCCCGGTGTACTCCTGCACGATGCCGTAGTCGCCCTGCGAGGCGATGTAGCCCTCGATGGCGTGGCCGATGTCCGAGAGGCGCCCACCCAGCCGGGCGGCGGCGAAGCCCCGCCACATCGACTCCTCGCAGACCCGCATCAGCTCCTGCAGCTCCGGCGCCACCTCCCCCACGCCCACCGTGACGGCGGCGTCCCCGTGCCAGCCGTCCACGATCGCCCCGCAGTCGATCGAGACGATGTCCCCCTCGCGCAGGACCGTCGGCCCCGGGATGCCGTGCACGACCTGGTCGTTGACCGAGGCGCAGATGGTCGCGGGGAAGCCCTGGTAGCCCTTGAACGACGGGATAGCGCCGGCGCGGCGGATCTGCGCCTCGGCGATGGAGTCCAGCTCCGCGGTGCTCACGCCGGGCGCGACCGCGGAGCGCAGCGCCTCCAGGGTCCGGCCGACGACCAGCCCCGCCTCGCGCATCAGGGCGATCTCGTCCTCGGTCTTGATCTGGATCATGCGATCCCGCTTCCTGAACACGGCACCTGGACTCAGTGCTCGAACTGGCGCAGCGCGTTGATCGCCCGTTCCGTGACGTCCTCGACCGGGCCGGTGGCGTCCACCCCGCGCAGCAGCCCCCGGTCGCTGTAGTACCCGATCAGCGGTGACGTCTGCTCGGCGTAGACGTCGAGCCGGTGCCGGATGGTCTGCTCGCGGTCGTCGTCGCGCTGGAACAGCTCGCCGCTGCAGCGGTCGCAGACGCCCTCCTGGGCGGGCGGGTCGAAGTCGTGGTGCCAGACGTGACCGCACCGCCGGCAGGTGCGCCGGCCCGAGAGCCGCCGGACGACCTCGTCGTCGTCGACCACCAGCTCCAGAACCGAGTCCAGCGAGGTGTGCGCCTCGTGGGCCGCCAGCATCTCGTCCAGCACCTCGGCCTGGCGCACGGTGCGCGGGAAGCCGTCGAGCAGGAACCCCTCCTGCGCGTCGTCGTGCGCGAGGCGGTCGCGGACCATGGCGATCGTCACCTCGTCCGGGACGAGGTCGCCGGCGTCCATGTACTTCTTCGCCTCGACCCCGAGCTCGGTGCCCTCGCTGACGTTGGCCCGGAAGATGTCGCCCGTCGAGATCTTCGGGATGGCGAAGTGGGCCGCGATGAAAGCGGCCTGGGTGCCCTTCCCGGCGCCGGGCGGACCCACGAGTACGAGGCGCACTACCGGAGGAAGCCCTCGTAGTTGCGCTGCTGCAGCTGGCTCTCGATCTGCTTCACCGTCTCCAGGCCCACCCCGACGATGATCAGGATCGCGGTGCCGCCGAACGGGAAGTTCTGGTTGGCGTTGAACAGCCCGAGGGCGATCAGCGGGATCAGCGAGATGGCACCCAGGTAGAGGGCGCCGGGCAGCGTGATGCGCGACAGCACGTAGTCGAGGTACTCCGCCGTGGGCCGGCCGGCCCGGATGCCCGGGATGAACCCGCCGTACTTCTTCATGTTGTCGGCGACCTCGGTCGGGTTGAACGTGATCGCCACGTAGAAGTACGTGAAGAACACGATCAGGCCGAAGTACAGCAGCATGTAGATCGGGTGGTCGCCGCGGACGAGGTAGTTCTGCACCCACGTGGCCCAGCCGGGCGGGTTGTTGCGGTCGGTGAGGTTCACCGCGAGCGCCGGCAGGTAGAGCAACGACGAGGCGAAGATGACCGGGATCACGCCGGCCTGGTTGACCTTGAGCGGGATGTAGGTCGACG
>JBEEFQ010000227.1:0-17106 GCA_041166245.1 Actinomycetota bacterium | reverse complement strand
GGCGTCCTGGGTCTGTTCCCGCTGGAGCTCACCGGCCTTGACGAGGTCCTTGACGATGGCTTCGGCGCGGGCGCGTGTCAGTTGCGTGAAAGCCATCCCCGCGTCGAGATAGCGCCTAAGCATGTCGTTCTGGGCCATGGGGGAACATTACGCGGTGGCCTCTCGTAGCCTCCAATCCCGATGATCCCCCTCAAGGACTACAACCCCACGAAGCGCTTTGCCTTCGTGACCTTCCTGATCATCGTCATCTGCGTGGTCGTCTACGTGTTCGTACAGCCCGTGGGCCAGGCGCCGATCTTCGAATCCGACCCGAGCAAGTCACAGCAGGTCATGGGCGAGGAGCTGCGCTTCGACCTCTTCAACGCGGCCATCCCCTGTGAGGTCATTACTGGCGACCCGCTGAGCACGGACGAGGTGGAGCGGACCTTCCTGCAGCAGCCGAGCGACACCAACGCCTGCGAACGGAACGACACGAGCCCACCCGTGTACCCGAACAAGAACGTCTACCTGGCCGTCCTCTTCTCGATGTTCTTCCACGGCAGCTGGCTGCACCTGCTGGGCAACATGCTGTTCCTCTGGGTGTTCGGCAACAACATCGAGGACCGGCTGGGCGTAGCCAAATACGTCGTCTTCTACCTCGCCGCGGGCCTGGCCGCGACCGTCGCCCACATCGCAGTGCAGCCGAACAGCACGGTGCCCATCGTGGGCGCGTCGGGTGCCATCGCCGGTGTGATGGGCGCGTACCTCGTTCTGTTTCCGAACGTCCGCATCAAGTCGCTGCTCATCCTCGGGTTCTTCGTGCTGTTCCGAGACATCTCGGCCAAGTGGCTGCTCGGCTTCTGGTTCGTGTTCCAGTTCTTCACCGGCCCGAACTCCGGCGTGGCCTGGATGGCCCACGTCGGCGGCTTCGTGTTCGGCCTCGTCGTCGGCCTGATCTTCAAGGCCATCGACCGGCCCAGCCAGCCCGAAGCCGCCCCCTGGGCCTGACCCTCTCCCGTTCTTTGGCGCGTGGCCCCCATATATCGGGGCCTACGCGCCAAAGAACGAAGGGGGTTCAGTCCGAGGGCGGGGTCGACCATGTGGTGACGGCGGCGGCGAGGTCGGCGGACACCAGGTCGGGCGCGGGCTCGACGGGCAGGTCGCCCTGCTCGGTCACGCCCGAGAGCACGAGGATGAAGCGGGCGTCGAGGTTCCGGGCCAGGTTGCCATCGGTCGACGCCTTGTCCCCCACCACCACGTCGATGCGTCCCACCCGTTCTCGCACCAGCGCCACCATGGCCCTGAACGGCTTGCCCGCCACCTCGGCCGGCTTCCCTGTTGCGTAGGAGACGGCGGCAAGAATCGAGCCACCGCCGGGGACCAGCCCCGTCGGCGTGGGGTAGGTCGGGTCGTCGTTGGTGCCGATGAGACGCGCCCCCGACGCGACGGCGCGGTAGGCGGCCGTGAGCCGGTCGAAGTCGAACTCGCGGTGCCACCCGACGACCACAGCATCCGCCCGCCCGCTGCGAACCGTGCGCACTCCCCGCCGCTGCAGCGCCTCGTCGACGCCTTTGCCCGCGCACACCAGCGCCGTGCTCGCCGGCGTCAGCATCGCGGCCGCGGCCTGGGCCGAGGTGATGACGTCGGACTCCTCGGCCGGCACACCCATGGCTCGCAGCTTGGCGACGTAGTCCCCGACCGTGAGCGACGAGTTATTGGTGAGGAACACCACCCGCTGGCTGTTTGACCGCAGCCGGGCCACGGCATCGGCCGCGCCGTAGATGGGCTGGTCGCCGAGCCACATCACCCCGTCCAGATCCAGGACCCAGGCCATGGCTGTTAGACACTAGGTGGATGCCCCGGTTCGAACCGTTTTCTGGCCTCCGCTACGACGAAGCCGCCGTCTCACTCGACGCCGCGATCGCGCCGCCCTACGACGTCGTCTCCCCCGACGACCACGCGCGACTCGAGGCCAAGAGTCCCTACAACTCCATCCGCGTGGAGCTGCCGCGTGACGAGGTGGGCCTCGATCGCTACCAGGCCGCAGCCCGTCTGCTGACGGCGTGGCAGGGGGCGGGCGTGCTCCTCACCGACGACGAGCCGTCGTTCTACGTCTACCGCATGGGCTTCCATGACGACGACGGCCGACCTCGCCAGACATCCGGAATCATCGGTGCCCTCGGACTCACCGTCCCCGGCGCGCCGGGGAGCGACGTGCTTCCCCACGAGCGCACCACACCGAAGGCCAAGAGCGACCGCCTCGATCTGCTCCGCGCCACCTCCGCGAACCTGTCGCCCATCTGGGGACTCTCGTTGGGCGAGGGCCTGTCTGCCCTCTCGGAGTTGCCCGGCCCGCCCGACGGGCGCGCGACCGACGAGGACGGCGTGCACCACCGCATCTGGCGCGTCACCCAACCTGGCCTGGTCGAAGCCATCTCCGAGGCGGTCGCCGGCGCGCCCGTCGTCATCGCCGACGGCCACCACCGCTTCGAGACCGCGCTCGCATACCGCGACGAGCGGCGGGCAGCCAATAGCGACGCACCCGGTCCCTACGACCTGGTGATGGCCTACGTCGTCGAGCTGACGGAGGAGCAGCTCAGCGTCCGCCCCATCCATCGCCTCCTCGCTGGCCTCCCCGACGACGTCGACCTTCACGCCGCCCTCGAGCCCTTCTTCGACGTCTTCGGCGACGAGGGCCCGCTCGACGGCATCACGACGCGCATGGCCGACGCCGGCGCCCTCGCCCTCGTGACCCGCACGGGGGTCTGGCTGCTGCGGCCCCGACCCGAGACCGAGGCAGCCGCCGAGCAGGACCTCGACTCCTGCCGGCTCGACGTCGCCCTCGCCACGCTGCCTCCCCACGACCTGACGTTCCAGCACGGCTGGGACCTGGCCGCCTCGGCGGTGGAGAAGGGGGACGCCCAGGCAGCCGTGCTCCTTCGCCCCGCGTCGGTCGAGCAGATCCACGCCGCCGGCCACGCCGGCGCGCGGATGCCGCCGAAGACGACGTTCTTCCATCCCAAACCCCGCACCGGTCTTGTCTTCCGTTCCGTCGCGGGGTGAGCTCTACGACTGGGAGCTGACCCAGCTCGGCAAAGCCGATGACGACATCGAGTGGCTCGCGTCGCTGGTGGGCGGCGGTCGCGTGCTGGAGCTGGGGTGCGGGACAGGGCGGGTGGCCGCACCGCTGGCCAGCCGAGGCGCCGACGTCGTCGGGCTCGACCTCGACCCCGTGATGCTGGGCCTCGCCACCCGCGGCAGCGGGGTTGCGCTCGTGTGCGCGGACATGCGCGCCTTCGCCTTCCACGCCGCCTTCGACGTCGTCACCATCCCTTACAACGGCCTGCAGCTCCTGCTCGACGCCGAGGGACGGGAGGCGTGTCTGCGCGCGGCGGCCGCCCACCTTGGCCCGGCGGGCGTCGTTGCCTTCGAGATCACCGACTTCGTCAGCGGTGTGGTCCGCACCAGCGTCCCTCACGAGCCCATCGCGTCAGGACGGATGGGCTCGGTGGCGGTGGAGCTGGAGGGTGCGCTGGACATCGACCTCGAGCGCCGGATCACCGTCTACCGGCGCCGCTTCCGATTGGAGCCTGGCCCGGTCGTCGAGCGCGACATCGCGCTGTACACGTTCCGACCGGGCGAGATCGAGGACCTGCTCGCGCACGCCGGGCTCACGGGCGAGATGACGAGTCCCCGGACCAACGTCGAGCGATGGACGGCGCGTAGGATCGGGTCATGCGCAACCTGACCAAGTCCCCCCTCTACACGGCCGTGGCGCTGGTGGGCCTGGGTTTCGTGTTGATCTTCTTCGGCTGGAACGGCGCGGCGGGCAAGGACTACACGCAGGGCCAGATCCCCTATCTGATCTCGGGCGGCGTGGCCGGGCTCGCCCTCGTCCTGTGCGGCCTCGCCGTCGTCATCGTGCAGGCGGTGCGCCGGGAGTCCGTGCTCCTCGCCGCCAAGCTCGACCGCCTGGCCGACGCCCTCGGCGCACCAGCGGATGCCACCGGCGACCTCCCCGCGCTGTCGACAGGCGACGACGAGTACGCCCCCCTCCGCCGCGAGTCCGTCAGCTCCTAGCCGTCAGCCGAGGACGAGCTCGCGGATCTTGGCGCCCTGACGGAGCTCCTTGCCCCGCACCTCGGCCACAATCACGCCCTTCTCGAACACGATGCCGACGTCGGCGATCTCGAGGGCAGAGATGTTCGCCTCCACGAGGATGACCGTCACGCCCGCTTCCCTGAACTGGCTGACGATGCGGAACACCTCCTTCACGATGACCGGCGCCAACCCGAGCGAAGCCTCGTCGATGATGAGGAGCTTGGGGTCGGCCATGAGGCCGCGGCCGATGGCGAGCATCTGCTGCTCGCCGCCCGAGAGCGTGCCCGCCATCTGGTTCTGGCGCTCGCGCAGCCGGGGCAGGTAGTCGTAGACCTTCTCGCGCTGGGTCTCGAACCAGTCGCCCTTGCGCCGCTGGGTCCACGAGCCCACCTGGAGGTTCTTCTCCACGGTCAGGTCGGGGAAGACGCGGCGACCTTCGGGCACGAGGGTGATGCCCTCTCGCACAGCTTGGGCCACCGACCACTTGGTCGCGTCCTTGCCGTCGAAGGTGATCGACCCGCCCCACGGCTTCACCGCGCCGCACAGGTTGAGCACGGTGGTCGACTTCCCTGCGCCGTTGAGCCCCAGCAGCACGGCGATCTCGCCGCGGCCTACTTCGAAGGAGATCCCATGCAGCACCGGCAGCGCGCCGTAGCCCGCCGACAGGTCGCTGACCTTCAGCAGCGTCTCCGACCGGTCGCCGTTGCCATCTACCTCGACCACGACATCCAGCTCGATGGTGTCGGCCGCGCTGGCATCCTCGCGCTTGGCCCGCAGCGGCGCGCTCCGCTTGGCGCCGGCCGGGCGGGTGCGACGCTCAGACAAGGCTCTTCGCTCCCTCGCCCATGTAGGCCTCGGCGACCGCCTCGTTGCCGCGGATGTGCTCGGGCAGCCCCTCGGCCAGCAGGGCGCCGAAGTTGAGGACGTAGATGTAGTCGGCCGTCTTGAGCACCAGCGGCACGTGGTGCTCGATCATCACGATGCAGATCCCGAGCTGGCGGCGCATGTCCTTGAGGCGCTGGCAGAAGGCCTCGCCCTCCTCGGGACCGGTGCCGGCCAGCGGCTCGTCAAGCATGATGATCTGGGGGTCGGTGGCCATCACCGCCGCCACCTCGCACATCTTCAAGGTGCCGTACGGCAGCCCTGTCACCGGGCTGTCCCGCAGGTCGGCCAGCCCCATGAAGTCGAGGACCTCCATGGCGCGCGCTCGTACGATCTTCTCCTCCCGGAACGTCCACGGCGCACCGAAGAACCCCCCAGCCGCTCCATAGCCGATGTTCATGTGCTGGGCGACGACGAGGTTCTCGAGGACGGTGAACGAGCGCACCAGACCGACCTGTTGGAACGTACGGCCCAAACCCAGCTGCGCACGCTCGTCGGGCCGCATCTCCGTCACGTCGGTGCCGCTGATCCAGATCCGACCCGTGGTCGGCGTGTAGAAGCCCGAGACGCAGTTGAAAAACGTGGTCTTGCCTGCCCCGTTGGGACCGAGGATGCCGACGATCTCGTGGTCGTTGACCGCGAAGTTCACGTCCTGCAGCGCCTGCACACCACCGAAGCGGATCGACACGCTGTCGGCCTCCAGGACGGGCGTGGGCCCGTCGCTGTTACGGGCGGGCACCCATGCCTCCCGGGGCGATGCCCGTGGTCTCCCGCACGTCCTTGAACCGCCGGAAGCTCAGCCACGCCAGCAGGTGGGCCTGCTGCTGGGCGATGCCGCCGGGCGTGAAGATGAGGGTGAGGAGCAGCAGGAGGGCGCCGATGGCCGGCTCGATGGTGGCGTCGATGGCGGTGAACGGGAACACGTGGAAGTTCTCGTGGGCCCGCTCGAGCAGGGTGGGGAGCAGCGCGAACAGGACGCCGCCCTGGATCACACCCCATCGACTGCCCGCGCCGCCCACCACGGTCATGACGAGGAAGGTGAGCGAGAGGCTGAAGCCGAAGTCGAGGGGCACCGCGACCTGCTCGATCGACCCCAGCAGCCCCCCGGCGATGCCGGCGATGACCCCGGAGATCAGGAAGGCGAGCAGCTTGAACGACGTGACGTTGATGCCCCACGACGCGGCGACCCGCTCGTCGTCGCGCAGCGCCTGAATGGCCCGGCCGCCCTTGGACCCCGTGAGCCGCCAGTCGAAGACGAGGAACACCGCGAGCACTGCGATGCAGAAGTAGGCGTACCGCAGGTCGCTCGCCAGGTACGACGGCCTCGGCGCAGGCTGGCCCGCGCCGCCGCCGGTCAGCGAGCGGATGTTGAAGACAACCTCCTGGGCGAAGAACGCGTACACGATCGTCACGAGGGCGAGGTACAGCCCCTTCAGGCGCAACGCGACCGCACCGATGGCCAGGGCGCCGACGGCGCCCGTGAGCGCGGCCATCACCAGGGCGGCCGGGAACGGCAGCTGCATCTCGGTGAGCGCGTAGGCCGAGCCGAAGGCACCAACCCCGACGAAGGCCGAGTGGCCGAGTGACACTTGGCCCGCATACCCGACGAGCACGTTCATGGACAGGGCGACGATGGCGTACACCGCGGCCCGTGCGACCAGGTTGGTGTACACGTCGGGCACGAGCTGGGGGGCAGCGAGCACGACGACCAGGAGCAGACCGAGCACGCCGAACCGTGCGACGACACCCTGGCGGGACGGGCGCCAGTCCCTTGCCTCGCGGGCCTTGCGGGCGAGCTCTTCGGCCTCGCGCTCCTCCTCGGCCATCACCTCGTCGACGGTGAGCTCGTGCTCCTGGGTCGCCATCAGGCCGCCTTGCCGAGGAGGCCTTGGGGACGCACCAGCAGCACGATCAGGAGCACCAGAAGGGCGGCGACCTGGGGCGGTCCCGGGATGCCGAGGTCGAAGCTGCGGTTGATCTGGTTGGCGGCTTGCACGACGATGCCCAGCAGGAGCCCGCCCGCCACCGCCCCCACCATCGAGGTCAGCCCGCCCAGCACCGCTCCGGTGAGGGCGGGGATGAGGAAGGTGGAAGTCATGAACGCCGGCGCGATGCTGGCGAACACGCCCGCGCCCAGCAACCCGGCCAGCGCGCCGAGCACCCCCGCCAGCCCCCACGCCAGCGTGCGCATGCCGCTCACCGAGATGCCCTGCAGCTCGGCCGCGAACGGCTCCTGGGCGGTGGCCAGCAGCGCGACGCCAGGCGGGGTGCGGAAGAGCAGCGCCAGGAGGGCAGCCGCGCCCGCGAGCACGATCAGGGTCACGATCGTCTGCCAGGCCACCGTGACGTCGGCACCGGGGAAGCGGAAGCCGCCGCCCACGTACTGCGGGAAGCGTCGGGCCTTGGGCTCGAAGAAGATCTGGGCCATGGCGCTCGAGAGCAACATGACGCCCGCAGTCGCGACGAGCGACGTCACCGGGCTCACCGCCGCCAACCGGCGGATGACCAGGGTGTTGACCAGGATCCCGAAACCGGCCCCAACGACGAGGGCGACGAGCGTCGCGATCCACAACCGGCCCCGGTCGGTCACTGGTTCGCCGTTGACCTGGAAGCCCGTCATCACGATGTAGGCGATGAAGGCGGGAATGGTGCCGAGCTCACCCTGGGCGAAGTTGACGATGCGCGTGGCCTTGTAGACGAGGGCCACACCGAGCGAGACCAGGCTGAACACCGCGCCGGTTTGGAGCCCCAGGAGGATGACATCGAGGATCGTCGTCATGGCAGCGGCCAGACGCTAGTTGCTCGTCCCGCTGCCCTGACGAGTCAGAAGCCGGTGGCGAAGGTGGCCAGGGTCGCGTGGCGCTTGGTGCCGCAGTCGGCCTTGAGCACGTGCACCGAGTTGGCCCCGAAGTGGTCGGCGGGCGAGTAGCTGAGCTCGGGGAAGACGCCGGACTTGATGCCCTTCTGCTGCTCGACCATGTTGCGGAAATCCTCACGGGTGAGGTCGGTGCCGTAGGTGGCCTCGTAGCGTTTGAACAGCTCGTGCACGTTCTTGGCAAAGCCCCAGAGGGCGAGCGCGAGGTCGTCGGCCACCACGCCGAACTTGGACGCGGCGGCGTTGAAGTCGGGCTGGTTCTGCTGGGCCCAGTCGAGCCCGGGGAACGGCGAGAGGAACACGCCGTTGGCAACCTCAGGACACCCCGACTCGAGCACCGGGTTCAGCCCCATGGTGATGCCCACGCCGACGAACTGCGGCACGAAGCCCTGCTGGGATGCCTGCTGGGCGAACCGGATGTAGTCGACGGGCGAGCTGTTGATGTAGAGCACCTGCACGCCGGCGCCCTTCAGCTCACTGGCGAAGGTGTTGTACCAGGAGGTGTCGGCGCGGGGATGACGCAGCGTCTTGTAGTAGCTGAGACCCTGGGCCTGACGCCCGGCTTCCCATCCAGCGGCGGCGTCATCGAAGTTGGGCGTGTCGGTGATCACTGCCGCGACCTTCTTGCCCGCAAAGTTCTTCTTCACGTACTGCGCCAGCAGGCCGCCCTGCTGCTTGTAGGTCATGGACGAGGCGAAGTAGTACTTGAGCCCCTGCAAGCCGTTCTCGGTGACGCCGCCGGAGAAATACGGCACCCGGGCCGACTCGGCGAAGCGACCACAGGCCTGGATCTGGTCTGTGCCGCCGCCGCCGACGAGCAGGAAGGCGTTGGCCGCCAGCTCGCGGCACGCCTGCACCGCGGTGCTGGGCTGGTAGCGGTCGTCCTTGAAGAGCACCTCCACCTTGGCCCGGCCCAGCACCTTCTCACCCTTGTTCTCGGTGATCCAGCGCCAATAGAGATCGCGCGCCTTCTCGAACGAGGTGGCGGGGAGGGGTGCCGCCCCCGTGACGGGTGCGTGGACGGCGATGGTGATCTTGTCCTTGGTGACGCCAGTGCGCGTCGTGCCGCTGACCTTCACCGCGCCGCCGGTGGCCCCAGCGGCTGCGCCGCCGGTGGCGGCCTTGGCCCCACCGCCGGCCGCGGCCGCGCCCCCGGAGGTGCCGGCTGCTGCCGCACCACCCGCATCCGTGGCCCCGGCGTCGGTGGCGCCCGCGTCGGTGGCGCCGGTGTCGGTGCTCAGCTCGCCGCTGACGTCACCACTGGAACCACCGCTGGTCGCGACGTGGACGCCCTCCTTCTGCCCGCACGCGGCCGCGACGAGCAGCACGGCCAGGAGCCCCACCAGCAACCGCGCACGAATCTTCACGACGTTGGCCTCCCAGCTCAATCAGGTGAAGCGGCGGCGAAGCTACCCGACCGCCGTGCTTCGACGAGGCGCGTCATGGCCCCCGCCCGCCGGGTCACGGCTTCGGGCGTGGCGTCGAGGGCCTGGGCCAGCGCGTAGCAACCGGCCACGCCGATGGGCACCAGCAGCCAGAGCCACCAGGGGCTCGAGGCGTCGGGCAGGGTCCGCCGCTCGCTGGCGGGCTCAGTGGTCGCACCAGTGTCCACGCTGCCCACCACGCCGCTGCTCCCGAGGGGCGAGCCAATGGTGCTCACGTTGTCGACCGGCCCCGCGTCACTGAGCGACTCCCCCAGCACCCCCGAGTCACTCAGGGGCAGATCGGTGAGCTCGGGCGGCTTCTCGCCGGTGGCGACGACGGCGCGTGGCCCGGTGCCGTCTGCAGCCGGTGCCGTCTTGAGCGAGACCTGGAAGTTCGTCGACGGGTCGGGGTCGCCGTAGGCGACGTTCTGGGCGCCGAGGGGGCCGAGGTAGATGCCCTCGTTGGGCGCGCCGTCCACCCACTCCTGCACGATGCCGGCGATGTCGAAGGTCCAGGTTCCCGCGGCCGCATCGCGCTCGCCGGTGGCGCCGACCAGGCAGTCGGCCTGCGGCCGCGCCTTCGGGTCCTGGCTCGGGCCCGCCGTGAACGGCGACCGCACCAGGCACGCCTCGATGCCGGTCGGTTCGAACGCGGCCAGCGCGGGGTTCCCGCCCGCGACGCCCGCCAGGTAGGCCTGTAGGACGTCGGGCTTGGGCTCGGGGTACTGCGCGAGCCCTGCCAGTACCGCGGCCCGGAACGCGGGTGACTCGATGGAGAAGGTGAAGCTGCCCTCGTCGAGCACGAGGTCGAACTTCTCGACCAGCGCGCCCTTCGGGATCGAGGGCAGGTCGAAGCGCAAGGCGGACACATACCTCGCCGCGCCGCCGATCATGCCGACGGGAAGGGTGCCCGGCTCCACCGGCTGGGGCAGCATGAAGTCGGGCACGTCAGGGACGGGAAGACCCTGGTCGAGACCGAGCGTCACCTTCAGCGCGTCCACCTCCGGGCCGCAAACCTGTGCGGGTGCCACCAGGCAGACGGCGGAGGGGGGCACCTGCTTCGTGAGCACTGGCGGCAGCGAGCCCTCGATCGGGAACGTGTAGTACGCCTCCTTGGCCGCCTTCAACGGCGTCGCCGCACCGCCGCCTTCCTGACCCCGCGCCGAGTTCATCGGCACCGCCACAGCGATCAGTGCCACCAGGCCGGCCAAGAGCGGACGCCACCGTGGATGCATCGTCAGACCGTCCACGTGGAGCCGGACGAGAGCAACCCGGCGAGGTCGCCCGCACCCCGCTCGGCCTGGGCGTCGAGGATCTGGTGCTGCATGGCTTCTCCGTAGTCGGGTCGCTCGACGGCGCGGAACACGCCGATGGGCGTGGGCTCGTAGGGGCCGCGCGCCAGCCGCGAGAGCATGAAGGCGAGACCCGGCTCCTCGCGCTCCTCGTCGTGCACGAGCACGGCGTCTTCCCCGACGTCGGCCACAGCGACGATCCGGGCCCGGCCCTGGCCGTCGAGGATCACGCCCTTCTCACCGTCGGCACCGAAGCGGATGGGCTTGCCGTGCTCCAACGGAATGAGCATCTGCGAGCGAGCGTCCTTCGCGGTGATCCCTTCGAAGGCGCCGTCGTTGAACACGTTGCAGTTCTGGTACACCTCGACGAAGCCGCCGCCCTTGTGGTCATGGGCCCGGCGGAACATCTCCATCATGTGCTTGCGGTCCAGGTCGTGGGTGCGGGCCACGAACGTGGCCTCGGCCCCGAGCGCCAGGCTGATGGGGTTGAAGGGGCGGTCGACCGAGCCGAACGGCGTGGACTTGGTGACCTTGCCGACCTCGCTGGTCGGTGAGTACTGGCCCTTGGTCAGACCGTAGATCTGGTTGTTGAACAGGATGATCGTGAGATTCACGTTGCGGCGCAACGCATGGATCAGGTGGTTGCCGCCGATCGACAGGGAGTCGCCGTCACCGGTGATCACCCAGACGTCCAGATCGGGGCGGCTGACGGCGAGCCCGGTGGCGATGGCCGGCGCTCGTCCGTGGATGCTGTGCATCCCGTAGGTGTTCATGTAGTACGGCAGACGGGCCGCGCAGCCGATGCCGGAAACGAAGACGGTGTTCTCCCGGCGCACGCCCAGCTCGGGCATGAGCAGCTGCATGGCGCTGAGGATGGAGTAGTCGCCACACCCGGGGCACCAGCGCACCTCCTGGTCGCTCGACCAGTCCTTCTTGGTTGTGACGGGAACCGTGGTGTCTGTCATCAGCGCGCTCTCAGCTCATGCACTCGAGGATGGCGGCTTCCAGCTCGGAGGCCCGGAACGGGATGCCCTGGATCTTGGTGAATGACTTGGCGTCCACCAGGTACTCGGCTCTGATCAGTTTGCTCAGCTGCCCGAGGTTCATCTCCGGGATCAGCACCTTCTTGTAGCGACTGAGGACGTCGCCCAGGTCGGCCGGGAACGGGTTGAGGTGGATCAGATGGGCCTGTGCCACCTTGCCGCCCCGGGCCCGCACCCGCCGAATGGCGGCGCCGACGGTGCCCCACGTCGATCCCCAACCGAGGACGAGCAGCTCGGCGCCCTTCTCGTGGTCGACCTCCACCCCGGGGATGTCCTTGGCGATGCCGGCGATCTTGGCCTGCCGGAGCCGCACCATGCGCTCGTGGTTGACCGGGTCGTAGGAGATGTTGCCGGTGCCGTCCTCCTTCTCGATGCCACCGATGCGGTGCTCGAGACCGGGAGTGCCAGGGATGGCCCACGGGCGGGCGAGAGTCTGCTCGTCGCGGAGGTAGGGCCAGAACTGTGCGGTGCCGTCGACGCCGGTGTGGTTGGGCTCGGTGGCGAAGGTGACGCTGATGTCGGGCAGGTCCTCGATGGCGGGGAGGCGCCACGGCTCGGCCCCGTTGGCCAGGTAGCCGTCGGACAGCAGGATCACCGGTGTGCGGTACTTGACCGCGAGGCGCACCGCCTCGATGGCGGCGTAGAAGCAGTCCGACGGGGTCTTGGCCGCCACGATCGGCAGCGGCGCCTCGCCGTGGCGTCCGTACATTGCCAGCAGCAGGTCGGCCTGCTCGGTCTTGGTGGGCAGGCCGGTGGACGGACCGCCCCGCTGGATGTCGATGATGATCAGCGGGAGCTCCATGCTGATCGCCAGCCCCATGGTCTCGGACTTGAGGTCGACGCCGGGCCCGCTCGTGGTCGTCACGCCCAGCTGTCCGCCGAACGCGGCGCCGAGGGCGGCGCCGATGCCGGCGATCTCGTCCTCGGCCTGCAGCGTGCGCACGCCGAAGTTCTTGTGCTTGGAGAGCTCATGGAGGATGTCCGACGCGGGCGTGATGGGATACGAGCCCAGGAAGATCGGCAGGTTGGCGAGCTGACCGGCGGCGATGAGCCCCCACGCCAGCGCCGTGTTCCCGCTGATGTTCGTGTAGTTGCCGGGCTCGAGCGCGGCGGGCTTGATCTCGTACGCGCTCTCGAACAGCTCGGCCGTCTCGCCAAAGTTGTACCCGGCCTTGAAGGCCAGGGTGTTCGACGCGGCGACCAACGGCTTGGCCGCGAACCGCTTCTGGATCCACTCGATGGTGGCGTCGACGGGCCGGGTGTACATCCAGCTGATCAGCCCGAGGGCGAAGAAGTTCTTGGACCGCTCCGCGTCCCGCGGCTTGACGCCGGTCTCCTTGGTGGCCTCGATGGTGATCGAGGTCATGGGCACCTCGTAGACGGTGAAGGCGTCGAGGGTGCCGTCGGTGAGGGGATTGGCGGCGTAGCCCGCCTTGGTCAGCGCCCGCTCGTCGAAGTTGTCGGCGTTGACGATGAGCGTGCCACCGCGAGGCACGTCGCCCAGGTTGGCCTTGAGGGCGGCCGGGTTCATGGCCACCAGGACGCTGGGCTCGTCGCCCGGCGTGAGGATGTCGTGGTCGGAGATGTTGATCTGGAAGGCGGAAACACCGGCCAGCGTGCCCGCCGGTGCCCGGATCTCGGCTGGATAATCGGGCAGCGTGGACAGGTCGTTGCCCATGACCGCGCTGGCGTCGGTGAAGCGGTCACCCGTCAGCTGCATGCCGTCGCCCGAGTCCCCCGCGAACCGGATGACGACGTGGTCGAGACCCTGCGGGGGCCGTTCGGCGGTGTCAGTCACGAACGCCCAGCGTACCGGTCGGGCCGAGGTGTTACAGGACGGTTACGAACGGCTCGGATGCCTCTCAGGAACCAGATGCCTCGGCGATGCTCCCGACCGACTGGTCGAGGGTGGCATCGAACTCCGAGTCGCTCTGCTGGGCCGAGAGACCCTCCGTGAGGGCCCGGGAGAAGCTGGCGATCACGCCTTTGTTTCTGGACAGCCTGGCGTTGGCCTCGTCGCGGGAGTAGCCACCGGACAGGGCGACGACCCTCACCACGTTCGGGTGGTCGGCGATCTCGGAGTAGAAGTTGTCCTCCTCCGGCAGGGTCAGCTTGAACATCAGGTACTTGTCGCTCGGCCACTGCTCGAGCCCGGCCAGGATCGCCTTCTTGAGCATGGCCTCGGCTTCGGCCTTGTTGGGGCTATGGATGTCGACCTCGGGCTCGAGGATGGGGACAAGGCCGGCGTCGGCGATCTGGCGCCCGAGCTCGAACTGCTGATCCATGACCGCCTGGACACCCTTCTCGGTGCCCTGCTTGATCACCGAGCGCATCTTGGTGCCGAACACACCCTTGGCCACGGCCCGCTGCAGCAGGTCGGCGAGGCCGGGGATGGGCTTCATGACCTGGGCACCATCCGCTTCGTCCTCGAGGCCCTTGTCGACCTTGAGGAAGGGCACCACGCCCTTCACCTCCCAGAGGTACTCGGGCGAATCCTTGCCGTCGATCTGGCGGTCCATGGTGTCCTCGAAGAGGATGGCGCCGAGCACGCGATCACCGTTGAACTTCGGGCTCTGGACGATGCGGCTGCGCATCTGGTGGATGACGTCGAACATCTCCTTGTCGTTGGAGTACGCGTCCTCCTCGACCCCGTAGAGCTTCAACGCCTTGGGCGTGCTGCCGCCGCTCTGGTCCAGCGCGGCGATGAACCCCCGCCCGTTCTTGATCTTGTCGAACTGGTCCTTGTGCATGATCCGCTCCCGTTCGCGTACGCGGCTGCAGCGTAGGCCAGCCGTTCGAAGAGGCCCGAGCCCAGGCGGGGGTGGCGCCGATCAGCAGTCGTCGCCCATGAGCAGCCCGGCAGCCGCGTCGAGCGCGGCCCGCACCCGACGGCCGTTGCGGGCCGGGACCACGGCATCGGCGACCACCTCGGTGCGGGATTGCGTGGACCCGCCCGCCCGGAAGAACCGGCGCCGCACCCGCCCCACCACGACCACCTTGGTGTCGACGTCGAGCGTCGAGGCCGACGCCGGTGCGCCGAACCACACCACCGGCACCGTGTCCGACCGCCCGTCGCCCCGGCCCGGCGTGGTGACCTCGTAGGCCACCAGCTCGTCACCCGATGGCAACACCCGGTGCTCGGCCGGCCTCGACAGGCGGCCGGCCAGGGCCACCACGTTCATCCCGTGCGACTCCATCTCGTTCGCGCTCATGACGCGCTCCTCCCGCTCCAGCTGCTCGACCGGGGGAAGCGAGGCAGGGCCCACCGTACTCAGGGCCTGTGACAGCGTTCCGGGTTGGGACTGCTCAGCGCTCGGTGATGCGCACTGAGGTCATCATGACCTCTTCGCTGGGCGTGCCCGCACCCGGGGTGCCGACCGCTTCGAGCGCCTTCACCGTCGTCTCCATACCCTTGGTCACCTGGCCGAACAGGGTGTACTTGGGCGGCAGCTGCACGCCCTCGGGTCCGGTCACGACGAAGAACTGGCTCCCGTTGGTATCAGGGCCCGCGTTGGCCATGGCCACCGACCCCACCTTGTACTCCCCGGCCTGAGGCAGCTCGTCAGGTATCTGGTACCCCGGTCCGCCCTGGCCCGTGCCCTGGGGGTCGCCGCCCTGGACGACGAAGCCGGGGAGGATGCGGTGGAACTTCACGCCGTCGTAGAACTTGTTGCGCGCCAGGAAGACGAAGCTGTTCACCGTCTTGGGCGCCTTCTTTGCGTCGAGGGTGATGGTGAACTCGCCCTTGGTCGTCTTCACCGTCGCCAGGTACGTCTTCGACGTGTCGATGCACATCGGCGGCGCCTTGGTGAACTTGGTCTTGCGCACAGCGGCGCCCGCCGCGGGCGGGCAGCCGGCGGCCGAGCCCGCCGCGACCGTCTGGTCGCCACTGGTGTCGTCGCCGCCGCGGTTGGAAAACACGACGGCGGCGACGGCGAGGATGGCGATCGGGATGAAGAACCGCACGATCCGGCGTCGCCGGCCCTGCTTCTGCTGCGCCTCGAGCAGGGCCTGCTGGCGCGCGGCCCGGCCTTCCTTCTGTCTCGCTCGCTTGTCCGTCGGCACGGGCGACGAAGCTAACCGCTCGAACTAGGCCAGCGCCCTCGCCCGGTCCGCCGCGTCGAAGAAGTCCCGGTCGCGCTCGGCGATGCGCCCGAAGAGGTCCCGCGCCTTGGGCATGTCGCCGACCCGCTCGTACAGATCGGCCAACGCGTAGATGAGCCGCAACGTGTGGTCACGCGGTCGCTTGAGGTCGAGCTTGGCCTTCTCCAGCAGGGCGATGGCGCCCTGCAGATCGCCTCGATCGGCCTTGGCGCCCGCGGCAACGATGCGTCCCTCCGCCACCAGCTCGGCGCCGGGCGACGCCTGGCGCAGCTCCTCCCAGAGCTCGTCGACCTTCTTGTACCGCTTCAGGGCGCGGTAGGCGTCAGCCAGCACGGGATGCTGCTCGACCGAACCGGTCAGGCTGCGGAACGCCTCGAGCTCCCGGGCCGCCTCCCGCCAGCGGTCGAGGTGATAGAGGGTCAGCCCGTACAGCTCGCGCACGCTCGCCGCGCCCGGCGCCTCGTCGGCGAGGGGCTTGAGCATGCGGCGGGCGTCGATGTAGCGGCCGCGCTCGAAGGCCCCCGCCGCCTCGGTGAGGCGGGTCTGCAGGCGCGTGCCCCGCTTCTCGCCGCGGGCGGTGGTGAGCTCGCCGGCGACCTCCGCCGTCAGCTGGCGGGGCTTGCGACCCTGGCGCTCGGGCGCGGCCTTCGCCTTGGGCGCCGCTGTCCTGGCGGGCCGTTCCTCGGTCCAGACCTCGGGCTCCCAGCCCCCGTCGGGCCGGGCGGTGGGCGCGGGCTCGTCCCGGGCCCGCTTGACGGCCTCCCGCCAGATCCGCGACGCCGTGGCCTGGTCCTCACCGAGGTTGGCCGCGCCCCGCCTGGCCACGCTGCCCCACTTCCGGGGAGCCGGCTTCGGCGGCTCGGCCCGTTTGGGCGCCTGCCCGGTCGAGCGGCGCGGCCGGTCAGTGGGCGTGCCCCGATCGGCGCGCGACCACCGGTCCGCGCCCGTCTTGCGGATCGGCGGCGTCTGGCGCTCGCCGGGCTTGCTACTGCGGTCGGTCGTCCGGCCACGGTCCGAGGCCGACCTCGGTGCGGGAGGCTTGCGGTCCCCAGTCGTACGGCGCTCCCCCGCCTTGGGCGGCGTCCGGCGCGCGGGCGGCTTGCCCCGATCGGTCTGCTTGCGGTCGGTCGACCTCGGAGGCGTCCGTCGCTCCCCCGCCTTGGCTGGGCGCGCCGGCTTCCTGGGCGGGCGTTCGGGGGGCATGGCCGCACGATACCCGGTCCCATTACGCGAAAAAGCCCCCGAAACGGGGGCTCTTTCAGCAAAATTATTCCGGCGGCGACCTACTCTCCCAGGGGGTCACCCCCCAAGTACCATCGGCGCTGGCGGGCTTAACTTCCGTGTTCGGAATGGGAACGGGTGTGACTCCACCGCTATGGCCACCGGAAACCTGCGAATGCTCTTGT